>JAHEJP010000046.1 GCA_024638855.1 Chloroflexota bacterium
ACGACGCAATTATCCTGGCCCATGCCGCTGGGAATGTAGGCATCAGCTTGCCAATCGTTGCACCATAATTCGTTGTCGACGAAGTAGCGGAATTGGTAGGCTCGGCCCGGTTCCAGTTCCAGGGTGATCCAGAAGGCTTTTTTCCTTTTGCTATAGGCCATGGGCGAGGCGGCCGGATCCCAATTGTTGAATTCACCGACCAATACGACACTATCAGCCTTGGCTCTAGCGGGCAATTCGGCTTTCGTTAATTCAAAAGTGACTTTAGCGACCTTGCGAGATTTGATGAATTGTTTTTTTAGCATGATTTTCTCCTATTATTTGATATGGTTTCATCCATTATAGACACTGCGCGAGATCGCGAGCGCGATCCTGCACACGATTTCGTGCACTTTCCTGGATGAGATTAGAAACCAGGGCTGTCCAGCCTGTTTGGTGGCTGGCGCCCAGTCCAGCGCCGTTATCGGCGTGGAAATATTCATAAAAGAGCAGGTGATCGCGACAGTGGATATCCTCTTTAAATGCGCCCTGCCGGCCGTAAACGGGCCGGTGCCCGGCGCTATCGCGCCTAAAGATTTGTTGGAGCCGGCCGGAAAGCATTTCGGCCACCTGGGCCAGGGTCATCATCTGGCCAGAACCGGATGGGCACTCAACCTTGAGCTCGTCGCCATAATAGCGGTGGAATGTCCGTAGAGATTCAACGATAAGGTAGTTGATCGGAAACCAGATGGGCCCGCGCCAGTTGGAGTTGCCGCCGAAGAGCCAGGTGCGGGATTCGGCCGGTTGGTAATCGACGACATAGCTTTCGGCGCCAAGGCGAAAGGTGTAAGGATGCTCTTGATGATGCTTGGAGAGTGACCGGATGCCGTAAGGCGACAAGAATTCATCTTCGTCGAGCATACGCTGTAAGATGCGGACCAGCCGCTCAGGGGTCAGGATGGCCAACAAACGGCGCTGGCCTACGCCGGGCAAGTCCACGCTAGCCATGTTCCCACTTAGCTCGGGCCGGTTTTCGACGAACCAATGCAAGCGGCGGTCAAAATCGTTCATCTGGTCCAGGACAGTTGGTTCCAGGACCACCACGGCGAACAAAGGTAATAAGCCCACCAAAGAGCGCACCTTCAAGGGAATGGTGCGATCATCAGAAGTGTGCAGAACATCATAAAAGAAGCCGTCCTCCTCATCCCACAAGCCTTCTCCCAGGCGACCGGCCTCGGTCATGGCGTGGGCGACGCGTAAAAAGTGTTCGAAGAATTTAGTTGCCATATCCTGGTAGACGGGATTCTCTTTGGCTAACTCCAGGGAGATCTGGAGCATGGCTAGGCAATAAAAGGCCATCCAGGCTGTTCCATCGGCTTGGTCAAGGTGACCGTCGACAGGCAAGGCGGCGCTGCGATCAAAGACGCCGATATTGTCCAAGCCCAAGAAACCACCCTGGAAAATATTGTTGCCATCGGCGTCTTTTCGATTGACCCACCAGGTGAAGTTGAGCAGCAACTTGTGGAAGATCCTTTCCAGGAAGACGCGATCGGGCGTGCCATTATGGTGGGCATCAATCTGGTAGACGCGCCAGGTCGACCAGGCATGGACAGGTGGGTTCACATCGCCAAAGGCCCATTCGTAAGCCGGTAATTGGCCATTTGGATGCATATACCACTCACGGGTCATGAGGGTCAGTTGCCGTTTGGCGAAGTCGGGGTCAAGCAGGGCCAGCGGCAATGTATGGAAAGCCAAGTCCCAGGCGGCGTACCAAGGATATTCCCACTTGTCCGGCATGGAGATGATGTCGAAGTTGTTTAGATGGGTCCAGCCGGCATTGCGCCCGTACCTGCGGACGGAAGGCGGCGGCGGTTGGCCAGGATCGCCCTTGAGCCACTGGGGTATATCGTAGTAATAGAGTTGTTTGCTCCACAGCAGACCGGCAAAGGATTGGCGCTGGACAAGGCGGGCGTCATCGTCCAACTCCGGAGGCTGGATGGTCGCGTAGAATTCGTCAGCTTCTTGTCGGCGCTGGTCGACGATGGCCTCAAAAGCTCGAAAGGGTTCTTGCAAAACCTGACTGGATAGGCGAAGCCGAAATACAACAGTTGACCTGGAATCTATGCTTTGGCGATACCAGGCGGCCGCCTTGGTGCCTTCCCGGGCAGGGTTGATGGCCCCCGCCTCACCGTCGACCACGTAGCGGTGAAAGGCGTCTTTGACGTAGACTGAGCCAGCGGCTGAATCGTCGGCTGAACCGAAAAGCCGCTCCTGGTTGGTTTCGTTCTCGGTGAATAATATTTCGGGGGCGCCACCAGCATAGAGCGCAAAAGCGCCGGCGGCTGGATGATTGGCTTCTACAATGGAGACGCCGGCTGGGCCGTCACCCATACTGAGGGAAGGTTTGCCGGCGACGTCGTTCATGGGACCGGCCGGGTAACCCCAGCTCCAGGTATTACGAAACCACAGGGTGGGCAGCAGGTGGAGGGCGGCCGCTTCGGGCCCACGATTGGCGACGGTTAGCTGGATCAAGATGTCATCCTGGTTCACTTTGGCATATTCGACAGTGACATCGAAGTAGCGATCCTCGTCGAAGATGCCCGTGTCGATCAGCTCGAATTCGTCCGCCTCGCGGCCACGGCGGCGATTTTCTTCCAGTAGTTGTTCATATGGAAAGGCTCTCTGAGGATATTTGTAGAGCATCTTCATATAGCTATGGACTGGCGTGTTGTCCAGATAGAAGTAACACTCTTTCACATCTTCGCCGTGATTGCCTTCCGGGCCGGTGAGCCCGAAAAGACGTTCTTTCAAAATGGAGTCGCGGCCGTTCCACAGAGCAATAGCGAAACAGAGATGTTGGTGGCGATCGCTGATGCCAGCCAGGCCGTCTTCATTCCAACGATAAGCCCGGCTGCGGGCATGGTCGTGAGGAAAGTAGTCCCAGGCCTCGCCGTGGGGACTGTAATCTTCGCGGACCGTGCCCCAGGCTCTTTCGCTGAGGTAAGGTCCCCATTTTCGCCAGTTGGCCTGGCGAGCATGATGTTCGGCCAGACGCTGGTGTTCGGCTATTGAGGTTTGTGACATCGTCGGTGCTCCTGCTCCGTACTGTCTTGGGTTTGATGCTTGTTTATATCTTAATGGGGCTTTGCTGATTTTGCCAGTATTGGTAGTTACTGAATTGGAACGAAAAGACCGGGTTAGCAGATCGGTGGACGATAATTGGCTGAATAACCGGCCGGCAGCGAAAAAGGGCGAACCCCTCCTAATAGGAAGGAGGGGTTTCAGGGAAGGCAGGAGGAAATCAGGCGGCTGCTCGAGCGCGGATGAAGCTGCGTAGGGTCTTTTCCTGGTGCTGGAGCGTGCGGATGATGACGGTCAGGGCGACTGTGATGGCGGCGAACTCCAGGGCGATGCCGGTCATGAATGAAGCGATGCCGAGGATGGCCAGGGAGACCAAGAACTTGGGCCACCATTGGATGGTGGTGAGCTGGCCGAGCAGGGGAGAACCGATCTCGGCCCCATCCCGAATGGCCTTAGCATTGTCACCCCAATAGGAAGCCCCGGTTGGGCTAAGGACGAGGAGGGCGATCAGGACGGTGATCATGATCGTCAACCAACCAAAGACGGTGAAGATAGGGAAGATTTTGAGACCTTTGGTTTCCCAGTCCAGTTTAGAAAGTGGTTGTGCCATAATTTTGTCTCCTTGTTTGAAGATAATGTGGATAGCGGATGTCTGTACTCGCGAAAGCACTATAAAAGAAAGTGGGCGGCCGCGCGGAAACGGATCGGTTACCGCTTGGTAACGGGATGGTTGGCGAGATTTAGGTGACTGTCACCTGGGGATGCCGATTGCACAAACCCGGTAGCAGATGGTTTGGTACCAAGGCTAGAGGATTGGCCGTATTCTAATTATTTAGAGTGGCTCGGTGAGCGAAAGGGATCGCTTGTGGATCGGAAATTTGTAGGAGAGCAATTTACTAGCCCAAGTGAATATAGGGCCTTCGTGTCCGAAATCCTCGAGAGGTGAAGGTCACCTAGTCGCTGTCGCTTCGAGCCATATCGTAGCCTTTACGGGCCAGCTTAACGGCAATGCCGCCGCCGGGGATGAAAAGGCCAACGGTCTCCGCGCCCACGTCGAAGAGGAAGTCGGCATCCAGGATCTGGCCCATGTACCGCTGATAGGTAGTGCCGTTACTATGCAAAGTCCCGGTCAAGGCGTCCATCTCCAGCACGGCTTCCTTTTCTTTGGAATGCCAGCGATATTGGAAGGCGTAGACCGGCCGGTAATACAAATCGAGGCGCTTGATCTCGACCTGGTCCTCGAGGATATGGTCGGCTTGGATGCTTTTGAGGACATCCAACAAAACGTCTCGCAACACCACTGTGGCCTTGGATTTGGGCGGCACCAGGATGATGTTTTTCTGGGACAAATCATCTATTTGGTCCAGGGGCAAAACGTTGGCCGGATATTGCAGGTAATTATTATAGTCCTGCTTGTACTCACCCGTTATACCGTCGATGAAAACTTCACGGCGTGGCTCTTCGCGGCAATGTTCTACGGCCGTCAGCCGTATACTGCCCTGGTCGGCCGGGTATTCATGGCCGTCGATGGTGACAGTCTTGATTTCGGAACCGCTTAAAGTGATGGGATATTCGCGCTGGCGCTCGTAAACGTAACGCGCCTGGCATTCGATATGCCAGAAGGGTTGGAAACGGTGCTCCTTATAAGTTAGCTCAAAATCGGTGTCTTTCGGTCGGCGGATGAAACTGGTCATCTTCTCCACGCTGCCAAAGGCCTCCACCTTTTGGCTCCAGGCCCGCCCTTCAGCCTGGTCCATGGTCAACTGTTCCTGGAACAGTAAGGCGCGTTCGTCGGCAATGATGATATCCATATTCTAATTACCCCCTAAATTTCATGGCTCCATTATAACCCAATAGGTGCCAGGCGATTCAAGCAAAAAAACGCTTCGTCAACGCCTGGCACCTGTTTTAACAACTTATTATTTAGCGACCCGGGTGACTTCGTAGTTTACATTTGCTCCGGGGGGAGTGTTGAAGCGGGCGTCCACCAGATAGAGACCGCTGCCGAAGAGATCGGCCGTGGTCGGCGTTTCCGAACCGGGCAGTTCGATCACGCGCAGGAGTTTTCCACTGCTGAAGTTATCGCCCATCTTGAAGACAGCAACCCGCTGCAAGGCATTTTGGACCACGTAGAGCGTATTGCCGCTGAGGACCAGGCCGTCGCCTGAGGTGACATCGCGGCCGCCCAGATCGATGGGCGTGGAAACGCCAGTGGTCGGGTCGACGCGGTACAAGACGCCGGTGGCGCTGTTGACGACTATCAGCCACTGCCCGCTGGCTGTGCTCACAATGCCATTGGCGTTGAAGCCAGCCGCACTATCGAAACCGATCAGTTGGATGGTGGAAATATCGCTGGGATTGGGCATGCCGTTTTCCAGGCCCAGGCGATAAAGCACTGGGACGAAGGAGTCTGTCAGGTAAGCGGCATCTTTACTGATGATGACATCGTTAACGAAACCGGCCGATTGGGTCAGGGTGATGTTGTGAAGTAGTTCTAGGCCGTCGCCATCGTAGATAGCCACCTTGCCAACTAGGCCAGGGCCGCCGGCTGCGTAAACGTAATTGGTGCGCTGGTCGAAGGCCAGGCCGACGGCCAATTGGTCGGTGAGGCCGGCGCTGATGGCCACAGTCTCGCCGTTACGCAGATCGCCCTGGTAGACGGCGCCATTTACCAGCGAACCGACATAGAAATTGCTGCCCCGGCCGACCACGATGCCTTCCGGGAAGAAACCATCAGGCAAGGCGATGGTATCGGGGAAGGAAGGTTGGGCGCCGGCGCTGCCGGCGATAACCAGGATAAACAGCAGAAGGGGTAAGAGAATAACTCGTTTCATGTGATTCCTCCAGGAATTAGGATATTTTACCGGGTCAAGGTGGACTTACCCGGCGACAAGGGTTTATCAGGCGTTCAAGATACAGCAAGATGGTGGGGAAGGCCAATGACCGACCGTTGATTTTAGGGGAACGGTCGGTCTGACTCATGTGGCTCTAAGGTGGGGAATCGTTGAAGGTGCCAGGCCCTGGGCCTGGCACCTCAATATGCTAGATGGTCGCCGGCTTGGGCGCTTCTTTAACCCTTACATCCCTGACGTCGCGTAATTCGCGGTAGGTCAAGGTCCAGGCGCTGGACTGGAAGACTTCCCTCATGCCGGTCAAGAGGACCAGGGGCACTACCAGGACCAATAGGAAGAGCAGACCACCCACAACGCCGGCCGCTATCCAGGCCCCAGAGCCGGCGGCGACCAGGGAGCCTACGGCGCCGATCAACACCGCCAGCAATCCACCGCTGAGGATGCCTATCCCGAGCAGTAGAATGACCACCGGGAACATCAGTAAAGGCCAGATGAGGTAGATGCCCAGCATGATCAGCCACATTAAGCCGACATCTTTCAGGTTGTGCCGGGCGACGCCGTATCCGCGGCGGATCGAGTCCAGTACACCTAGATTATCAATCGCGCTGGCCTGGCGGGACAGACGGGACAGGACCGACAAGAACACGCCGGCCACGATGGCCAAACCCAGCACCAGGAGGAAGAGGCCACCCGCGGCCACCGCGCCGACAATGGCGGTGGGCGTACCCGTGATCGCTAGCCCAAAGACAGGCGCTATGGCCAGGGCAAACAAGACCAGGAATAGTAGCCCGGCCGGCAGCCGGATGGCGACGTCGATCAGGAATAAACGCCAGGCTGTGCGTGACCAGGCCATTCGTAGACCTTGCCGGATGTTGTACTTGCTGCCCGTCTTTTCGTAATCGTTGACCATCTTGATCAGCGCCGTTTCGGACAAATAGTGTATTAAGGCGCTGATGACCAACATCAACACGATCAGGGTCACGACCAGAATGACAATCAGAAAGACCATCTGGACGATTTCATTCTGGATGAAATCGACGACCTCGTGACCTGTGATGGTGAAGCTGTCCTGGAACTGCAGTTCGAGATTTTCGCTCAACCATTCCCGATCTCTTTCCGATAACTCGTATCGGAGTTCGGGCGATTGGTCATTGTTATTGCCGCCAAAGAACATGGTCGACTCCCAGTAGACCGTGGTCAGCGCCAGGAAAAAACCGAAAAGCCACAGCGCTCTATAGCGCCATGCCGTGTGTATCGATCGTTTCAGAATTTCAATGTGATTCATCGCTCTATGCTCCTTGGGTAAATGGGTGATCATTTTTCAACGGAAGAATGAATATTCTGACCACATTTACCTCACAAATTGACCTCAATACTGACTCCAGTCTAAACGAGGGAGCTTTAAGTTTGAAGAGCCTGGCGAATCATTTGTTATCCTCCCTATGACCGGTCTAAAATGCTCCTCCGGCAGGGTATATTCATTGGACACTTGGCCAATAAGCCTGTAGACGCTCGACCAAAGGGTGCCGTTCAACTGCCCCTCCGGACGATGCCTTCTTTCCAGGCGTAAACGGCCGCCTGGGTGCGGTCGGCCAGGTGTAATTTGCTGAGAATATTGCTGACGTGCCCCTTGACCGTATTGCGGCTGATGAAGAGCTGATCGGCAATATCCTGGTTGTTCAGGCCGTCGGCGATGAGCTTCAGCACGTCGAGTTCGCGGCTGGTTAATTCCACAAAAGGATTCAGCTTGTCGCGCCGCTGGCCGTGCAGCTCCTTGATCACCCGGGAAGCAACTCGTGGGTGTAATGTGGCCTGTCCCTGGGCTGCCTGGCGGATGGCCTCGGCCAACTCCACCATCTCGACATCTTTCAGAATATAGGATATGGCTCCGGCCTGCAGCGCGGGAAAGATATGTTCATCCTGGTGGTAGGAGGTCAAAACGACGACCTGGGTACGGGGACTGACATCTTTCACCCGCCGGGTGGCCTCGACCCCATCCATGCCCGGCATCAGCAGATCCATCAAGATAACGTCGGGCACGTGTTCGGCCGACAGGCGCACGGCCGCTTCGCCGGATTCGGCTTCGGCCACGACTTCGATATCGTTTAAGGCATCAAGGAAAGCGCGCACGCCCTGGCGCACCACCTGGTGATCGTCGACCAGCAATACACTTATCGTTTCCGTCACAATTAAACTCTCCTAAAGATTAGACGGCCAACTATTCATCATCCTGGTGGCCGGCCGTTACCAACGACGTTCCGGCCGGGCAGCCGACCGTGATGGTGCAGCCCTTTCCCGGGGCGCTGTCAACGGCGAATTCGCCTCCCACTAACTGGGTTCGCTCGCGCATCGAGCGCAGCCCCAGGCCAGGGCTAGGCATCGTTGGATCGAAGCCACGGCCATCATCGGTAATGGTCAGCGTGACCCCATCACTCTCGTAGTTCATATGAAGTTCCACGTGGCTGGCCTGGGCGTGCCGGGCGGTATTGGCCAGGGCTTCTTGGCTGATGCGGAATAAGGTCCTTTCGCTTTCTGGAGACAATATTCCTTTGCCCTGCATCCGAAAATTAACCTCGATATCGTTGCGTTGTGCCCAGCTTTGGGCATAGGCTTCTAATGCGCCTGGCAATCCACCACTTTGCAGCTCGGCCGGTCTCAGTTCCAGGATCAAGTCAGTTAGCTCGCTTCGTACCTGACCTATCAGCCGCTCTGCTTCCAGGATGTGGACCCTGGCTTCGGCCGGGTCCTGCTCGTACAGGGCCAGGGCGGCTCCCAATTGGGCGGAAGCCGCAAAAGCCTGCTGCTTGGCGCTATCGTGCAATTCACGGGCCAGCCGGTTACGCTCGTCGGCCACGGCCATCTCCTGGCGCCGCTCGAGCAGTTCCTGTAACTGGACGGCCATGATATTCATGCGGTCGGTCAGCACGCTTAACTCGTCGCCTGAACTATCGGCGACCAGACCGGAGAAATCTCCCTGGCTCCAGGAGTAGGTGGCGGCCGACAGTCGCCTGAGTCGCTTGATGATGCCCCCGGCTGTGAGCGCGCCAAAGACGGCGGCCAAAATCGCCGCGCCGATGATAAAGACTATCGCGCTGCGGCCGACTACGTTAAAAATGTAAGCTGTGATGCCGCCGCGGTTAAGAGAGGCATCGTAGCGGATGATAACGACTCCCAAGACAGTTGGGTTCGCCTGATCTAAGTCATAAATAGGTTCAACGATTATGAAATCGTCGCCTGGCTCTGGATCGGCTGCTGAACCGGCCTCACCAGATAAGGCTGCCTCCAGTTGCGCCTTCAGATCTGGCATCCCGTCCGGGTCAAATAGTTGGCCGGTGTTTGTTTCAAGCGACGTTGATTCGGCCGGAGATGAATTGCCGGCCGCCCCCACCAGGTAACCAGCGGCGTCGACGACCAGAATCTCCACCTGGCCGGCCGGTCGGGCCAAGAGTTGGGTATCCCCTAGCTCCATAAATTGGCGGCTGGCGACGCTGGTCTCAATGCCTTTCAATAGGGCATCGACTGTCGTCGTATCCACCGGTTCGTAGGACAGTAGCGGGCTCAAAGCTGGGGCAATCTGATCCTGGGCCAGTTGTTGCCATTCATCAGCGCCCAAGGTGTTTTTTGCGGCGAATAGGGAATTAAAAAGCAGAAAGGCGGCAATTATGATGGCTAACAGCAGCGTGCCGAAAGTCACGGCCATATAACTCAGCGTCAATTTCCATTGTAATTGGCGAAAGGGCACTGCCGTCGCCTTATCTGCTCGCCTCATTGCTGACATCCCTACCTTAACCATCCGGCCGAAGCCGGCTATAGGAGCGCCTACCCTGGAAGCATAGCATAGATTCTGGGCCCCTGTCATAGCCTGGGGAACCATAACGCACCCTACCCTGGTAGGGTGACCCTACTCTAATAGGTGACCCCACTCTGTAGGGGTATGGTCGGGCTTATTGGCCGATGAAACCGTATCAGCGCTCCGGTCGCCCACACCGAATCCTGCCTTAGTATGGCAGAAGCGGCCGCCGGTTTGTAGTGATGAACGACCACATCCCCGGCGCGGAATGTCATCAAAGGGAGGAAAATTTGTTATCTTGCGGAGTCGTTTAGGTCAGGAAGCGCTGCCCGCCACTGTCCTCGCCATATGGCTACGGCCGGCTGCGCTTCGATGAATCATCTGCGCATCACCAGGTCCAGCCCAAGCCCCCCGGCCAAGCCCGGAACCAGGCCGATTAACGGCTGGCCCACAGCGATTCCTGTTCCCAGACCAATGCCGACGCTCGCGCTGGTTGTGCCGCTTGGGTGATTTGTAAAATAGGTTGACAACGGCCGCATACGGCGATTAAACTTGGTGAAGAGCCGTCGCATTGCAGATTCGTTTTAATCAAGACGTCAACGCAAGGTGAGTAGATGGTTGAAACGCCGGATGAGGGACTTTTTCTGCGCCGATTGGCCATTATTTCTCACTTCTTTCAACTGGGAGCAGGACGATGCGAAAATTAGCGAAAATCGGGCTAGGCGTCCTCATCTTTATCCTGGCAGCCATCGCTCTCATCCTAGTATGGGCTTTTGTTTCCTATCCTTCAGAGTATGTGCTGCGGGGGTTGCGCTGGGGTGATGTCGACGTTTATGATTACCAGAAGTTCCCGGACCGTTCCATGGCAGCCGCGGCGGAACCGTTCCAATTCGCCTCAGATCCGGCTGAAGCCCAGGTCCGGGAGCTGTTAGAGCGCGATCCAGCCATAGAGGACCTGGACGCCTTCCTGGAAGAGACCGGTACCCAGGCTTTCCTCGTCATCCAGGACGATGCCATCCTATACGAAAGATATTTTAACGAGGCCGCCCGCGATAGCATCGTCACCTCTTTCTCCATAGCCAAATCCTTCGCCTCGGCCCTGATCGGCATCGCCATCGCCGAAGGCCGCATCCAGAGCGTGGACGATCCCATCACCGTTTATCTGCCGGAACTGGTTCAGCGTGACTCGGCCTTCACCGAAATCACAATCCGCGACCTGTTGATGATGTCTTCGGGCATTAAATATACGGAAACTTCCTTCTTTAATGGAGATGATACAAAAACTTACTACTATACGGACCTGCGCCGGCTAGCCCTGGAAGAGACGCGAATCATCGATCCGCCCGGCGCCTATTTCCTTTACAACAATTTTCACCCACTGCTATTGGGCATGATCCTCGAACGGGCGACTGACATGCCGGTAGCCGACTACCTGGAAGCCAAGATCTGGCAGCCCGTGGGCATGGAGTTTGATGGCTCCTGGAGCCTCGACAGTGAGGAGACCCAATTCGAGAAGATGGAAAGCGGCATCAACGGCCGAGCCATCGATTTTGCCAAGTTTGGCCGGCTCTATTTGAATGAGGGCCAATGGGAAGGACAACAGGTGATACCGCCCGATTGGGTGGCTGAGTCGACCCATCCAGATCCTTCAGTGGCGGGCACAACTTATTATGGCGATCTCTTTTCTCACCTATCGGCCGAGGGTTTCTACAAATATATGTGGTGGGGCATCCAGCGCGAGGATGGCCAGGTTGATTTCTCGGCTCTAGGCAATAAAGGCCAATTCATCTATGTCTCGCCGGACAAGGAGTTGATCATCGTTCGCCATGGGCAACGCTACGGCATTGAGAATATGGAGTGGTTAACGCTTTTCTACAACTTCGCGAATGACATCGATGGGGTTGATGGGTAAACGAGGGCGGCTCCATTCAAAGAGGGTCATTGTTGCTTCTTGCCAACGATGCTGTTTAAGTTGTGATCGCTTCAATTTTATCCGCTGCCGTTTTTGCTCCGCCAGCAGACTTTAATCCCGCGCTCAGGGCGTCAGCCTGGAGACGAAAGGAGCTGTCGTCTAGCAATCTGCCGGCCATCGATCGCAAGCCAGATGCGGCCGGTTCTGCTTCCTCCTGGCTGGGTTTGATCAACCTCAGGGCTAGAGGCAACATCAGCGCCGTGAGAAGACCGCCGAGGATGAAGGGCGCGGCCAAATCCTCAGCTCCCTATGTCCCTAATACGATGAAAGTGGGTTACTTTTTCTTGCCGCCCTTGCCGTTGTTATTACCTTTTCCTTTGTTATCCTGCCCGTTTCCATTCCCCTTGCCGTTGTTATTGCCTTTCCCTTTATTATCCTGTCCGTTCTTCTTCCCATTATCATTGCCTTTATCGTTGTTTTTGTCACCTTCTTTTCCACCACCCTCGTTATTGGCTTGTGTCGAGTTACCGCCAGTAGCCTCAGCCGAAACAACCTCGGCCGCTCCCTGGCTTGAAGTAGTTCCAGCATCCAAGGTGGAGTTTTCTTGGCCATTGAGATATGACCTCGGAACAGTCGAATTCCGCGACGATAGAAGGGGGGGAACTTTAGGGGGTTCATTCCGCCAGGTGTTGATTTCAGGAGCAGTTTTCATTAACTGAACCTGGGGACCATCGTTTGCGGCTTGCGAGGTTCCGTCCAGCAGGTGACCTGATAAGAAAAATAGAAAGACGAAGGCGATCAGAAAACTGGCAAGATAATTGACAATAAGCACGCGGCGTGAGGGGGGAGTGCGCCGCAATGTGGTGGCGATGGTCGTGCCTAATTGCCTGTAGCGAACCAGCGCATACCGGCGGAAGCTTGCCAGTAATGGCAGAAGGCTGAATCCTTCGCTCGTTCTGATACGGGTCGGCAGCCTGTGCCACCAGAAGCCTTCACTTTGTGGTAACTCAGCCAGGGCCATCTCCATCTCTTTTGCACTGGGAAAACGGCCGGAAATTTCCTTTTGCAAAGCCCGATCCACAATCCGAGACAATCCTATCGGCACCTTTGGATTAATATCATGCGCCGAGGGGTGGGGTTCCTGGGCATGCATTTTGACCACTTTCCAGGCATCGCTCGATTCAAAGGGCAATCGCTCGGTGAGGATTTCAAAAAGCAATATCCCGATGTTGTATATGTCCGATGCCGGTCCGACAGGTTTTCCACGTGCCTGCTCTGGCGACATATAACCCACACCGGTCAACATCACGTCTGTTTTCGATAGGCCTGTCTCTGATAATAGGCTGGTAAGGCCGACATCTGTAACCTTAACCTGGCCATCGGGCAAAAGTAGGACGTTCTCTGGTTTCAAGTCGCGATGAACCAGCCCCTGCTCGTGGATCACATTCACAGCGGCGCATATTTGTTCAGTAATGTGCATCGCCTGAGAAGGGGACAGGGCACCTTGTTCGGCGATAACGGTCCGCAGGGTCAACCCATGATGCTCTTCCATCACGATATAGTAATCGCCATCAGCCAGGCCATAATCGAGGATGGCCAGAAGGTTTTTATGGTCTATTTCCACGATGACCCTGAGATGCTCGCGAAACCTGACGGCAAAGCCTGGATCCGTTTGAAATCGAGATTGAAATACCTTGACAACAACCTGTTGGCCGTTCTCAAGATCGAGCGCCTGATATACGGTGGCCACTGGCCCGCGACCAATCATGGTTTCCAAACGGTATCGATTCTCTAGAGTTTTCGTTTCTCTCATAAGCGCGTGCCTACTAATACTTATCTCTGCTGAACCTGTTTGAGGTTTATTGTAACAGATTCTGGCATTTACATTCTATGGGATAATTAGCATCTGACCAACCCTTATCCTATTGGGATTGACAATATCATTGGCGTTTGCCAGTGCTTCAACGGTAGTGCCGTAACGTTGGGCGATGGCCATGAGGGTGTCGCCAGTCTGAACAATATAAACCGTAGACAACGGCTCACCGGCTATTTCCCGCAATATGACGGGGAAATAGAGTGTTGTACCGGTTGCCACATTTGTAAGGGATCTCGTGCTAGGCGGCCTGTCGACCAGAATATCCCAACGTGTATAACCAAGAACTGAAATGTTGTCTCGGTAAAAATCTCCATAACGAACGTATCCGTTTGTGTCCAGCCATTCTTTCACAGGGGAATTTGGGTCTGCTGCCTCATCGTTACGTTGTACCAGCCAGACATATGGACGTCCCGCCAGCAGACCTGTCAAATTGCCCACCTTTTTTGGTTGGGGATGAAGTAGAATCTCGTCCTCGGGGTATCCTCGCCTGTCCGGGTCTAGATCATATTGCTGAAAGTAATAGTCAAATGGCAATTCGGCGTAGGGTGGGTTGAATATTATCAATCCATCCCGACTATTTCTGGCTAAGGCAGCGACGTGCGCGGCTAGGTCTCGCCAATTCTCTTTTTCCTCGTTCCAGGCATTGTGGCCGATTGAAATCAAGTTCATAACGAATAGTGGTAGCAGAAGCAGTACCATGACTCTTACACTTTTAAATCTCCTGATCGCAATTACAACCAATATGTAGTAACCGATTGAAGCGATTATCAGGTTGCGGCCAAGAAAGATGGGTTGTCGCAGACTGAGGACCAAGGAAATAACCAGCGGAATAAACAGCCAGATGGTAGCCAGGCGGCGCTGCCAGCTCTTGTCAGGGACAATGTATGCCCAGACGAAGATTACGGTCATGTACAAGGTGCTGATGGCGATCCAGGGGAAATTCAAACTATTAAAATCCAGGAAAACAGCGAGAACTGTCTGAAAAGTTGGTGGTGGAAGCCAAAAGCTTTCAGTTACCTGGTTTATTTGTTCGATGAAGGTGCGAAGCCATGGGCTGAAGGCCAGCAGAATTAAAGCCTGGCTAAGGATCCAACTTTTAGATCGATTAGGGAAGCGTTTCCATGATAGGAGGTAAAATAAAGAGATGCCCAAGTAGTACCAGATGGTTGCGTAGTCTGTGTACAGGGCCAAAGTCGTCGTGAAGATGTAACCGATCCAATCTTTAGGTAAACCATATCGCAGTGCGCGGATAAAAAAGTATGCTGAGGCCAATACGAAGAAGATCAGCAGGGCGTACATACGGGCTTCCTGCGCGTACCAAATGTGCAAAGGCGAGAAAGCCAGGATGCCCGCGGCGATCAAGCCAGCTAGGACATCGTCAAAAAGCGACGAAACAAACAGGTACATGAGGGGAATTGCAGCGATGCTGAAGATGGCTGAAAGCAATCGGACGTATCCGGCGCTATCACCGGGGAGGAGCCAGAGCTTAAGTAGCAGGTAATAAAAAGGTGGATGATTGTCGCTCTCGGCAACCAGGCGGAGTAAATCGCTCAAGGTCTGTTGGCTGAGGGAGATGCTGTAAGCCTCGTCTAGCCAGATGCTTTTATCGGCCAGAAAGAACAGACGCAGAATAGTCCCAATGATAACCAGCCCGGTTAAGGCCAGCATGGGGCGACTGAATAAACGCTGGTCTAATATAGATAGGCTAATCGCCGATCGTGGTTGGGCTGACACTTCCTCTAACGGATCACCCATGGTAATCAGGAGGGTACGGACTCTGGCGAGTCACTCAAGGTGACTGACTTCCCGGGTAGTGTTTCGATGAGCGCCGATCTCAGGGCAGACAAATAAACCAACGCATGCCAGGCTAGCAAAAACGCCAAGAGGTAGCCCTCCTGGCCATTGTCCACGTTCAAGACGAGAGGGATGACAGCCAGAAGTACAATGCCTAATATAGTCTCCCAAGTAGCAGCCTGGAGCGCACGGGTGAGATCAGACTGGACAGAAAATTTCGGAGTCCGCAAAAAGGTGCCTTCGTCGTTCCAGAGAGCGCTAGCGCAGGCCCGAGCGACCGTTAGGCTCATGGACAGCATGGCGCTGAAAGCCCCCAAACCGTCCCGCCACGAACAACCAGTGCTCTGGCGCAATGCCCAGGCCACGCGCAGGACACCCGTCGTGATCGTCAAAAGTGGCACGAGCAGGATCCACTCTGCCAATTGGCGAACAGGCAATTGCCAGCCACCAATATAAGCTGCGGCCGTCAACAACAAGAAACCGGTGAAAAAGAGGAACAGCAGATCGTTGAGCCAGCTCGATAAACCCATCAGGTAACCGAATTGCTGCCGAGAGTCCAGGCGCATCTTCTTGCCAACGTTGGGCCGGGGAATCAACTGCCGCCAAAAGCGCCGCATGATCTGCATGCCGCCGAAAGCCCAGCGGAAGCGCTGTTTTTTTGAATCTTCGAATGTCGTTGGTAATAGGCCGTGTCCGTAGGCTTGATTGATATAAACACTCTGGTAGCCTTTTTGTAGGATCCGCAGACTAGTTTCTGCATCTTCGGTAATGCACCATTCGTCCCAGCCGCCAATGCGCTCCAAGACACGTTTGCGTATGAGTCCCATTGTTCCGCAAAAGATGATGGCATTACGTTCATTACGGGAACGCATGCTGATTTCAAAAAAGAAGCGCTGGGCTAAGGCGCTATAGCGGGCAAACAAGTTGTTTTCGCTGTTACGGAAAGATTGGGGCGTTTGAACGAAGGCTACCCGCGGGCTGCGAAAATAGGGTACCGTCTCACGAAGGAAATTGGGCTCGACAACATAGTCAGAATCGACGACGGCAATAATTTCAGCATCTGGTGCGGTTTGTTTCAGGGCAAAATTCAGTGCTCCTGATTTGAAGCCAGGGTAGTTTTTTAGATGGAAAACCTTGATGCCCGATTGATGACAGTAATTGATGATCGGTCGCCAAAGCTCATCCTCATCCGTATTATCATCGACCATGACGACCTCAAAAGTTGGATAATCGAGGCGGCGTAAGGCGGTCAAGGTCTTGATGACCATCTCCGGAGGTTCCGAATGCGCTGGCACATGAATGGATACTTTTGGCCAAAAATCATTTGATTCAGTATGAGGCAGGAAGAGCCGGCGCCAATGAACCCGGCACATGACGTCGATAACTTCGTAAGCGAAATACAGGGTCAGGATCACCACGAAAAACTCGGCAATGAACAAGGTGATCGAAACCAGTGTGGCCAACGTGCTCATACGCTCAAAGATTATGGCCGAGATAATACGAATCAGGAATAAAATCTGAGTCGCCCCAAAGGCAGCCAGGAAGACATGACCGCGCGAATTCCAGTCGGGGAAGGCTAGCCAGAGTAAGACAGACAGTAACAGAAGACCCAATGATAGGGTGACAACCAATTGAAGGTTGCGCGACAATAGGAAGAAAACAACACCAGAAAGGCCGGCGATTAAGCCAATAACCAGCAATCTAAGCCATGTTGGCTCGCCCTTTGGACGGTAACCGGTTAGGAGAAGCCAAATTAGGCTGATTCCTGTCGCTATGAGTAAGTAATAAAGGATTTCTTCCAAAGTTATTTCAGTAGTTTCTTGATTTACGCGAACCTGCTCTAACTCTTCCTACGCCCTAAAAATAGTCCAACGGCAACACCTAAGCCAACCAGAATTAGGACGGCAGCCACCGTAAAGGCTACCCACACAGTGGGAATTGTTCCTGCTGAAGTTGGTACATTGTCTGCTTCCTCAGGAGTTGAATCAACGTTAGATTGAACGTTTGGCTCGTCTGTAGCGATTGTCGCTGGGGTTATCTGTTCCACAGCTTCTTCGTTTGAACTTTCTTGCTGTGACAATTCGTCCCCATTGACATCGGGAACTGGGGATGGCTCGAGAGGCGTCGTGGTTGGATTGACCGGGGTTAGGGCCCCCTCCGAACCTGGTTCCTTGCCCCACACCCGCTGTCCATCTATATAAAGTGTGACCCGATCCCACTCGACATACTCTGTAACGGGACCAAAACTATAATCATCGCTCTGTTCAAGTGGCGACCAATCATTTCTGTTGAAACGGATCTTGATCTCACCAGAATCTTGTCCTTGCTCGATTACACCCGCCGCCGGTGCGAAGTCGATGCGCAGATATTTTTCCGCATCTTCTTTGGCATCGAAACTGCCTTTCACATTGCTACAACCGATAGCGGCCCAATCGCAGTGGAAGACCAGCGGTTGGTCATTCTGATCCTCCAGCCAATAGAATAGCGCGATCCGATTCAACGGTATTGCTGTCGTACCCGAGTTATAAATCACAAACTCCGGCTTGGAATCCTGGGATCGTTCCTCTAAATTAGCCGTTCGATATTTGACGCCCAACGTTTGAGGATCAATGAGGATCGGAGCAGGGGGTTCCTCGACCGCTTCAGGAGTGGGCGGTTCCTCGTTTGATTCAGGATTAGGTATTTCACCGCCGATGCTTGGAAATTGGTAATCAGATAGCAAGTTCTGTTTTTCGGTATCAATACTTTGCCAATCATCTAACAATAGGCCGCCTGTATCACCTGAATTCGGGTTGAGAGTCCAATAATAATAGCTAAGGTTATTGTCCCTTAAATAAGAGACTAAAGCGCGCTGCCAGATACCTTCTGGATCTTCACCAACCGAACGCCCTCCAAATTCGCCGATGATGATCGGGGCGATATTCTCGTGAATTAGATAAGCCCAATGAGATTCCCAGATTCCTGGTAAGTTATCTGGAAACTCAGCATCCGCGAACCATGGTTGCGGGTATACACCAGGACCGTAAACGTGGGTGCTATAGACCAGCTGATCAGGTTGATCTAAACGCACCGGATAATCGCCAGCACCCGCCAGGTTGCCACCCCACCAATACCAATCACCGTCGTATTGCTCGACACCCTGAACTATGATTAGCAAATTCGGGTTCGCAGCCAGAATGGCGTTTCCGGCCCGTTCGGCCGCCAAGCGCCAATCAGTCGTCAGATCCCCGGTTCCCCAGGTTGCCGGGCCGTGGGGTTCGTTGTGCAAGTCCATGCCGATCACCGTATCATTTCCTTTGTACCGCTCGGCCAGCATCACCCAATCACTTATCCATCGCTCCTCGTCGAACTTATCGGTATACCACAATTCGGACTGGGCGTTGCTATCAGGACGGTGGCGGTCCAGGATCACTCTGATACCCCTCGAGCCAGCTCCCTCAATAATCTTATCCATGATTTCCAGGCCGGTCAGGCCTTCCAATTCTGGATTTAAATCGTAATTGATGTTATTAGGCAGGCTGGAAGGGTCCAATAGCTCATTGCTGTAGGGAAGGCGGATGGTATTGAAACCTAATTCCTGGATTTGATCCAGAAGACTTTCCCAGCTACGGGCCCAAAGTCCATGCGGGGCAAAGCTTTCCGTCTCCAGGCCAAACCAATTGATCCCTGTCAAAATCACCCGGTTTCCATTGGCGTCGACAATGGCATTTCCTTCGGCATGAAGGTAATTGGGCGTTTGCGCTTGGGAAGGATTGGTTGCAGCTACGAATAACCCGAGGGAAATGATTATCATTCCTAAAACAAGGAGGAAACGCAGGAGAGTCCGGCCGAACCTATCATATGGCGCTTCGTTGATGCCTTGATCAAGCAGTCGCTGTCGCAGCAATTTTAGGCGGTGAACAAAGCTTCTCATCGGTTACCCTCGTCTAGTAACTCGTATCTCTCATCCTGCATCCGATCAATGACATATTCGCTCATTAGGTTACCCTTACCATATAATTTCGCAAGAAAAAGCACCGTTATCAAACAATCTTAAGGTGATTCTTGGTACGTTTGACGATTAAAGATCCAGAACAAATTGTCAGTTTCTTGACCGATAAGAATAGGATGCTCCATTTTGTGGCCGGCTGCTCGATCAATCCTGCAAACCTCGGCGAGTTACTCATGGCGACGGAAATTTATCAGCAAGGGGTAACAGCTCGTATCATGGTCGATTTGATGGAATTTGACAAAGCACTGCGACGTAAGGGTCCGAGTTTTATCCATGAGGCGATTTCTTCCGCCCAGGCCCAGA
>JAHEJP010000359.1 GCA_024638855.1 Chloroflexota bacterium
CCAGACATCATCCTCATCCTGACCCCAAACTTCGATAGCCAGCGAAGTGGGCTCACCAACCAATACCGTCGGGTCGACTGGGATGCCGGCAACGGTCCTCAACGCTTCTTGCTCGATTGACTCGACCCTGGGATCGAGGCAAGGAGGAAACACATTCAGGCAGGCGGGATCGAATTGGCCGGTAATGGCGTAACGGCCCGCTGCTCGCGCTGAATTCTGCACGGTCACCCAGCCTTGGAACAGCCGGCCGCCCTCAACGATGGCAAAGATCATCGTCAGCAGCACGATTGAGATAAGTGCAAACTCAACCAGTGCCTGTCCTCTTTGGTCATGCTTCATTTTAATTTTCATGGTCCGTCCCACCATCTTCCAATAGGTAAATGCAACCGATTCATGCAGAAATTGTCAGCCAAAGAGGCAGTTTTAATAATCGTATTTCGGCATCCTGGGTTGCTTAATAATGGGATGCCGAAGACATCCGCTGCCTTAACCACGTGCAACCTCACTCTGACAGAGGGTTAAAGGTAACAAATGATACGTTTTGTACAAAGCATATCTCACCTATTTTAATACAATTTAAATAAATGAGGCTACCCCACATCGGGGCCAATTATCTGGGCATGATTCTTGTGCTAAAAGAAGCCCCGGTTTATACTCTTTTCACTCGAGCACGACTAGGTGATTTTGCCGGTGGACTCGCTGCATTATAACAGCGTTGGCTTGTTGATAACGAAATCGCCAAGCGGATACCAACGATAGATTCAGGCCTAAACCAATCTGGAGGATAGCCATTTGAACCATGTTCACCCTGTTTTTGATTGGCGAGAAGTGGCTCGCCTGATCTTAATCTCGCGGCGCATCGACGAATTAGAAGAAACGGAGTTAGCGCCAAACGGTATTGTAACATACCAGTTTTCGGCCGGAGGGCATGAGCTTGGCCAGGCCTTGTTCAGCCAACTATTGGACCGGCCGATGGACGCGGCCGGAGCTTATTACCGTTCTCGACCATTGATGCTGGGCCTGGGTCTAACCATAGAAGAAGCTCTGGCTTCGGATATGGCGCGACAAGGTAGCCTCAGCGCCGGGCGGGATGTGGGCGTGGTCTTCAATATGCCCTCTAGAGGAAAGGCGACGGTATTGCCCTTGGCAGGCGATGTAGGTTCGTTATATACGCCCTCGGCCGGTTGGGCGCAAGCGATTCGCTATCACCAGGAAATCTTGGGCGAGAAGGCGTGGCAAGATAGCATCGTCGTCGTTTATGGCGGAGAAGGTTCGGTGGCGACAAATGGTTTTTGGTCTAGCCTGACAATGGCCACGACCTTGTCGCTGCCCATGCTGTTTGTAATCGAAGATAATGGCTTCGCCATCTCGGTCCAAGGCCATCTGCAAACACCAGGTGGCGATATCGCCGCAAATCTGGCCTCTTTTAAGAATCTGACGACCTGGAGCGGTTGTGGGACGGAGCCGTCGGAGACGGCCGAGCTGGTACACAAGGCGGTACAGCATGTCCGTTCCGGGAGTGGTCCTGGTTTATTGCGCCTGACGGTGCCCAGGTTATCCGGCCATTCCAGCGCAGACACGCAAACTTATAAATCTCCGGAAACTTTGCAGGAAGAGAGCGGGCGGGACCCTTTGCCAGCTTTGCAAGCGTATCTCGTTCCAGAACTCATGAGCCAGCAGGAATGGCTGGAATTGGCGTCTTCGGTTGACGAGGCTGTGGAAGAAGCCTGCCGCGCCGCGCAAGCTCAAGCCCAACCGGAATTAGAGAGAATTCAAGAATTCGCCTTTTCGTTGCCGGGCCAGTCACAGGAGGTGGGCGGCCTGGCGGCCGGAGGAATAGCGCTGCCTCCTGTGAAGACAGAGGTTCACATCGAGAGCCCACGGCGTATCAACATGATCGAAGCTATCCGACGAACGCTGGATAATGAACTGGAACTCAATCCACGTTGCCTCGTTTTTGGCGAAGATGTGGCCCAAAAAGGCGGCGTCCATACGGCCACCATGGGTTTGCGATCTAAGTATGGTCGGGAACGCGTTTTCGACACCAGCTTGTCAGAAGAAGGGATCATCGGCCGGGCCGTTGGCATGGCCCTGGCCGGTTTAATGCCGGTTCCAGAGATCCAATTTCGCAAATACGCCGACCCGGCCATGGAACAACTAAACAATTGTGGCACCCTTCGCTGGCGCACGGCCAATCGATTTGCGGCGCCGATGGTCGTGCGTATGCCCGGTGGCTTCGGCCGGAAAATCGGTGATCCCTGGCATAGCGTCACCGGTGAAGTGACTTTCGCCCATGCTGTGGGTTGGCAGGTGGCTTTTCCTTCTAATGCCGAGGATGCCGTTGGTTTGCTGCGAACAGCTTTACGTGGCAATGATCCGGTCATATTCCTGGAGCACAGGGCCATGCTAGATGCTTCCTGGTCGCGGCGTGCCTATCCGGGCGACGATTATGGTATACCCTTCGGTAGGGGGAAGTTGATTTCAAGCGGTAATGATCTGACTGTTGTCACTTGGGGAGCGATGGTAGAACGATGCCAATACGCGGCCGAACAGCTGGAAGCGAAGATCGAGCTAATCGACTTGCGCACGATCATACCTTGGGATCGGGAGATGGTGTTAGCCTCGGTGCAGAAGACAGGAAAATGCCTGATAGTTCATGAGGATATCGGTTTGGCCGGCTTTGGAGCAGAAATTGGTGCCACCATCGCCCAGGAAGCTTTCATGGACCTGGATGGACCTGTGGAGCGGTTGGCGGCGCCGAGTGTACCCGTTCCTTTTAACCTGAATCTCATGAGCGCTGTCGTGCCCACAGTGGATAAAATCCGACAACGTATGGTTGACCTGCTGGCATTTTGAGCGCTGGTTGAATTGAAGTTCTTCTGGCCTTTACTCCTGGATAAGCTCGCTGACCGGTTTGGGGCGGCCGTTTGTATCCGACGGGGTATCGACGATCTGTTTTTCGCGCTGATTTTCCTGTTTGTAATTGATTGTGGCCAGCATGAAGGCGTCGAACAAGGGATGAGGCTCATTAGGCCGGCTTTTGAACTCAGGATGAAATTGGGAGCCAATCATAAAGGGATGCTCGGCTAACTCGGCGATTTCGATCAAACGGCCGTCTGGTGAGATCCCGCTAAATACCATGCCATGCTCGGCTAATAAGCCCCGGTAGGCGTTGTTGTATTCCCAACGATGCCGGTGGCGTTCATGGATGAGGTCGCTCTTATAAGCTTCAGCAGCCTTTGTCCCAGGAATCAACTGGCAAGGATAGATGCCCAGGCGCATAGTGCCACCCATATCGGCCAGTCCATGTTGATCTGGCATCAGACTAATGATGGGATAGACGGTCTTTGAATCGAACTCAGTACTATTCGGTTCGTCTGTGCCGACGATATGCCTGGCAAACTCAATACACATGACCTGCATGCCCAAACAAAGGCCAAGGTAGGGGACCTTATTTTCTCGGGCCCAGCGAGCGGCCATGATCTTGCCTTCGATACCGCGATAGCCGAATCCACCCGGCACAATGATGCCGTCGAGGGCTTCGAACTCTTCCCAGCCTTTCCCTTTTTCTAAATCGCCCGAATGTATCCAGGCGACTTCAACGTCGCGATGGTGGCGGACGCCGGCGTGGTGAAGCGCCTCGCGGACGCTCATGTAGGCGTCGTGCAATTCGACATATTTACCGACGATGCCGATACGGGCCAGTGGTTTAGGGCGTTTTATTTCAGCGATCATAGCCGACCAGTCGCTGAGATCGGGCGGCGAACCAAGTAGGTCAAGGCTCTCGACGATGAAGTTACCCAATCCAGCCTCTTCTAACTGCAGCGGGATGCTGTAAAGGATGTCGCTGGTCACGGCCGGGATGACGGCTCGATGCTCCACGTCGCAAAATAGGGCGATTTTATCAATATGCTCTTGGGGAATGTCGTGGTCCGCTCGGGCGATGATGGCGTTGGGATGGATGCCGATGCCTCTTAATTCGCGCACGCTGTGTTGGGTTGGCTTCGTTTTTAGTTCGCGGCTGGCACCGATATATGGAAGAAAAGTGACGTGAATATAAAAAGTATTATTTGGCCCAACATCGGATCTCATCTGGCGCAGAGCTTCTAGAAATGGTAAACCTTCGATATCGCCCACGGTGCCGCCCACTTCGACGATGACCACATCGGCTTCATTGGTCTCTGCCACCAGATGAATGCAGCGTTTTATCTCGTTGGTGATATGGGGAATCACCTGAATGGTTCCACCCAGATAGTCGCCTCGACGTTCTTTGGCGATAACTTCGGCATAAACCTGACCCGTGGTCACGTTGGAAGCCTGGCTTAAGTTGATATCGACAAATCGTTCATAATGCCCCAGATCGAGGTCAGTTTCTGCCCCATCTTCGGTGACGTAAACTTCACCGTGCTGGTAAGGCGACATCGTGCCTGGATCGACGTTTATATAAGGGTCTAGTTTCTGGACCGTAACTGTTATACCTCGGGCCTTGAGGATTCGCCCGATGGCGGCTGCTGTGACGCCTTTGCCCACTGAACTAACAACACCACCTGTTAGAAATATGAATTTTGTCATGAATAACCCCTTCTAAAAGAGAGGAGGGGCATGTCATCTTGGGTGACATGCCCCTCTACTAGCAGCTTATTTTGGCTGATGGCCGTTTTTTTGGCCCAGGAACTATCAAAGTAATCGCTCCAAATCCTCCACAGCCCGGCGCATATCCAAAAATACGAGCCCTAATTTGGCCGTACTACGAGCCATGACTGTCAGGACGGCTTCCTCGCCAATGGCCATGAGGACGATGATGCCGTCTGATCCTTCAATGTAAACTCTTTGCAGCCTGCCGCGGCGTAGCTCTTCGGCAATTCTATCGCCTAGGGAAAGCATAGCCGCCGACATGGCTGAAATTCGATCTTCGTCGACGTCGGACGGAAGTGATGAGGCCATGATGAGGCCGTCAACACTCACGACGGCCGATGCTTCAACGTCTGGGGTACCGGCCTGTAAATCACGTAGCCGGTCAACCATCATTTCTGTTCGCGATCTCATCGCGGTTACTCCTCGCTATACCGCTTCAGCGGTTTTGGCCTGGCAGCTTAATTGGCACACTTCAATAGATTCGGTGTTGTAAACCGGCCGGATGATACCATAGATTCGCGAGTGGTGTCAATGAATCAAAAGTATCATAGATGCCTGCAGATCCACTATGTTTCCGCCTGTAATTCTTCCCGGTTTCCTTCACCTTTTGGCTCAATGAGTGTTGATGCTGCCTCTAACCTGTTCCAGGCCGCCATAATTTCTTCCAACTCTTCTTTCGATTCAGGAAATTCGCCATATC
>JAHEJP010000360.1 GCA_024638855.1 Chloroflexota bacterium
CCGCATCGATCCTGGTTTCGAGGATTTCCTGCGCGATGATTATCCTTCCCGCATCCGGACCGAAGAGATTCTGTGGGGCGGTGTGCCCATCGACGGTATCCCACCGCTGGAAAACGCGCCTATGATCCCCGGTGCCGAGGCTGATTATTTACTGGACGAAGAGCCTGTCTTTGGCGTCACCGTCAATGGCGAAGCGCGGGCCTATCCCTTGCGCATTGTCGACAACCACGAGATGGCCAACGATGTCATCGGTGGCGTGCCAGTCTCCATTGCTTACTGCACTCTGTGTGGCGCGGCCATCGCTTACGACGGCCGTGGACCCGATGGCGAGAGCATTACCTTTGGCACATCGGGCTTCCTCTATCGCAGCAACAAGCTCATGTACGACCGGCCGACGCACACGCTTTGGAACCAATTGACCGGCGAGCCTGTGCTGGGTGAATTGGCTGGCCAAGATATCAAGCTTGAGATTCTGCCCATCGTCCTGAGCGCCTGGGCCGACTGGTTGGCACAACATCCCGACACCCTGGTATTGGACCGGGAGACGGGCGTTTATCCGGCCGAATTTTACGTGCCCGGCGTTTTGTACGGCAATTACTTTGCCGCCGAAGAGACCATGTTCCCGGTCTGGCAGCGATCTGATTTATTAGCGGACAAGGATTTCATTTATGCCCTGCACCTGGACGGCGTGCCCAAGGCTTATGACGTCAAAACGCTGGCGGCCGAAGGCGTGGTCAACGATACCGTGGGCCAGACGCCGGTGATCTTGGTCGCCGGAGATATCGTGACGGTCGACGGCTTCCACCGCCAATCTGGCCCAGTCACCTATACCAATGGCGGCGAGGTGCGGGCTTATGACCGCGGCGAAGAGATCTTCAGCGCCGGGCCGGAAGCCGGCGTGCTCTTGGATGCGGCCGGCCAACCCTGGCAGGAAACTGAAGAGGCCCTGCTCGGCCCCGATGGCCAGACTGCCCCGCGGATCAACGGACACCTGGCCTATTGGTTCGGCTGGTACGCCTTCTTCCCCGAGACTGAGCTGTATCCCGAACCGGGTTGAACCGAACCCTGAGCTTGTAGAAGGGTGAGCCTGTCCTAAGCTTGCCGTAGGAATTTTGTCAATAGTCTAAAAAGGATTAAAGTAGAAAGATGGAAAAAGTAAATAAAACGGAGCAGGAGTGGCGCGAGTCACTCAGCGATCAGCAATATTACGTCCTGCGCCAGGCGGGGACAGAACGGCCGTTCACCGGCGAGCTCGTCGATACTGAGGACGAAGGCACCTATAATTGCGCTGCTTGCGGCAACGAATTGTTCTCTTCGGAAACCAAGTTTCATTCCGGATCTGGCTGGCCCAGTTTCTGGGACGTCATCAGCCAGGGAAATGTCGAACTTCACCAGGACATTAGCCACGGCATGCGGCGTACCGAGATCACCTGCGCCAAGTGTGGCGGCCACCTGGGTCACGTCTTTGAAGACGGCCCGCGCGACAAAACGGGTTTGCGCTACTGCATCAATTCGGCCGCCTTGGACTTTGACCCCGAAGTAGGCCAATAAGCGCGACCGGGCTATCCTTAAGGCTTAAGCCCTTCAGACTGGCCTTCAGGCCCAAGCCTTTTAGGCTTGGGCAGCCAAATATATTCGAGGTCGGGCTCATTTTCCGGCGGCGGGCTGACCCCAGCGCGAACGATCTGAAAACCATGCTTCTCGAAGAAGGCCCGGGCAGGGCTGTTCTTTTGAAAGGTATAGGTCCGTAACTGGTCGGGCGATCGTTCCCTGGCCTTGGCCAGCAAAGCCGTGCCAACCCCTTGCCTTTGGACATCGAGCCCCACAAAAAGCTGGTCAATCAGATAATCTCGCAGGGCCAACAAGCCCAGAATGACCCCACCTTCAAGCCCGTCTTCGGGCCATTCGGCCAACCATATCTCGCACTCTGGCGCCAGCACATCGCGAAAATAGCCGGTATCGTTCTCCAGCGTATACAGTTGTTGGACTTCGACGTAGGGAAAAGCTGCCCGCTTGCTGGCCCGCCACAGCGCAACTGTCTGCTCCAGATCGGTTGGGTGATAAGGGCGTACTGATATTTGTTTCTGCAAAAGAGATTCTCCTACTGTTTAGACTATCCGGCAGCTACTCGAAACGATCGTCTGATTTCTGGTCCCGAATACGCTTCTTTGCCCCTTCCAACCAACCGACGGTCACGTCCTCCGGCCGGTCCATCTCCGGCACATAGGGCTTGATATCCAGCAAGGGCGTGCCGTCTAGGATGTCGATGTTGCCTAGATAGATATTGCTAGCCTCGATCCGCTTCAAGCGGGTGATGGACAGGCCGATGGGATTCGGCCGGGTGGGCGCCCGCGTGGCAAAGACGCCCCGAGGTTGGTCGTCGAGAAAAGGGACCACCTGCAGATCCACCCGCGTAACCCGGTGAAGATAATAAAGCAGGATCACGTGAGAAAAGCCGTCCAGGTCCTGCAATCCAGCTTTATATGGCTCGAATATCTCGGCGAAACCTTCGGCGCTGACTTTGCTTGTGGGTTGGATTGGCATTCCGGTTAAAGAGTGAAACGGGCTGTGAATGATGCCGATGGGCGAGAGTTCTATCACCATATCGTCGCTGCCGGGATCATTGTTGTCCATATTCTTCTTTACTTCCAATCACGATATGCGAGGTAGGCCGGTAGCGGTGTTTTGGCTTTCTCGCGCTCTATCATTCTTTCCGCGAGCCACTGAAACCACTCAAACAAGGTTTCACGCTGAACATCGTCCCGCATACCGGCCACATACTGATTTAGCTTTTGCCATGACAATATGATGGAATCGCTATAGGCATCGTCTACCATCTTCATCGAAACTTCGCGATTGAAGACCAATAAACCGATGCTCTCCCAGCTACTTATGACCAGATAGAGCAAGCGGATCTCTTCTCCAACTCTATCCTTTATCTCATTCTTCGTTAGCCCGTCTGGAAGTTCCTGAATAATCAAGGTGCCCTGAAAAAACTCTGTTGTTTGAAATGAGTTCAATAAGAGTAAAGCAGCATCTCGCTCTCGAGATAAGTGGTAATGGCGAAGTTGCAACAAGCCAAAGAGTATGCCCAGGATCACCGCGATTGCTGTTATGATGTTGAGGATTAAGGAAAGCTCCATATCTTTTGCCTCCAAAGCGGCCGTGTCCCACCAGAGCGTGTTTCAAAAACAGGATCCAACTCTTCCATGGCCAGATTGTACATCGTTGGCACGGCCGCGCGAACCTGGGGCTGAGCTAGATAATCGTTAGAGATAGGTCAGGCTAATCGATGTTCATTCCATTGTCGACAGACCAGCCCCTCGGCCTGTAATTCTGAGACGATGCAGGTCGTGTATCCGAAGCCATGTTCGGCCATCAGCCTATCGTCGACGTTGGCAAATACCAGAGGCAACATCATCCGGTACAGGCCGCCATGGGAGATACATAATACGCTCTCATCCGTGTGGCCATATTGGCCGACCAGCCCTTGGATGAAGGGCTCGAAGCGGCGGCGAAGGTCATGGAAACTTTCGCCACCTTCAAGGTGCTGATCCCAATCTTTCTGCACGGTCCAGGCCTCAAATAACTCCTGCCATAACTCCCAGGCCGTTTCGTCCGAGCGACCTTCCAGGATGCCACAATCATATTCGCGCAAGGCGTCCACGATCTCGTACTCCAGGTCCAGCTGGTTGGCCACGATGATGCTGGTCTCGATGGCCCGCAGCAGTGGGCTGGAATAGATGTGGCCAATGGCTAAATCTTGAGCTTTCCGGGCTAGAGCGTGGGCCTGCTCGCGGCCGGTTCCCGTCAGCCCATGCCGCAGACCTCGGTTGGAGATCTCGTGTTGGAGATTGGCCTGGCTTTCTCCATGTCGGGCAAAGGTGATTCTCATGGGCTGTGTTTTTTTCCTGTCAGGTCGTCTGAACTTGATATCATTAACGCCGACCGGCACACCGCTCCGGCAATAACTAACTTGTGAAATCGCGGTGCTGTTCCAGCCACTTGACGGCAAAGTCGACGACCAGCCGCTGTCTGAAGAAGCGCACTGGGGCGCCATTAATTTGTTGAATCGCGATATTGTGTGCTTTGTCGAAAGCAGCCCCAATCTCGCCAAAGTCGTCCGGATTGGTGTCCAGAGTTTCGTAGGCGACCCACTGGCGCCGGCCGTTGACCAGCATAGCGCTGCCGGTGCGGAGATTTCGTTTGCCGGGATAATTGGCGCGAAACTCGGCCAAGTGTAACGATGTGTTATTCCAATGATCGACGCCTAGCAGTAGCACATGCCCGTCGAGTTCGTAGAGCTTGCCCACTGGCGAACGGTCTCCAGTATCCTCGCTGAGGGCGTGGCCGGCCACCAGATATTCGGCCTGCGGTCCCAAGGCCGCCAGTGAGAAGGCCGGGTGTGCGCTGCGAAGGACTCCTGGCCAAGTGCGGAACAGCTCAGGCACGACGCCTAATCCGCGTGTTGGGGTGGTTAAAGGGTTATAGGCTGGGGTGTGGTCCCGGATCGTCTGCCACCACTCTTCCGGAACCGGCGGGTGCTGCCATTCGTCTGGGTCAGTGTTATTGCTGCTATTGGTCACCATCATGATCGTGCCGGTATCGCCAACGACCGCCAGCAGAGCCAAGATCACCGCCTCGGCTCCGCCAATAATCCAGCCAAGTTTGCTCATAGCCATGTGCACCAACACGGACTGACCTTCCACCAGGCCACAGGCCCGCAGTTGTTCGCTCAACGACGTGACTGTCAAGGGGATGGTGGTGCGATCGATGACATTTTTCTCGGACATTCAACACCCTTTCCTATAAACCCAATTTGTACATTTGTGCCGGCGATAATGGAGCAATTTTATGCTCGGCCGGTGACTATCAAACGCGAGCAAAAGTATCGGTGGCCACAATCAAAGCTTCGCCAATACCGGGTTCAGTGGTGGCATGGCCGGCGTTATTCACGATCACAAGATCGCTATCTGGCCAAGCTTTTGCCAGTTCCCAGGCGGTTACGAGCGGAGCGCCCAGGTCAAGCCGGCCTTGGACCAAAACGCCGGGGATACCGGTTAACGAATCCGCTTCTCGCAGCAAGATACCATCTTCAAGCCAGGCATTGTGGCGAAAATAATGGGTCACGATACGCGCAAATGCGAGTTGGAAGGCAGGCAGTGATCGTCGTGGGTCCGTTTTGGCATCTGGATCGACTGACAAGAGAGAAACTTCCCAGTCACACCAATCCTTGGCTGCCTTCATGTGTACGGCAGGATCAGGATTTTGCAACAGACGGTGATAGGCGTCAACCAGGTCACCGTCACGTTCGCCTGGTGGGACGCCAGCGCG
>JAHEJP010000361.1 GCA_024638855.1 Chloroflexota bacterium
CCCAACAATTGGCGGCCCAGGGCGAACGTTAAGGAAACTACCCCCACTCCCAAGAATGCTGACAAGGAGCGCAGTGCAAATTCTGAATCGCCAACGAACTCTCGCCAGCCATGTAAAAAGAGATAGTAGAGCGGCGGGTGGATATCACTGGCCGTCCCTTCAATGATTAGTCCTATCGATCTTTGACTCAGTCGCGCGCTATTGCCCTCATCGTTCCAAAAAGATTGGTTATCCAGCCGGTAGAATCGAAGAAATGCTGACAGCCATAGGATGCTAACGAGAATAACAAGGACATGCCGCCGGTTCATTGCCATTGGCTTACGGTTTTGGGGCAAGGTAACCGATTAACCAGAAAAAGAGGAACGCTACGCCTGCCAAGGCCAACACTGGCCTGATCCGTTGCCAGGAGTAATAGACGCTTGGCTCTGGTTCCACGGCACTTGCTTCAGGGCTTGAGGCATACTCCGCTAAGGAATGCCAAGCCAGTGTGGGTGTGAAGTCAGGTTCCAGCAATCGGAAATAGTACATGGGCTGATCCTTTTCTAGATCAGAAGGTCTCTTAAAGAACCAATAATTGACAACATCAGCCCATGGCCATTCTTCTAACGCTCGTTGGTAGGCTTCAACCGCGTATCGAGCTTGTTGTTCATCGTTCACACGCCCGAATGGTTCGTCCATCGCTTCTGGCACCGTGTTCCACCCTGCTTCGCTGATCCAAATCGGCTTGCTGGCATCGCCATACGCAACCATCGCATCCCTTAACAATAGCACATGCGGATAATTGATGACGGTTGGTCTGAGCCGGTGATCAGTTGGTCCAGACCACAAACCATAGCCCTGCGCAGACAGGATATCAAAACAATCCCCCGCTCCATAATTGTACATTTGTTGAAGGAAGATGATGTCATTCATGTCCCGGCCATTAAGAGCAACCGTCGGTGACAGCGCTCCGGCCAAGATAATAACCTCGGGATTCATTTCTTTAGCCCGCCGGTAACCGGTGCACAACAACTCCGTATAGGCTTGGGCATCGACATCTTGTTCCCCCCACTCAGGGTAAATATTGGGTTCATTCCACAATTGAAAATAGTCGATCTGTCCGCGATAACGGCCGACGACTGCCGCCACATAATCGCCATAATCGCGAAATTCATCAGGTGGGGCATGTGTTCCGATAGTATCCGTCATTACCCGTGTCCAGGCTGGCGGATTATCCAAGCGGGCGATAATCTCGATGTCGTATTGATTGGATAAATCGACGATATGATCGTATTTAGCCCAGGCATCCACGCCATCCGGCTCATTTCTCCGGTCGATGAAATCATCTTTGCCATGAATCTCGATATCTTCCCAGGGAAACTGTTGCCGAATGTACTTGATGCCGGCATCGCTCAGCTGACTGAAGCTTTCCTCGCGCACTTCTGGCAAAACTTCTTGCTGCAAAAAGGTATTCATTCCGAATGGAGATTGGGATACCGGAATTATCTCCACGTTTGGGGCTTGGTCAGGCTGAGGCCTTATGCTGCTGTACATCCATTGGATGGCGCCGCGCAACTGCCCTGGCAGCTCCTCCTCACCGGTCAATTCATACAGGGAGATTGTATTTGGCCAAAAAGCGATGACCAACAATACCAGTCCCAACAAGGGTAGAACCTTTCGTGACATAGGGCACAATTATACACAAGTGAAAGATGTTAGCTTTGTCCGCCTGTTTTTCTATGATAAACTTTGCCTCGTAACCACCAAATCATTCGGGCGTTACTTTTCGTTGCTTTATTTAGTCGCACTATCAGGAACGAAGAGACCATGCTCACAACCATCGAAAAAATCCTCTTTGCTTTACTTGCCCTCGTCTCCCTAGGAGCAGCTTATGTGACCTTTGGTTACATGGCGAAATCCATTTTCCGCGGTCAGGAGAAAATTAAAATTGAGAATATCGGCAAATTCATTGGCGATTTTCTGGTTTCTCTTCTAAATCAGGGTGGCATCATCCGTCGCAGACGCCTTACATCGCTGTTTCATTATGGTGTCGCCTGGGGATTCGTTTTTTACGGGTTGGTGAACCTGATCGATGTTCTAGAAGCTTATATTGTCGACTTTCGGTTCTTAGGCAACAGCACCCTTGGAGACCTGTATCGCCTAGCGGCCGATTTATTCACGGTTGCCGCTTTGATAGGCGTCGTCTATTTCATTTTGCGTCGCTTCATAGCGAAAGATCCTGCCTTAAAGGCGCGTGACAATGTCATGCTCTATCCAAAAGCTATTAAAGGCATTCCCAGAGATTCGCTAATCGTCGCCATGTTCATACTGCTGCATCTAGGTTTCCGCTTTCTTGGCCAAAGCTTCCTGGTTGCCTTGGAAGGTGGTGATCCCTGGCAACCCTTTGCCGGCCTGTTAGCCATTCTTTGGGCCGGGTTGTCAATCGACATTGCAACGGTCGGTTGGCACCTATGTTTTTGGTTGGGCCTAGGCATGATATTACTCTTCCTCCCCTACTTCCCGTATACCAAACATGCCCATCTATTTATGGGACCTCTGAATATTGCCAGCCGGCCGAAACGCAAATCACTGGGCGCGGTGGATCCACTCAACTTTGAAGATGAATCCATCGAACAATTTGGCGCTGCACACCTGACCGATCTTACCCAAACCCAGATCTTGGATGCTTATGCCTGCATTATGTGTAACCGCTGCCAGGAAGCCTGCCCTGCCTATGCGACCGGTAAGGAGCTCTCTCCGGCAACCATTGAAATCAACAAACGCTATTATTTGCGCGAAAACATGGCCTCTTTATCCAAAGGAGGCGATGATGAGGATATACTGTTAGATTACGCGACCAGCGAAAGCGCGGTCTGGGCTTGTACAACATGCGGCGCCTGTATCGAGGTCTGTCCAGTTGGTAACGAGCCTATGTTCGACATTGTTAACATGCGGCAGAACCAGGTCCTCATGGAAAGCACTTTTCCCCACGAACTGAGGGCAGCCTTTACCGGCATGGAAAGAATGGCAAATCCTTGGGGCATGACTGAAGATCGAATGAACTGGGCTCATGAGCTTGATTTTGATGTGCCTACAATCGAAGAAAATCCTGAATTCGATGTACTGTTTTGGGTTGGATGCGCAGGAGCATATGATCCCAATGCTCAAAAAATCGCCCGAGCAATGGCTACTGTGTTGGACGGTGCGGGCGTAAATTACGCGGTCTTGGGCAATAATGAAAGTTGTACAGGTGATAGCGCTCGACGGGCAGGAAATGAATATCTATTCTATGAAATGGCACTCATGAATATCGAAACGTTGAACCGCATCGACGCTCAAGATAAGACTATTGTCGCCACTTGCCCTCACTGCTTCAATACCCTCGGCAAGGAGTATCCCGCTTTAGGTGGTAACTACCAGGTTATGCACCATACGCAATTCATTGCAAACTTGATAGGTCAAGGCAGACTTACTCTTCAAGATAAGGGCCTGCTAACGAAGGCAACCTTCCATGATCCCTGCTATTTAGGCCGGTACAATGAGGTTTATGATGCGCCACGGGACACACTGGCGAAGGCGGGCCTGATCTTGTTGGAGATGGATCGCAATCGGAGCGACTCATTTTGCTGTGGGGCCGGTGGCGCCCAGATGTGGAAAGAGGAGGAGCATGGAAGCCAGGCGGTGAGTGTCAACCGCTTTTCGGAAGCGATGTCAACGGGCGCTTCTACGCTAGCTACAGGCTGCCCTTTCTGTGCCATTATGATGGTTGACGCTAACACGGAAACTGGCCATAAGATGGAAGTGAAGGACGTAGCCCAAATCGTGGCCGAGGCGATGAACTAGGCATTGTCCGGTTTGGATAGCAACATGATCAAGAAACATACATTTGCCGGATTCGGCCGTATAGCCTTTGTATTATTTGCCCTTGCCTTATCCATTATGGCTTGCAGCAGCCTGAATTCCGGACCTTATGACGAAAGCTTCGATTCGCCAGGCAACTGGGGTAGCGGCAGCTCGGCCGACGTCCAAGGCCAGGTCCTAAACGGATCGTACGACATGTTCGTCAAGAACAACCACGGACTATATCTTGCCTCCGCCGGTGAAAATTTCGCTGATGGGGTTTATGAATTGGAAGCTACACAAATCGATGGACCTTTGAATAATGGTTATGGCATGTTGTTCAGAGTTGATGAAGCCACTGATTCCTTTTATGTTTTTGAAGTTAGCGGTGACGGATACGTTTGGATTGGCTACTGTCAGGAGTTGTGCGAGACAGAGGCTGTAGCTCTTGTTGGCGGGGATTGGTTTCGTTCTCCTGCCGTTAAAACCGGCTTGATGGCTACCAACCAACTACGCGTGGTTGCTAACGGCCCACAAATGTCCTTTTTCGTTAACGGAACAGCTATCGGCCGGACGGCCGATAGCCGTTTATCAGAAGGGGACATTGCCGTTATGGTCGAAGCCCTGGGTGAACCGGGTGTTCATGTACTTTTTGATAATTTCAGCGTCAATCCTCCCTAGCCATCTCAATAATTCGTCTGAAAAAAATAGATATATTTCATAATGTCAGATCTTGAAGCAAAAAATCGATCGAGGCAAAACAATATGGGCATCGTGCTAATTGCTGTGGTTTTGCTATTAGTCGTCGCCGGAATTGTGGCCTTGTGGTTGATTTTTCAAGATTCATCAGCGGCTTCTGCCGAACCTTATCATGAAATGTTCGATTCAATCGGCACTTGGACTAGTGGTGAAGATGTAGGTGCGGTCGGTAAAGTCGTTGACAGTGCCTACGAATTGTCGGTGGAAGAGAGTGGCAGTATATTTTGGGTCACTGCTGGGCGCTCTTTTGATGATGGCCAGTACACAGTGGAAGCCACACCATTGGAGGGCGCTGTGGATAATGGTTATGGCATGTTATTCCGGGCAGACAACGAAGACAATAGTTTTTATATCTTCAAAGTCAGCAGTGACGGATTTGTGTTCATCGGCCGCTGCTTAGATAGCTGCCGCGATCAACGAGTGATTGTCGACCAGGATTGGTTTAGTTCAGCAGCAGTTCGGCAAGGATTTAACGTTACCAATACACTACGTGCCGTTGCCAGTGGGCAAGATATGATATTCTATATCAACGATCAAGAGGTTGGCCGGGCATCAAATGACGAACTTCGCAAAGGTGATATTGGCTTAGTGGCTGAGACATTTACGCCGGGTGGACTTCGGGTTGCCTTTGATAATTTCTTAGTAACACCGTTGGATTAAAATCAACAACACTATCTTCACAGCCTAACACAGAATCATTTTTTGGCGATTCCCTTAA
>JAHEJP010000047.1 GCA_024638855.1 Chloroflexota bacterium
TAACGATTGTCACGGCTTGTGGTACAGGGGGCACTTTGGCCGGGTTGATGGCCGGATTCGCTCTTCTTGGTTCATCGGTAAAGGTCTTGGGAATCGACATCGGTAAATTATGGAAGGGATTTCCAACTAGTATCGCCAGGTTGGCTACTAAATTATGTCAAGTTTTGGAGGGCCAGATTCAGTTTAGGCCGGACCAGGTACCCTTGAAGGAAGGAACCTATGCTAGGGATGGGTACGCCCGATATGACCAGGCAACAGGCCAAGCGATTCGTTTATTGGCCCAAAGTGAGGGCTTACTATTGGATCCAGTGTACACGGGTAAAGCCTTTGCCGGATTACTGGATTTGATAAGCAAAAGACAATTCGGCCGAGATGATGTCGTTATTTTCCTCCATACAGGGGGCGCGCCGGGAATTTGGGCGTACGCCGAGGAATTAGTAGATGACGTTCCCAAGATCGAGCAGTCATAGTCTACCGGATCTAATATGCGAGCCTTACTACTGGTCGATAATGACAATGTCTCACCAGGAATATTGGGGTTCGAAGTCGTGGCTGCACCAACGCCGGCAAGGGCTTGCACAGGCCCGAATATCGGAATCGGCACGTGAATAGATCAATGCCTATCACAGAAGGCAGAGCAGCCACGCGACTAAGCTAGGTCACCGGCACCGAAAGACTGCTAAGAAATATCATGGCGCATCCTGCCCTAGTTCGTTCCTAATAATTCTTTCGATTTCGCTCGTTCAGAAATCTAGTTCGCTTCTGAGCAGCCTGGGTCACCTGTCAAGAACGAACCCTTAATCCTTTTGGATCATACAGCGGGCGTAGTGAAGCCGTTGCCGGATAACGACGGCCAATTACCTCGATTTCGTAGCGGCCATTCTTGATGAAATCGGCCGTAACCCCTGCTTCGTTGTTGACGAAGCCCAAACCCACTGCACCCCCAAGCGTATGGCCATATGCACCTCCCCCAATATGACCGACTCTTGTGCCATCCCTGTAGATAGGTTCGCTGCCATACAATAACGGCTCGGGATCTCCGAGCAATAACTGTACGAAACGATGTTTGAGTAATCCATTTTCCTTTTGCATTAGGAGTGCCTCTTTGCCGATGAAACCCCCTGGTTTGTCAAAATCAACCGCAAAGCTCAGACCTGCTTCCAACGGGGTATCCGTATTGTCGATGTCATGGCCATAGTCGCGATATGCTTTCTCGATACGAAGGGTGTTCAGAACTTTAAGACCTGCATGTTTTAAATTCACGTCTTCACCCGCCTCCACCAGCATATCAAAGACATGTAGAGTAAACTCCGTTGGTACGTAAAGTTCCCAGCCTAATTCGCCTACATAGGTAACGCGCAATGCCTTCACCAACGTATAACCCATGTCGATCTCTTGCATTGTGAGGTAGGGAAAGGCACCATTGGACATATCCGCAGTTGTCAGGCCGCTGATGAGCTGACGAGATTTCGGCCCTTGGACATTAATAATGTTATAGGCGGAGGTCACATCGGTAACGAAGACATAAGCCGCTGATGGGATGTTTTCTTTTAGCCATGATGCCACGTGATTTTGTATCGCATCCACCAAGACCAGAAGATAGACATCATCCGCGAGGCGGGTCACCGTTAGGTCAGCTTCAATCGTACCCCGTTCATTCAGCCACTGGGTGTAGACGATGCAGCCAACCGGCACAGCCACGTTATTAGCACATATCCGGTTAAGCACCTTCTCAGCATCGCGACCCTGGACGAGCAATTTTGACATGTGAGTCAAGTCCATCAAAATGACGTCCTCGCGCGCCGACCGATGCTCGGCCGCCACATACTCAAACCAATTCTGCCGACCCCACGAATATTCAACTTTGGGTTCAACGCCTGCCGGCGCAAACCAATCGGGATACTCCCAACCTGCGGACACACCGTAGTAGGCCCCGGCTTCGGCCAGACGATCATACATGGCAGATTTTCGCGCATTTCGGGCGGTTTCCGGCTGGAGATTAGGCCAGCTTATATACTGCCAGCCCAATAATTCCACCGTCCGATCGTATAAATAGGCCGGATTATTCTGAAAGGGCATCATACGGTTGATATTGATCCCGCTAACGTCTACCGGCGGATAACCATCCACAATCCACTGGGCCATAATTTGACCGGCGCCACCTCCTAACAAAATGCCTAAGGAGTTAAAACCGGCCGCCACATAGAAGTTTTCCAGCTCTGGCGCTTCCCCCATCAGTGGTCCCATATCAGGCGTGAAACTTTCCGGACCGCAGAAAAATTTATGAACTCCCGTCTCTCGAGCTACTGGAATGCGTTTCATCGCCTTTTCGAGGTGAGGCATCATGCGGTCCCAATCAGGTGAAATCTCGCCGAAGCTGAAACCTTCCGGAATACCTCCCGACTTAGCCATTCCCCAGGGAGCGGCCACCGGTTCAAAAAGACCCAGCAACAGGCCACCCATCTCGTCGAGATAGTAGCCAAAAATATCGGGATCCTCGACAACAGGAAGATCTCGGCCCATTCCTTCTATCGTCTCAGTGATCAGGTAGTAGTGCTCGGCCGCATGGAGCGGCACTTTGACATTGGCCATCTGGCCCAGTTCTCGCCCCCACATACCGGCGCAGTTGACCACATATTCAGCTTCAATTGCCCCCTTATCGGTGACCACACCTGTCACTCGCCCATTCTTTTGGCTGATTCCGGTTACCTTGGTCTCTTCCAGAATGTGCGCTCCGCCCATCCTGGCGCCAATCGCCAGCGACATGGTTGTGTCGACAGGATTGGTGCGTCCGTCATCGGCCGTGTAAAAACCGGTGAGAATGTCGCTAGTATCAAACAGAGGCCACATTTTACTAACTTCCGCAGGCGATATTTCTTCCGTTAAGACGCCATAGGCGCGCGAGAAATCAACCCTACGCCGCAGGCCATGCTGGCGCTCCGGATTGCTGGCAATTTGCAAATAGCCAATAGCTTTGAAACCCGTATCCTGCCCGGTTTCCTTCCCCAGCCTTTCGTAGAGATCACGCGTGTATTTGGCCATATTGATGTTGGTCTCTGTCGAAAAACCACTGACAACTATACCGGCTGCGTGCCAGGTGGTTCCGGCGGTCAATTGCGTGCGTTCCAGCAGCACGACGTCTCGCCAACCGAGCTTAGTTAGGTGATAAGCAACACTACAGCCGATCACGCCTCCTCCGACGATCACAACCTGGGCTCTTGTCGGCAATGAGTTGATAGCGTCTGCTGTATTCTGGCTTATAGTCATATCAATCTCCATATAGTGCGAATTCTGAATCTCTAAAAACTATCTCGCCATCCACTAAGGTTAGCAGCACTTTCGTATTGGCGATTTCAGTAGTTGGGATATCAAACAGATTCCGATCCAGAACGACAATATCAGCTCGTTTGCCAACTTCCAGTGACCCGGTTTCCTCTTCTAGGAAATTGGCGTATGCGCCATTGAAAGTGAAGGAAGCGATCATATCTTCAAGAGTCGCCCTTTCTTCCGGCCACAAGATATCCTCTGGAACCAAGCCAAGCTGTGAACGAGTCATCCCCAGTTGAATGGCGATTACTGGATCAAAAGGGATGGTTACGGGAAAATCGCTAGAAGAGGCCATGATGACCCCAGCATCAATAAAACTGCGCATTGGATATTGAGAATCGGCTCTTTCTTTTCCAAGATAAGGTAGGGCAAGTTCCCGGTAATAATCCCCAACCGAAAACCAGAAAGGCTGAGGAACGCCGATGATTTCCAGTTGTTTAAAGCGGGGAATATCTTCTGGAGCAACGAGGTGCAGATGGGTGATCAAGTGACGCGAATCACGCTTCCCATTTTTCTGTCGAGCATATTCAAGCGCATCAAGGGTGATTCTTGTCGCTGCATCGCCAATGACATGAAAATGTAACTGGATGTTCGTTTCATCAAGACCGGCCGCCATCTCCTTCAGTAAATCAGGTCCCCAGATCGGTTCTCCACTGAAAGCAGGCTTGTGCTCATAGGGCTCCAGTAGATAGGCTGTTCCACCCTCGACGACGCCATCGACGAATATTTTTGCCGCATTCGTTTTAAAATATGGATGCCTATTCCGAGAACGTTTCTCGAGCAATGCCGTTATCTGATTTTCAATCTCGTGGTCAGGTTCCATCAGAATGGCGCCACGAAAGCGCATCTTGAGTAGCCCTTCAGCCTCAAGCTCCTTGAAAGCAGCAATGGATTGAGCATCCAACATGGCATCGTGGGACAAGGTGATACCGGCGCGAGCTGCCATGTCCATGTAGGCCAATAAAGCATTTTTACGCTCAGATATAGTGTAATCTGGAATTACATTTTCCACTAACTGCATGGCCGTCTCTCTGAGAGTGCCGTTCGGCTCACCGGTTTCCGGATCTCGTTCGATGAGACCACCATCTGGATCAGGCGTATCTTTGTTTATTTGCGCCCTCTCTAGGGTTATTGAATTCACCCATGTAGAATGGCCATCATAGGATACGAGGGAGATTGGCCGGTCAGGAACAAGCGCATCTAGGATCTCTTTATTGGGGCCGAGTCCTGGGAAGAGCCGGTTATCCCAACCACTTCCTCGAATAAAATCTGATTCGCGATGGCGCTCGACATATTCTGCTATCACTTGTTGATATTTTTTCAGAGAATCTAACAAGTGAAGGCTAATATTCGCCACCAGGTCCATCGAGTCAGATGGGTGGGCATGGGCATCGACAAATCCGGGCAGGACCAACTTGCCACCCAAATCTGATACAGTCGAGTCAGATTCGATAAATGATTCAACGCCTTCATTGGAACCGACAAAGACGATTTTACCACCAGAAATGGCGATCGCCTGAGCCCAATGTCGATCCCGATCAACCGTATAAACCGAACCGTTTTTTAATATCAGATTCTGTTTTGTTTGCTGCAATCTAATCTCCCGTGTTGTTGGTCGCCTAGCGTTAGCCCTCCACTCGTTCGTGTACCTCAATACCTCGCTTGCGCAGTTCACTGAAAAATAGGTCAGGTGGAATCGCCGTTTCGGGAGGAACGATACCTGTTTTATTGACATCACCTTTGGCAATCATCTGGGCGCCAATGCTCAATGGGATGGCGATATTTTTATAGTAGGCTGCCTTTCCGCCCCACTCTTCTTGTCCAGGATGACGATTCCAATAGGTGAACTTGAGATCGCGGCCGTCTTTCTTGCCATACACTACCACCACCAGACCATAAGCCCACAAGGGCGTTTCTTTGCTCTCCGGTAGTTCCAGTAAGATCTCATGCATCATTTCAAAAGCCGTGGTCTCGATGCCCTTGACGGTGATCTTTTCCTCGCTATACAGGCCTGATTCAAGCATCGCCTTTGCCAACCTCATGGCATGGGGCGGAAAACAGCCTCGTACGGAGACCGCTTTGGCCCCAAGGCTTTTTGGCATGGTGCGCGTCTCCGGATGAGGGATGTAACATATTTCTTGCTCGCCAATTTGACCAGGGAAGTTTATCGTTTTGAGCCCGGCAAACGGACCTACCCAGTGGAATTCGCCATCCTCATAATAGACCCGGGACTCAGTTTTAGGATGGAATTCCCACAGGAAAGTGATTAGCAAGCCAGGAGCTGGAGCCGGGCAACGGAATGCGGCGAAGTTGATCTGAATGTCGTCGACCTCATCGAGTTGATCGGCCGCCTTCCGGGCCATGGCATTTGTAATTCCAGGCGTTGCACCAACACCAGGTATGAAGACAATCCCTTTCTCCTTGGCGATGGCGTCATAACTCCATTGGTCGTCGACCGTAGAAACATCCAGACCACTGACCCCAACCTCAACACAGGCTTTGGTAACAGCCAAATCATATTTCCAGGGCAGACCATTGAGAATAACATCAAAACCCTTGAAAGCGTTAACCATTTCATCGAAATTTTCTGCATTTATTTCCATAACTTTTAGGCGCGGATCGCCAATTTCAGCAGCTAATTTTTCGGCCGCCGCCACATTGTTTTCACCGATGACGATCTCGCTGAAATCGGAAAATTCTACCAGGTCACGGGTCGAGTGTTGGCATACGGCGCCTGCACCACCTAAAGCCAAGATCTTCATAATGTTCTCCTTTTTTTTCGTTTGTTAAATAATCACTTTCGAATCCAATCTCTACAATTCGTGGGCCTTTTCCAGGATACGAGCTAGTTCCTGCTCCACGTCCTCATCCAGGGGCAGCGGCTGGTGGGTCGCCAGGATATGGTCCAGTTTTTCGTTTATCTGCCCCCGGAGCGACGGTCTACCGGCCGCTTCCCAGGTCTCAAAGGGCTCATGTACCCCTAGCTTGCCGACGTACCATTCACCGTCTCGGATGGCCGTTCTTGTAGAACGTTGGCCTAAGAAATTACCACCTGGTCCCACCTGTTCAATTAAATCATCTAACCATTTCTCTTCATCAGTGACGATGCCCCTTCGGGCTCGCTTATACATTCGGAACATCTCAACATCGATTAGCAATTGTTCCTGGCTGAGGATCATCGAGCCGCCCAACAAACCTGGTCCGACCAGAATATCTGGCCAGGCAAGCGCCGGTAAAAAACCGCCCAACCCCCGCTCATAACCCGCTTGAATGCTAGGGACATGGTGATTTGTGCCCAGTCCCGAAGCTTCCACGGGCAATCCATAAAAACGAGCCATCTCCGTAGCGGCCGCGCCGGTAAGAGCCGACTCAATCGCACCGCTGCTATATCGTCCCGAGCGTGGATCGATGATCGCCAGAGCTGGGGCGTAAATAACAGGCGTGCCCGCTGCTGCCGCTTGCAGCAGGCACAGCATCGCCAACACCTCGCAATTGCCCAATATTGTCAGCGATATCAAGCTAGCAGGAGCCGTAGCACCCATCAGTGGCATGGGCATGATGCTCACCGGGACATCCCAGCCTAGTAAAGCTAGGTAAGCATCGGTATACGGTCCATCAATGATTAGCGGCGACTGTGGGCAAAGTAAGAATGACAAAGGGTGTCGGCGGCGGATCGTTTCCTTGTCCCCAAAAATCACCTGCAAAACTTCCAACAGCCAGGGCGCTTGATCCGGCGTTGAAAGCCCATCCTGAACATGTTTAGAGAAGTTACGAAATAGATGTCGCCAATACTTAATCAAATCAGGTATCGAGCTGCCCTCACCACTTTCGGGAAGTTCAACCATGCGCCAGTAAAGGCCAATTTCATCAAGGGCATCAATTAGCCGGGTCGTCTCCAGCCAGTCGGCAAAGGTAGCCGGACGGCGTTCCCCCGAATGCCGATCCAGGATAAACATAGCTTCACCGTCGATGAGCATGGTGCAATTGCCGTTATTCATTTGTAGATCCCAACCCGGTCGGCGGGCTCCCAACATAAAATCCTTGGGCGCCAGTTCTAAAGAGGACTCAACCAATTCTCTCGGGAAGCGGACGATATGCAAGTCCTCGTTTACATCAGCGCCAGCCTCTCTGAGAAATCGGCGTCCTTGAGCGGTATCGATTCGTACCCCGGTTTGGGACAAAATCCGCAGCGTGCGTTCGTGTACCTGAACTCGCTCATCTTCCGAAAGTACTCGCAGCAGCGTTCTCATAGCTCACATCCTTTCGCTATCCAACGATCAAAATTATCTCTTTCTAGGTAATTTCGCGCTCGGCCGCTAGCAATATTCGATTCAATTCCCGCTGTTGAATTTCTGTCAATGGTTCCGGGGCATGATTTTCTAAGATCCATTCCGCTTTTTCTACGGCCACTTCGATTGGATCCCGATAACCCCTACCCGCTTTATCTGGCTGAGCAACTAGATCCGAAAACTCAAGCATGCGCATCTGCTTTCGGGTGTGTTGTTGCGTTAGGAAATGTCCCCGCGGACCTACTTTCTTTAGGATATCTATTGCCATTGCCTCACGGCTCGTATCTAGACCTTCGACATCTAGGCGCACCTGATGGTAAAACTCCGTGTCAAGGACCAACGCTTCCGGCGTCAATAGCGTGCATGTCTCGCGTAAACCGAAACCACTGCCCGTCTCCGCACCACAGAGTGCGCAAAGTAACAAATTAGAGGCAATCCCGGTGGCCGACTCCCAGCTTGAAGTATCGGCTCCCGTACCGATACCGGCCAAAGTCGGCACTCCCCACATGTGGGCTAGTTCCACACCCGCGGGGTAAAACATATCCGCTTCCCAGGAGGCGCCCAAGAATGCTCCCGTTCGAGGATGCATGAGGCCAGGCATGAGCGAGTGATAGACAGGCGCACCAGGATAGGCCAATTGGATCAGGACCATCGCCGACACGATTTCGGCATCACCTAAGGCTATTGTCCCGGCGATAGTTGCTGGAGCGGTCGAACCACCAGTCGCCATGGACATGAAACCTACCGGCAATCCGGCTTCGGCAAATACCAGCGCCGATTCCATACTTTCGCGATCATGCGCCAGCGGGGCGATAGTGCAAATGAGGGATGATAGCGGTGGACGGGCGCGCATCGTCGCTTCATCCCCGGCCACAATCCGGGCTATATCCACAGCGTATCGCGCCTCTTCCTCGGTCACCACTGTTGGGGTCTGCACGTGTTTCACGGTGTTATTGAAGGAGGCATCCAATTCATGCAAGGAGGCTGTCAAAGAAAAGTCCTGGGCGCTGACCATCGGCCAGTAAAAACCTATTGATGATAAATAGTCCGCAATTCGAGCCGTATCGGCCACATCTTGCTTGGTTGAGGCGCGCCGCCGGCCGGTGGCAAAATCAATTGCCTCGGTCCCACAACCATCGGTAGCGCAGTACATCGATTTCCCATCTAGATTTAGATCGAATTCTGCCTTCCGAGCACCCAGGGTGTAATAGCGCGGCGCATGGGACATAGCTTCTATTACCAGATCGATCGGCAACTTAACCAACTGGTCCTCAAAGTCAACCATGGCCCCATGTTCGGCATAAATCGCCAAGGCCTTTTCTGAGGGGCAATGAAAACCGATATCTTCCAGAATCTCCAGTGTCGCCGTTTTGAACTGATCCAACTGTTCATCGTTCAAGATTCTCAATTGGTAGCTGGGCGTGATGGGCTGTAGGATCGGTGTTGACATTTAGTTTCTCCTCTAAATAAGTGAATCTGCTAGTTGATTCGACATGGTTTGTATCGTAGCCCAGTACCGCATGGTGTTCTAACTAAGACTTCTGGATCAATCACCGCTGTAAAGCTCGGTTAGATCGCCATAGCTATCTGTTCGGCGATCGCGGAAGGGGAAGCAGTAACCGTCGCGAACTTGATCAATGAAGGCCAGATCAATGGGACAGAGCAGCACCTCTTCCCGGTCGTCAGCTGCCTGTGCCAGCACCGAACCGTAAGGATCGGAGACGAAGCTGTGACCCCAAAAATTAATCCCATCCTTACCTTCCGCGTTTTCTTCAAAACCAACCCGGTTGACGGCCGCAAGGTAACAAGCATTGGCGACGGCGTGGCCCTGCTGAACAGTTTGCCAGGCGTGTTGGTATTCAGTCCCGCCGGTAGATATATCCTCCGGAGTAAAGCCGATGGCGGTGGGTATAAGGATGATTTCAGCTCCAAGCATCGCCGTCAGCCGGGTCGCTTCAGGAAACCACTGGTCCCAACAAATCAAAACGCCAATGTCAGCATAGCGAGTATGGAAGGTTTTATAGCCCAGGTCACCGGGAGCGAAATAGAATTTTTCATAGTAGAGCGGATCATCGGGAATATGCATTTTTCGGTACTTGCCTAGGTAGTAGCCATCTGCATCAATGACGACCGCCGTGTTGTGGAATAAGCTCTTGGCTCGTTTTTCGAATAAGGAAGCGACGATCACGATCTCCAACTCGGCTGCCAGTTCGGCTAGAAGCTGCACCGTTGGGCTATCTTCATTCACCGGTTCACTCAGAACCAGCAGTCGTTTATCCACCACCTGGCAAAAATAGCGGGATTTAAACAACTCCTGTAAACAGACGATTTGTGCCCCCTTTTCGGATGCTTCGCGGATGTATCCCACAGCTTTATCAAAATTTGATTCAACATCCTCGCTGCACGACATTTGAACTAATCCCAGGTTGACGATCCTGCTCATAACGCGCCCTCCTATAAAATGCCGGCGAAGACACGGTCATGAGGCCATTAGAACCAGCTGCCTTCATGCGTATCCCATTCCCCGGCCTGGCAATAGCCAAATTCAAGCGGCATACGATGATGCACAACTTTTTCCCTGATCATGCCTCGTTTCCTTGGTATTTAGCACGGGTCGGTTCCAATAACGGCCGGTTGTTGCTGGGTGACACAATGGATCGCGCCGCCATCTTCCGTCAGGCTAACCGCATCGATAGCGACGATATCGCGATCGGGGAATTGTTCGGCAATGATGGCTTTGGCCCGGGCATCGTAAACATTGCCAAATACAGGAACCAGCACTACGTCGTTGGCGACCAGGTAGTTGCTATAGGCCGCATCGGTGTAATGGGATTCCCGCCACTGACTGTCGCTTGTTACCTGGTAAACGCCGTCCTTGGGCACAGGCAAAGGGACGAGTGTCAAAGTTCGGCCGGATTCTGTCGTCGCGTTTTTCAATTCCTCTAAATGTTTAGCGAACATGCGGTAGCGCGGGTCAGATTTGTTATCGGTCCAGTTGTATAGCACCGTAGATTCATCAGTGAAGCGGGCTACGATGTCAATATGAGAGTCAGTGGTGTCGCCCCACTTCTCACACATTCCCCGGCCGGCTCCTGATAGCCAGATGAAATGGTTGACACCCAGGTATTGGCTAAGAATGGCTTCAATATCGGCCTGGCTTTTGCCCGGATTGCGGTGGGGATCTATTATTGATGAGCGGGTAGCCATGAAACTGCCTTGACCGTTAACCTCGACCGCCCCACCCTCCAAGACCAAAGGCGCATCGAGCACCCTTATATCTAACTCATCACCGATGATACCCGGAACCTCGTTGTCCAACTCATAATCAAATCGGTTACCCCAACCATTGAAGGCCCAGTTGGTTATGAAGAGTTCGTTGCGGTCACTGACGACAAAAATAGGTCCGTTGTCCCTTGCCCAAACATCATCGGCCGGGATAACAAACAGATCGATGCCGTTCTGACCGATCCCGAAATAATCCAAAAGGTAGCCAACGTGATCCCGCTGCCGCTCATCGCAGGTGATGATGTAGACACTTTCATGCTGGTATAGAGCAGCGACCATCTTCAACCAGGTATGTTCTTGCTTCATCTCATACCCCGGCTCAACTTTATTGCGTGGCCATTGCAGCCATGTTCCTTCATGCGGCTCCCATTCGGCCGGCATGAAATATTTAGAATCTGCCCCGACTTCCCTCATTTGATCTTCTCCGCTTCTCGCTCGGCCGATGCGAGAATCCGATCCAGTTCGGCCAAAACCTCTTTAGACAGTGGCTGGGGACAATGGCTCTCGTCAAGCCGCTTGAATTCATCCCGGGCCACATCCCTAGGATCTCGGAGGTTACCTGCGTCGTCTCTTTGTCCTGTGATGCTAGAAAGCCGAAAATCCCGAATGTGGCGACGGGTGTGTTTCTGTTTGAGGAAATGGCTGCGTGGTCCTACCGCCTCGATCACATCTAGAGCCAAGTCGGCTTCGTCAAAATCAAATTCCCCAAATATATCGAGGGCATGCTGACAAGCTTCGTGATCGAGCAACAATTGTTCCGGCCGCAAAATCATCGAACCATCCAACAAGCCCAGGTAACCGCAAACCTCGCTACTGGCCAGTGGAATCATTGCCGATCCAAAACCGGTCTTCGTTCCTGATTGCCAACCGATGTCGGGCGCGTCGCTGCTCACACTGCCCCCGGTCAGGGCGGGTACGTTCCAGGCGTGGGCTAATTGGGTAGAAATGATTCCCATGGGAGCTGACATGTCACTAATATAACTGCCAAAACGAGGATGCATCAGCGAAACCAACACGGAGTGGAAGACAGGCGCACCAGGATAGGCCAACTGCATTAACACCATGGCGCTGACGACTTCTGCATCTCCTGTGACCAATGCACCTAGCGGTGTAGCCGGGGCGGTCGAGGCCATCGTTGTCATAGCCATGAAGCTGGTGGGGATACCCGCCTCGGCGTAAGTCAAGGCGCACTCAATACCATCTTGGTCTTGGGATAAGGGGGCAATCGTACAGATATTAGCGCAAATCGGCGGTCTACTTCGTCTCACTTCCTCACGGCCGGCTACCACAGTGGCCATTTCTACAATATACGGGGCCAACTGAGCGTAGGTCGTGGTGCCGCCACGCACATGTTTGAGTGTATTGGTAAGTCCAGCATGACATTCATGCAGGGGGGCTGTACGGCCGTAATCCTGGGCACTCACCATGGGCCAGAAGAAACTGATCAGGGGAAGAGCATCGCTCACGCGCGCCATCTGGGCTACATCGGCTTTGCGAGATGACCGTTGTTCACGCGTATTCAGATCGACCACGTGTACGCCACAGCCATCGGTGCACAAATAGGATGAATTACCGTCTAATAGCAAGTCGAAGCGCTCCTCACGCCCACCGAGAACAAAGGAGCGGGGCGCGTTGGACAAAGCCTTTTTCACCAGGTCAGGCGGTAAACGAACGATTTCTGTCGCAGTATCCACATCAGCACCATGATCAGCAAAAATTTCCAATGCCCGCGGCGAAGGAAAATGTACTCCGACCTCCTGCAGTAATCGCAAAGTGCCTTCTTGAACCGTTTTAATTTGGTCCGGCGTCAGCACCTCTACTTTTCGCTTCGTATCAAAGAATTGAATATCGGGCGTTTCCGAGTACATGCGCTTCTCCAAATTATCGGACAAAATTCAGAAGTTTCGAGTGAATGCCTTAGGATGGATGATCTGCATCCTTTGGTTCCAGCAATTTTTCATATCACAAGTCTTGCAGGCTAACATCAGCTTCAGCCAGGATGATTTCTATCTTGTCCAAGGCGCCAGCGGGCAGCGGTGGTGGCCTATGATTGTGCAAGATTTCCAGGGCTTCGGCTCTGGCAATTTCTAACACATTTTGGCCGGCCGGAGGCCACATGGGCATATATCCGCGTCTGGTGAAGTCACGGGTTTCCCGCTGCGTCAGGTAAGAACCACCTATGCCTACACGCTCGATGAGCTCGGCTTGCAAGTGTTCTTCATCTACCTGAACCGACTGTAACATCTCCTCGGCCAGACGGGCCAGATGATTGTCCAGGACCATCTTTTCCAACGATAAAACTTGAGATGAGCCCAAAAGGCCCATACTATAGATCTCGTCGGCGCCAGCCAACCGGGCCATGATGACGTTAGCCATGGCCTCGTAACCATATTGAGCATCCAACGAATGTGATTTAGTAGATAGACCAAATAAGTTGATGGGCAAGTTATAAAAACGAGCTAATTCACATAGGACCAACTGTGTACCCACGCCATTAGCGCTTCCGCCGTAACGGCCTGTATGCATATCCAACTGGGAGGCGCCTGAGCCATAAATGATGGGTGTGCCCGGGTTAACAGCCTGGAATAAAACAAGGCCACTAAGAAACTCGATGTTGTGCAACAGAATGGTGCCCCCCAGGGTCACCGGTGATGTGCCCCCTGCCAGAGGCATAGGATATACCATAATGGGCACATTTAGCCGGGCCAGTTCGAGACACGCTTCGGTCATGGGACCGTCATGCATCAGGGGAGAAATGGTGCAATCCACCACAGAGAAAATCGGCCGGAACTCAACACTGCCCGTCGTTGCCTTCACCAATTCTACGATGAAAGGAACTTGCTCGGCATTCAAGACACCGGTGCGCACATGTTTGCTGGTATGGGTGAACGCCTGGGCGAAGTGAAAGATTGTACGCAGGTGGGCTGGTACGTCGCTGGCAGAAACGGTGACATTGACGATATCGACCCTATCCAGAGCATCGCCAAAAAGACAAACACGCCGCAAATCTTCGGCGTTGCTATCGTGGCGGTCGCCGCTCTCAAGGTCTATGGCTTCGGTGCCCTGGCTATCTGTGGTATGGTGCGAGGCGCGGCCGTTTAGCACCACATCTCGGGCTGGGTCCCTGGCCTGCAGTCGCACCACGCGAGGCGCCTGAACTAGCGCCCACTCGACAACATCACGTGGCAGAGAAGCCCAATTACGCTCATAATCAACCGGACAACCCATCTTCTCGAGAACTTGAAGGGCCTTGGGCGTCTTGTAATTTATCCCTACGCGCTCTAAAAGGTCAAGCGAGTGCCCGTGAATCCGTTCAATGTCTTGCGGGGCTACGAAGTTATTCAACGATGGCGACATAGTTTCCCTTATTGGCGATTACTAGACAGGGACTGGAGAAGCGGGCCTTTAAACTTCAGCCAATAGAAATCTCCAATACTTGACAATAAGCAGGCTTTTGGCAGTGGAACTGGGTCTAATGACCCAATTCTTTCCCTGCCGCAGCTAGAATGCGAGCCAGTTCTACTTGCTTCGCCTGCTCCAATGCTTCTGGTTTGTGATTATTTAAGATCCAATCTACTTTCTCTTGCGCTACCAGAACTGGATCGCGGTAGGCGCTATTCGCATCTAATTGGTGCACCAGGGATCGTTTCATGGCGGAAGGCATATGTTTGCGTGTATGTTTCTGGGCCAGAAAATGACCACTGGGTCCAACCTTTTCGATCACATCCAGAGCCAATGTTTCTGGGCTTATTTCCATATTCATGAGCGCAAAACGCGCCCGGTGATAGATGTCGTCATCCAGAATAATCGACTCAGGGTATAGCAGTGTGTATGTTTCCCTCAATCCGAGTCCAGTCACGATTTCGGCTCCGGACATGCCGACCAGGAGAGGATCCATGGTTATCTCGGCGGCTGACTGCCAGGAAGCAGGCTCTCTAGCATCTGTGCCAAAGGCACCGGCCAACGAAGGGATTCCCCAATGGTGAGCTATTTCAACCGGCGCGTAGCGGGAAGGGGTATTCAAGGGATAGCCTACGTAGGCGGCCGTGCGCGGATCAGCCCAAGCCTGCATGATCGAGTGAAAAACGGGTGCGCCCGGTGCGACCAATTGCATCAGCACGATGGCGCTGATGCATTCGGCATCGGCCATAACTATCGCACCAGCCAACGTAGCTGGTGCCGTCGTTCCCAATGTCGGCATGGCTAGATAGACGGCTGGGATACCGGCTTCAGCCAACATCATCCCTCCTTCAATCCCTCCCTTATCTTGAATCAATGGAGAGATAGTGCAGATGACGACTGAGAATGGCGGCCGGCGTTGCATTTCTTCTTTGCTACCGGAGATTACTTCGCCCATTTCCAATCCGTAGCGAACCAGATGAGGCCCGATGAGCGTCACGCTTTGAACGTGTTTAACGGTGTTATTCCAGGAAGCGTCCAATTCATGGAGGGGGGAGATACGGCCGCAATCTTGGGCGCTCACCATCGTCCAATAAAAGCCAATAGACGAGAGATAATCAGACACACACGCCATGCTTGCTACATCTGCCTTCGTTGAAGGACGCCGCTTTCTAGTCACAAAGTCAACGGTCTCATAGCCGCAGCCGTCGGTGGTAAAGTATGAAACATTCTTTTCCAGTCCCAGATCGAAAGCAGTGTCCCGGGCTCCCAAGGTAAAATAGCGTGGCACCGTCGCCAGCGCTTTCCTGACCAACTCTGGCGACATCTTGACGATCTGCGACTCCCAAGCTACTTCTGCCCCATGATCGGCAAAGACCGTTAATGCTTTCTCCGATGGGAAATGGACGCCAACATTTTCCAATATGTTGAGCGTTGCTTCCTGCAACTGGTCTAGTTGCTCGTTGCTTAGAGATTGGATGGTGAATTCAGGTTTGAGAGGTTCAATAGGCGGACGTTCGACAGGCAGCATCTCTTTCTCCTTGTTTGGTTTGGTAAATCGTAACCAGTCCGGTTACCAATTTTTGTTCATAAAAACCGTTCGCCGCGGTTGGCTAGAGCACCTTGTATGGATCAAGGGCGTCACGCAAGGCATCGCCAATGTAATTGATTGAGATGACAGCCACAAATATCATCAAACCGGGAAAGATGGCCAACCAGGGGTGTCTGGTCATGTGTTGTTGGGCGTTGCTCAATAGATTGCCCCAACTTGGCGTAGGCGGTTGAATACCAAAACCTAAAAAACTCAAGCCTGATTCCAGCATGATGGCATATCCTAATGCCAGGGTTGATTGAACGATAATTGGGCTTAGGGCATTGGGCAAAATGTGGCGAGACATGATCCTAATATTGGACGCACCCATCGCCTGGGCAGCCTCGACAAACTCCAATTCACGAATCGACAAATAAGATGCCCGCAGGAGACGTGACACAGTCATCCAGGAAAGCAAACCAATCACCAGAGCAATGGTCACAACGCTATTTTTCTCAAAGAGTGGCAACTCGATCTCACGCATAATGGCGCTTAAAAGGATAAGGACTAATAGTGTGGGCAATGTCAGGGCTACATCGGTGATGCGCATTAATAGATTGTCGATCGATCCACCAAAATAGCCAGCCACAGCGCCGATCGGCATGCCCACCAAGAGCGTTATGACGACAACCATCATAGCCACTGCCAACGAGATTCGTCCACCGTAAAGCACACGGGTGAGTAGATCTCGGCCGAGTTGATCAGTTCCCATGGGATGCTGCCAGGTGGGAGATTGTAGCCGGTTAGCCATGTCGGATGCCTCTGGATCATACGGCGAAAAAGAAACCAAGATCACCCCGAGCACCAGGGTTAATAAAACAATCGTGCTAACGATAGCTGCCGGGTGCCGGCGAAACCGCTTCCAGATTATGGTGGTCATACTTTCGGCAGCGGGCGCCCATTGGCCTGATTCACCATTAAGTTCAGCCGTGTTTATGCTGGTAGGGGTTGAACTCTTAGTGGACGAGCCTTCAATCTCCATCTATTCTCCGACTTTTTAGTCGTAACGGACCCGGGGATCTAGGTAGGCATAACCCAGATCCGCCAACAGATTGCACACAAAAACAAGACCGGCGCCAATGATCAATACTGCCATTAGAACGGGATAATCGCGACCAGTTGCCGCTTGATAATAAAGCCGCCCCATTCCGGGCCACGAGAATAACAATTCCACATAGACAGTTCCGGCAAAGATGTACGGGATATCTAGGGCAAACATCGTTATCAGTGGGATGGCGGCGTTTTTTAACGCATGGTGGTACCTAACCGTCCTCTCTCTCAGGCCTTTGGCCCGTGCCGCGCGAACATAATCCTGGTGAATAACATCCAACATGCTTGAACGCAAAAAACGAGAATACCAGGCGACCCAACCCACCATTCCCATCAAGACTGGCAAAAACAGATGTTGGGCCCTGTCCCATATTGAAAACTCTTGGTCCAGACTTTGCATTCCCCCGGCTGGAAATAGTGGTTCGCCGGTAAAAGGATTATCCAGCCAGACGTAGAACACCAATATCAACAGCAAACCTAACCAAAACTCGGGGATGGATTGCCCCATAAACGATAGCGTAGTCACACTGATGTCAAAAATAGAATATTGCTTGATTGCTGATAAGATCCCAATGGGGATCGATATGAGAAAAACGATAATGAGCGTAGTTCCTACCAAGTAGATCGTATTCGCCAGTCGATCCTTGATCTCATCCATTACCGGCCGGCGGGACTGGTATGAAAAACCAAAATCTCCCCGTAGGATCCCACGACGTTCGCCATAACTATCGTTGATACCATCCCCATCGGCGTCAACTTTCATCCAATCATTACCGGCTAACCAGATCACGTACTGAATCGGCACCGGCCTATCAAGTCCAAATTGTCGTTTAAGGATCTCGGCTTTTGCCGGCCGGATACGGCGGGATCGACCCTGCCCAGCCAAGGGACCACCAGGCACTAGATTGACAAGGCCAAATAGCAAGATGCTAAGCAACAGTAGCATCGGTATCATTTGGAGCAGTCGCCTTATGACATATTGGACCATGTCATCCTTAGGGTGAATGGAGATTAGAGATCCCAAGCCATCATGCCGGTACAATCATCTATCGTCCGACAACGCTAGCTACGGGTTTCTCCAATCTCCGATAATCTAAACCGATAGTTTTTACTTAGGCTTACTTATCTTATTCTGTCACCGTCCAGTCAGCTACATTCCAGGTATGGGTATCATTGACCGTTGCCTGCACTCCTTGGAGCCGTGTTGAATGGCCCGAAGCATCGAAGGCAGTGAAGAGTAAGATCTCAGGCAGCTCATCTTCCAGAATCTGCGCAATCTCGCAGAACACCTCTTGACGATACTCTTCATCCAATCCATAAGCTTCATCCAACCAGGCATCGAAGTCCTCGTTTGTCCAGCGGCCAATATTCCATCCCGAATCAGGTTCGGCCGCATCAGAGTGATAGAAATACCACAACTGGTTGTCAGTCGGATCTATGCCGGGATAGCCATCGTCCCACATGTTGATGTCAAAATTGCCTGTCTGCTCAATGCCACCATCCTCATAGCCCGACCATAAAGTGGTGCCCTCGACCATAGACAGTTCCGTTTCGATGCCAATATCAGCCCACATCTCGGCAATAAGCTGCTGAGCCAACTCGAGTTCTTCACCGTATTCGGCATATATAATGAACTCCATGGACATAGGGTAGCCTTCCTCAGCCCCCGTGGTACAACCAACACACTCCCGGACACCGTCACCATCCTCGTCAATCCAGCCAGCTTCTTCGAGTAGTGCTGCTGCACCTTCGGGATCATAAACTGGCCTGGGGATGTCACATACATAAGGAGGTCGGAACATTTCCGTCCATGTTGGATCGGAGTAGCCCAAGAAGATATCCTCTGTGATAGTGTCCACATCGATGGCCATACGCAGAGCATGTCGGACATTCGCATCTGACAGAATTGGATGTGGATAGGTCTCCGCATCTGTCTCCCCTTTGGCAGCCAGGTTGGGGATCAATCGCATCACCCAACGATCATTAGGAGCGAAGGAGACCTCCACATTGTCAGCTTCTTTGTAAGACTCGGCAACGCTCTCAGTCGGCCAAATCTGCAAATCGCCATCTCCTTGAAGCATTAATTGTTGAGCCACCGAGACCTCGGGAACTATTTGGACGAAGATCTTGTCTATGCCTGGTTTACCTTCTTCGTAGTAATCGGGATTGCGGACGAAGGTCAGGTGATCGCCAGTTTCCCACTCTTCAAGCAGATAGGGTCCATTACTCAATGGATCACGGACACAATCCATATTAGAAAAGCCAACAGATGCATCACAATAGTGCTCAGGCCAAACGCCAAAATCCTCGGCGCCAAATTGCAGTAAGTAGTTGGGATAGACGGTGTTATAGTAGACAATAAAGGTATGATCGTCGATCTTCTCCAAGCCATCGGTGTAGTCGACACCTTCGACCCAGGTGCCCATTTCAGGATCCGTGAGTGT
>JAHEJP010000362.1 GCA_024638855.1 Chloroflexota bacterium
ACAAACCGCGATATTCCAGAACGCGTGGGAAGTGTTGGATGCTGATGATGAAGTGGTGGAACGGTATGACAATGAACCGGTACGGATACATTGCCTCTTCCGGCAAGAGATGGAGCATCTCGCACGGCGCGCCGGCTTTGAGATCGACGCAGTGTGCGGTGATTTTTCAGGCCATGATCTGCAAGATGACAGTGAAGAAATGATCTGGGTACTCAAGAATAATTAACGGATTTGCAAAAGCGAACGAGAGAAAACGAAGCAAAAGAATACGCAGCTCATTTCAAATATTGCCTTCAATTCGTGATGCTTTTATAGGCACTGTTCTCCGGCTGCAGGGTAACGTCTGCACCGTCTAGCTGCACATGCAACATGACGCACCGTTGGGCGGCCCGCTGCACATCTTCCCAGTTGGGTTGACCATCATCGTCAAAGTTGACCTTGTAAAACCTGGCGTCGGAGCGAACCTTGTTCAAGAAGGTCCGTAAACCCTCGGCCACGGCCTCTTTATCATCGGCAACGACATCGGCCCGGCCGTGATATTCCTTATTCTTGATGCTAAGCTTCACTGGGGCGCCGCCCTCCAAGTTTTTCGACCAGCGGGCGCCGGTGAAGGCTGTGACCTGGTCGCCATCACGGGCGTAGCTAATGGGGGTGGTGTAGGTCTTGCCGCTTTTACGGCCGGTGAAGGTGATCAGCATGATCGACCGGCTAACCACGGGGTGTAATGGCGAGCGCAGCATGGCGCTCATGAAGCGGTTCAATAGGCGTGGAACAGTCGTCGATTCACCTTGGGTCATAGTTTTTACCTCGTCGTTTCTCTTTACGTTTGTGCTCGTGAAAAGTATCACAATTGAAAATGATAACAACCGGGTGAAGTGCCAGCGGTGGAACCAACGGGGCGGATAAACTCACCAAGGTCAGTAAAAGAACTGAGCCCAGGTATCCTGTCTTTTGCCCAAGGGCTGAATTCAAGACGCTTTGGACTGTGATTAGCGAGCCGGCCAAGATGGCAAGCTGAATAGCATTAAGAGCCTCATGTATCCTTCCTTCGTTTCAAGCTAAGAAACCCGCAAACACAAGCCCATCGCGGCCTGACACGTCACGATTGAATCTTACAAATTAATTGTAATGACTGCCATCGCCTTGGGCGAGTGCCCGATCATCTTCCTATTATGATGGTGAGCTCGTTTGCCGGAATAGGAACTGGACCGAGATCGTCCATTGACTTGGCCATTTCCGCCTCAGTTCTGGCAACATGAGAAATCCTGGGCGAGATGAACTCGATCTCGTAATTTCCGGGAAGCGAAAAGTCGTAAACAGCAGACAAATCCACTTCGGTCGATACAGTTTCTCCCGCTGCAAGCATGGTGTAGGCATCGGGCGTGGGATCGCCGCGGCTGGCCAGGATGCCCTGGTAGGGAAGGATCTGGCCGTCTCTCTTTACCCGAAAGATCTCTCCTCCTATTCCTTCCAGCGGGGTGAACCAATTGAGGATATATAATGTGCTATCGGTATTGTTGATCAGGGAAAATTTTAGATTCACAGCCTCGCCGATGGGTAACATATCTGGAAGCTCGAGGATAGCCTGTAATTCGGTCTTAGGAGGTTGGTATTGCGCCGGCCGCAGCGTGCGCACAACCTCGTCAAAAGCAGCCAGATCGCCATAACCACTGACTCGTAGGGCCAGGCCATCGAACTCGGTGATCAGGGAAGCCACCTCAATGCCCATCTCCCCAATCACCTGTCTACGAACGGCCGGAATCCCACCGGCCAACATCCAGTTTTCTTCGGACAGGATCTCATACGTGCCGGCCGCGACCTGTTCATCAATTTGGGCCTGTATAGCCGCTAAGGTATTGCAGTCAACCGAGTTGCAGGTCACGAAGTCGAGTTTGGCTTGATCTGCGGACACCGGCCCGGCGCCTGATGAAAGCTTGAAAGATTGAGCGGTGATGACGTAGATATAGGATCCAGGATTCGGCTCGCCTTTTACGATCCAATCGGCGGGATAATCAAAAGCATAGCCGGCATGTTCGTTGATATATGTGATGGTTTCCCTTTGGGAGTCACCATTTGTCTCCATCCCTTCCTCAAAACCGGACGGGGCGTAAATCATGCCCGGCCAATATTGGCCGTCAAGGTTGAGGCCGATGGCCAAGATGGCTTCTCCCTGCCCATCGGCGCCCCAACCGGCGCTGTAAACTAAATCGACAACTTTTACCTTTGGACCAAAAGCTTTGACCGGGTCTACCTCGCCCAGGTCGGGGAAGTAGCTGCGATCGTTGGTGAAACGAAAGGCCGCGGGATCGGGCAGCAGGTTGATACGCAGTTGCTCAACGGCCTCGGCCGGTGACAGGTTCTGGCCTTCAGATCCCCAATAGCCAATGACGAAAGAGTCGCCCATCAAGGCTTCCAAGGCTGGATAGTTGCCGCTTGCCAGGAATATGGGCAATATATCGTTTAAGACCTCATACTTTACCTCTGGGGTAATAACGGCCGTCGTCTCTACGGGCGTGGGCGTCAACTCTTCCTCGATCACTGCCGTATAAGTGGCCGTTGGTTCGACCCGTGGCCCGCTGCTCGTTTCTTCAACCGTGGCCGGTACCGGCGATGGGGTCGCTGTCGCTTCCGGGGCCGGCGTCACAGGTGCACAAGCAACTATCAATAACAAAAACGCTAGAAAGATTAACGAATTCATTCCGTGATTTATCATCTTACACACAACTTTATCTGGTAATTATTGGCTCACGTGCAACTGTATTTCCAGTTGGCGGCAGTGGTTTTGGATTTCCTTTATCACATGGGAGTCGGGTAAAATGACATTTGTTGCTACCTGTTGTTCATTTTCTAGCCAATCCTGACCCTGCCAACTTAATTCCGTGCCTGGTTGAAGGCGCTCCAGTAGGGTTTTTAATTCCTCGGTACCTGTCACTGTGATTTTCACCCAATCGCTCTGGGTTACCTGGTTCTCACCCACCGTAATCTCTTCAGCTGTCTTCAGGCGATTTGTGCCCGTTATCAAGGTAAATTGCCAGCTATCGTCTGCCTCAGCGGTCCAACTGTATAGTTCGTAGCCCTTCATTGAGGATGGGAGCCGCTTGGCATTAATAATGGGACGCGTAAGGATGAGCGTCGTCGACGGTTGCCGGCCGAAGGTAAGGCATTTGTCCAGACCAGCACAGGCGCCGCCGCCGCCACCTACAGGGCCATCTTCACGGAGGGCGATGCGTTCCGGATCTGTAGGACAGTTGCGCACTAGAATGGGATCCTCGAAGGTTAACCCCGCGATCGTCAAAGGCCTGCCCGCGATATCCAGAACCTCCATGTAGGTAGAGCCGATGTTTGCCGGACAGCCGGTTGGCCAATCCAACTTATCACGGGAAGAAAACGAAACAACTGTCGTGGCACCGTCTGCCGAATGAAACGTCGCCAGATGATTTCCCCGGTCCACCTCTAGTGATTCGATTGACCCGGCCGTTGCAGCGTTTGATGTAGGCATGTATACACCTGGCTCAAGCGGAAGCCATCTATTCAGCCCGCAGCCACTTAACATCGCGCCGAGGAGGATCATCCAAAAGATGGTGGCGCTGGCACGAGGTTGGTCTATATGGTTCAACATATTTCGGCCCCAAAAAACCACTGTATTCCCCGCCGTCTCTCGCTCAGATCATTACTCTAATCTAACTTGCCCGCCTTGTCCAATGCTTCGATGATTCGGAGATTCCCACGCGGATCTTCTCCCGTAAAGGCGAGCTGGCCCGGGTAACCCAGCGCCAGCCCGATCTTTTTTTCCTGGTCGCCAAAAGGCTGCATAATGAAGACCCCATCGTAGCTAAGGGAAGATAGGGGCGTCCAAAACGCACCGGCATAAATGGGTTCATCGCCGGCGCGAACCACGAAAGGGATCCCATCTACACGCACCGGCAGTGGAAAAAGCTCCTGGACGCGCCGGTAGGCGGCCTCAGTGAGCTGCATCTCATGGGAGTTGCGATCATAAGACAGGATATCGTTAATACCTATCACCGGCCGTTCCTGCAACGCTACGGTATCTAGATCCATTCCATCCAATTGAGTTGCCGGTCCATCTTCGGCCAGGAGATAGATGCCGAAATCTGCTGACGTTTGCTTCTGGCAGCCAACAATCCCAAAAATCAGGGCTAAAAGCGAAATCAATAATAAGCTATTCATCGGAATTCCGTGTCGCTACCTCATTACTATTAACGTATTTATATCACTGAACGTTCCAATAAAAACCAAAATGTATTAGGAAGTAAAGGTTCAAGACGACGCTATATGGGGTGGACAGGTAACAGTCCCAAGAACTGCCGCAACTCGATTGGCATTGCTGAATGGAGATGACTTGGAAATGCTGGGCGGCCCATCGGGGCAGATGCCTGGGGGATCCTCAAAAAAACCACTCGTTGTAGTGCTGGCAGCGCACAGCGAATCGAGTTGTTGCCAGGGGTCTAAGAAGAAGCTGATCTGATCCTAAGTAGCCTGGCGGTTACAGAAGAGTAGAGTGAAAAGGGATTAAGATAATCTCCAGTCTTGGCTATTGGTGAATGCATGTTAAGATTTCAGGAGGTATGCAGGCAGACACAGTTGAGGAACTTCTTGAATTATTGGCCCGGTCGCCATTGTTCCGAGGCGCGGAGTCGACCGAATTAGAGGCGGCGCTGGCGGTTGCCCGCCACTGCGAGGTGGCCAAGGGCGAATTCTTATTCCTCCAAGGCGAACCGGCCATTGCTTTCTATATCCTGGTCGAAGGCCGGGTGCGGATGACCCAGATCACCCCGGAAGGGCACCAGGTGATCATTCATTTCATGGGGCCCGGCGATGGCATAGGCATTATCGTGGCTCTGAGTAATACCACTTACCCGCTGGCGGCCGAAGCTGTCTCCGATTGCCTGCTATTAAAATGGGATTATGGCTCGACTATCCGCTTGATGGAGCAGCACTCACGATTGGCGCTCAGCGGATTGCGGCTGGTGGCCGGCCGTTTCCACGAATTGCAAAATCGGTACCGGGAATTGGCGACGGAGCGGGTGGAGCGCCGGGTGGCACGGGCTTTGTTGCGCCTGACCCGGCAAACTGGCAAACGTGTTGAAGAAGGCGTGTTAATCGACATGCCTCTCTCCCGCCAGGATTTGGGGGAGATGACCGGCACAACTCTGTACACCGTCAGCCGTATCTTGAGTACATGGGAAAGCGAGGGTTTGATCAAAACGGGACGGGAGCGAATCATCGTCTGCGAACCCCATCGCCTGGTGATC
>JAHEJP010000363.1 GCA_024638855.1 Chloroflexota bacterium
AAGGAAGTTCATCATGATAGCGACGCTAGGTTACTAGTGGGCAGTGGGCAGTAGACGGAATCTAATATTGGACTGATCACTTACCACTCAACACTGCCTACTTCTTGCTTTGCCCATATCAACGAAGGAGAAAAAGTGCCTGAACTTGGCGTCTATTCTGAAGTTGGAAAATTACGCAAGGTCATCGTCCACCGCCCCGGACTTGAAATGCGTCGACTGACGCCCACGAACGCTGCGGAATTCCTGTTTGAAGATGTCATCTGGACACGCAAAGCTCGGCAAGATCATGATGCCTTTGTCGATCTGATGCGGGAAGAGTTTAGCGTTCAGGTGATGCGCGTTCACGAGCTACTAAAAGATGTCGTTGATGATCCGGAAGGACGAGCCTATATCCTCGATCGGAAGTTGACGCCCGACGAAGTTGGGGCAGGCGGAGTGGCTGAAATGCGCGGGTGGATGGATGAAATGGATTCAACCAACCTGGTCGCGCACTTGATCGGTGGGGTAACGGTAAATGAACTGCCCCAAGGTCTACGCGAGTTTGCCCAAAAGGCATATGGCGGCACGGAATTTGTATTGCCTGCTCTGCCTAATCAACTGTTTACGCGTGACAGTTCCTGTTGGATTTACGGCGGGGTTACTGTCAACCCGATGTTTTGGCCGGCGCGTCGCAAGGAGACGCTGCATTTGACCGCCATTTATAAATACCACCCGGCGTTCAAAGGGGGTGATTTCCATATCTGGTGGGGCGATCCTGACGTGGATCATGGTAATGCCATGCTGGAAGGTGGAGATGTCATGCCGGTTGGCAATGGCGCGGTGTTCATCGGCATGGGCGAGCGCACAACCTACCAGGCAGTCAGTCAGGTGGCGATGGCGCTGTTTAAGCATGGGGCGGCCGATCGTGTCATCGCTGCTAAGATGCCCCGCGACCGGGCCAGTATGCACCTAGACACCATTTTCACTTTTTGTGACCGGGACCTGGTCACAATCTATGAACCAGTGGTCAATCGTATTCAGCCCATCAGTTATCGCCCGGGGGATAAAGAAGGTACACTGGATGTGACGGTTGAAAATAAGGGATGGTTGGAAGTTGTGCAAGAAGCATTGGGTCTTCAGGAATTACGCGTTGTACCTACGGGTGGCGATGAATTTGAGCAGGAAAGAGAGCAGTGGGACGATGGCAACAATGTAGTCGCTTTGGAACCAGGCGTAGTGGTGGCCTACAAGCGAAATGAATGGACGAATGCCCGGCTACGAAAAGCAGGCATTACGGTGCTTACGATCGATGGTTCTGAATTGGGACGCGGCCGTGGCGGTGGACACTGCATGACTTGCCCGGTGTTACGTGATCCGGTTTAGATAGCCATTTACCGCAGCAGAAATGGGGCGGCTATAAGCGGCTGCCTGGGTCTATTGGCGATTTCGATCTGGCCTAACCTAACCAGGCCGAACGCGATTACAAGTCGCTGGTCAGGCTCTTAAAATCTAGTAATATCCCACCAGTCGTGGGCATTAGACAATGGGTTTTTGAGCTAAACGTTGGAGGAAAAAGACAAATACGGTGGACCAACAGTTAATCAATGACAGCACGTTAATGGAGCAGCCCTCTATTTCGCCGAATGTTGCATACGGTAGCGGCCGTGACAATTTGGATGTTCAAACGCTTGTTGAGCAAATTTGGCTTGAACTCGACTACACCGTGGAACGCTCGGTCATCGATCAAGCCGTTCAGGAGATTTTGCCCCGCTTCGAAGGTGCCCCAGTTAAATCCTTCATCCCCATTTTCATCCGGAAAGAGGTACTGGATCGGCTAAAACGAAATGAATGATAGCATCTGTTAATTGTCTCACATATAACAGTGTATCCAAGAACTAAAATTCAATGAAGGAAGATCCTTTAGGCCAGGAGATCTTTGGAAAATACCCGATGACAAAAAAGACTGAGACTTAAATAAGTCCAGCCAACAACTATCGAATATTTAGTTCTGAGGAGGCCTCCATGAGCTTAAACGCGCACCACCATCAACGAAAATGGTGATTACAGGGCTGGCCTCTGCCATTTACGAAGGAGTGGGCAAAATAAGTGGAGGAAACGTCCGCTAAGGGCTAGCGTTCGTAGATGACCTTAAAGTAGGTGGTCAGGCTGCTGACGATTTGGGAATTAGGTTTATGACGTTCCAAAAATAGTCTACTAAAGGAGAAAAATAATGGCCAAAAAGAAAAATAAAAAGAAGGACAAGAAAAAGGGTAAGAAGAAAGGCAAGAAGTAAGATCAGGAATCCATGGTGACCGTTGCTGTAAAAGACCAACAAACGCTGTTTTGTTTACGGTTGCCAGCCAGAAGCCAAAAGAGGCCTTGAGTCTAGCAGCCTGACCACCCGTATCATTTCCCAATATGGAACGAGTATTTTGCCCCTTATCTTCTGTAGGGCCTTCAGGGAGAAAAAACAGATTACAAAAAAAGCCAAAAATCAAGAAACCTCAGAAAATGAATATAGATTGCTGGGCTTTCAGGAGCGGGTCATCTTAAGCCAGATCGCTACCAAGGAAAGGCCTGTTAGCCAACGGGCGCGGGCGCAATTGGCCATCGACGATGGTGCGACCCAGGCTGAAGCCGGGATCTGGGCCGGGCCAGTTGACGAATCCACGGCACAGCAAAGGGTAACGCCTAAGGGCAAAAAGAAGTGTCAAAAATAGGAAACATTTGTTTTGGACAATAACCAACACGTCAGATTGCCAAAGGGATACGAGCGAGGCCAGATCGACCAATTTCTGGTCGACAAATTCGCTTTTCTGGTGGAATCGTCTATTTCTCAAAAATGGACGTATTATGATACCTTTGACTGGCGCTTGTTTAATCGCTCACTGGTCCTACGACATGCCGGTCAAGAACTCATCCTGGAGCACTTGTCCAGCGGCGAAGCCTTGAATTGCCTCACATGTGATTCGGCACCTGGATTTGTCTGGGACCTGCCTGATAGCCCGTTACGCAATCGTCTGGAGCCAATCATTGATAAACGAGCGCTGCTGCCACTGGCCGGTATCCATACCCAGTCAATGACCTATCGAATATTGAACAAAGATGATAAAACAGTCGCCCGTGTAATCCATACTGAAGTGCGAACGCTCGACGAGGAAAGTGACCCCCTCCTGGCGACTTATTTGAGCCTACGGCCGGTTCGTGGCTATCCTAAATATTCACGAAAGTTGGCCAAACAGCTCCGGCGTGCAGGGAGAGAAACATCCATGCCCGAAGATCTCTACTTCAGTGCTCTCAAGCAAGTAGGGAAAAAACCGGGCAGCTATTCTAGAAGGCTAAATTTACGGCTTAAGCCCAAAAAGCGCTCTGATTCATCCGCAAAAGTGATTCTTCGTTATCAGTTCGAGATCGTGAAAGCCAACGAGGCCGGCATCAAGGCCGATATCGATACCGAGTTCCTCCACGATTACCGCATCGCCATCCGCCGTACCCGGTCGGCCTTGAGCCAGATCAGGGATGTGTTCCCCACAGAAACAACTGAGCATTTCAAGAAAGAGTTTAGAACCTTGGGCCAGCGCACGAACGAGCTCCGGGATCTGGATGTTTACCTCTTGTCCGAGAGCGAGTTCGAGGCCAAGCTGCCGGTGACCATGCGCCAAGACATCGTACCCCTCTTCGATTACCTGCGTCTGCTTCGTGAACAAGCCCTGGAAGAGGTCACGGATAGCCTCTCATCGAGTGAATATGCAGGGCTGCTCGGAGAATGGCAGGCGTTCTTGAATGAACCCGTCCCCAAAAAACCTGTTGCCGCGAATGCAACCATGCCTATCGTCGACCTGGCTCGGAAAAGAATTTACAAGCGCTATCGACGAGTGATCCGAGACGGCAACTATATCCTGACCCATACCCAAGACGAGCTGCTACATGCCTTGAGGATCGAATGTAAGAAGCTGCGCTACTTGATGGAGTTTTTCGCCAGTCTCTTTCCAAGAAAGCAGCTGGGCAGGCTGAATAAACAGCTCAAGAAATTGCAGGACAATCTCGGCGAATTCAACGACTTGTCGGTCCAGCAGGAATATTTGATGAACATGGCCGAGGATCTGCCGCTTGACAATTTTCGGTCTAGAAAGGCGTTGGTGGCGACTGGCTACCTGGTCGAGAATCTAGGCTACGAGCAGAAAGCTGTCAAGGCCAACTTTGCCGATACCTTCACGGAATTCGCTTCCCCGGCCAACCAGAAGTTATTCCGCCAGCTCTTCGCCACCAAGGGAAAGAGGGCCGGCCGATGACGATCCTGGCACTGTACAGCAACAAGGGCGGCGTTGGCAAGACGGCCGCGGCCGTCAATCTGGCTTTTCTGGCAGCCCGGTCGGGCTTGTCAACGCTTATCTGTGATCTTGACCCGCAGGCTTCGACGACCTTCTACTTCCGGGTGAAGCCCAAGCTAAAGCCTAAGGCGCGGGGCCTGGTCAAAGGTGGTAAACAAATAGCGCGCAGCATCAAAGGCACGGATTATGAGAACTTGGAATTGCTGCCGGCCGATTTCACCCACCGCAATCTGGACATCACCTTCAATCGACAAAATAAACGAAAGCAGCAACTTAAACGCGTCCTCGAGCCGCTCAGGAAAGAGTATGATTTGATCATCCTGGATAGCCCGCCGACCATCAATATCCTGGCCGAAAATATTTTCAACGCGGCCGACCACTTGCTCGTGCCGCTTATCCCTTCGACTTTATCTATCCGAACACACATCCAGCTATTGTCCTTCCTCAAGGAGAATCAATACCGGTCAGACGGGGTGTATACATATTTCTCGTTTGTAGACGGTCGGAAAAAAATGCATCGCGAGCTGGCAACCTGGGCCTGGGATAATTTTGATGGTGTCTTGCGCAGTCCCATCCCTTACCTATCCCATGTCGAGCAGATGGGGATCTATCGCCAGCCGGTACCAGCCTTCGCGCCCGCATCCCCAGCTTCTAAAGCCTATGTAGATTTGTGGGAGGAAATTAAACAGAAGCTGTTAAATGAAAGAGTGTGATGTGACTCAAGACGTTGTCACAAACCCGGGCGGGGGCAAATAGGCGGATGCCGCCTAGGCCGATATCCCAACGGCCGTTGAGGAGCGTGGTTTTGTAGGGCACTTCCTCCAATTCGGCGATAGGCCAGTAGCTGACGAAATATAACAGTTGAACCAGGTCGTGCATAAAGATGATGAAGGCGGCGATGTATAGGACGATGGCTGGCATTCATCTGCTCCAATAGCGTAGGTCACGCATC
>JAHEJP010000364.1 GCA_024638855.1 Chloroflexota bacterium
GCCGTCACCCCGTTGGCCGAGAGCTGGTATCGCCGTTTCGTAAAGAAGGATTAGGGGAGTAGCGAAATGGATAAGAATAATCTCGAACGACGTGATTTCTTGAAACTGGGCTTGGCCGGCCTGGCCGTGGCAGCGGCCGGACCAACCTTGATTGCCTCGACCAGCAAAAAAGCGGCCAAGTCTGGCTCTGAAGAAGACAGCCCGCATAGCTGGGCCATGGTGATCGATCAGGGCAAATGCGTTGGCTGCGGTCACTGCACCTTGGCTTGCAAAGCTCAAAATGACGTGCCACCCAACATTGATTGGAATCGCCTGGTAGAAGCAGGTGAAGTAGGCGGGAAACCAACCTTTATTCCGGTGCCTTGCATGCACTGTGCTGATGCGCCCTGTACCCATATCTGCCCGGTTGGCGCGACTTACCAAAGGGCCGACGGCATCGTGATGATGGATTACGATCGCTGTATTGGCTGCCGTTACTGTGAGATAGCCTGCCCGTATGGATCTCGATCTTTCAACTGGGAAACTTTCGATGGCGACAACCCGGCCGTGCCTACCTGGGGCCAACCAGGCGTAGCTCGCAGGCCCCGAGGTGTGGTTGAAAAGTGTACGTTCTGTTTCCAGCGTATCGATCGAGGCCTGGAAATGGGCTTGACGCCAGGCGTGGACCAGGCGGCGACACCGGCTTGTGTGGTGGCCTGCCCAATGGGTGCCCGCATCTTCGGTGACCTGAACGATCCAGAATCGCCTGTGAGCCAGGCTCTAGAAAACAATGGATCGTTTCGCCTAAAGGAAGGTCTGGGAACCGAGCCGCGTGTGTACTATTTACCTGTACGTGAGGAGCATTCCTCAGAAGATTTAGTAGAGGAGGTGGCCTCATGAAAGCGCTCACAAACGTTCCTTACCGGCGACTATACTTTCCGGCTTGGGTAGCGGCTTTGGCGGCTCTTATCGTTGCCGGTGTTGTTGCCGCGGTTCTCGTTTTCAGCAAAGGGTTGGTGGTGACCAACCTCAATGATTTGATTCCTTGGGGCCTTTGGATCACCGTTGATCTATCTGCTATCGCCCTCAGCGCCGGTGCGTTCATGTTTTCGGCGGCCGTCTATCTGCTGGGCTTAAAAAGATTCGAGCCGGTGGCGCGCACGGCCGTGTTCGTGGGCATCATCGGCTATAGCATCGCCATGCTGATGCTGCTGCTAGACATTGGTCGGCCGGATCGTTTCTGGCACGCCATTGCCTTCTGGAACATACACTCTCCCTTGTGGGAAGTGACAATGTGCGTCGTCCTTTACTTCACGGTTTTACTCCTGGAAGTGACGCCCATCTTTGGCAATTCGAGTTTCCTGCAGCGCCGGTGGCCCAGGATTGCCGGGGGCATGAGTGGTGTCCACAAATTGGCGCCAATTTTAGCGGTGCTCGGCCTGTGTCTCTCACTGCTCCACCAATCATCTTTGGGTGCGACTTATGGCGTGCTGAAGGCGCGGCCGATCTGGTACCGGCCGAGCTTGGCAGTATTGTTCATCGTCTCAGCCATGGTTGCCGGTCCGGCATTAACCGTCCTAGCTTCAAAGTTATCTTCAGGTCTGTCATCGAAAGCCAAGGTCAACCACGATCTTCTTGATCAGGTGTCCAGGTTTATCGGCTGGGCGCTGGTGGGTTACCTATACTTCCGCTTCTGGGATGTTTTGGCCATGAGCTATACCTACGAACCAGCCCGTAGCGAGGGACTGAATATGTTGACTCAGGGACCGCTGGCATTTAATTTCTGGGCCGGCGAGATTTTACTGGGCATCATCGTGCCCATGGTCATCTTGCTCAGCTCCAGATTACGCCGCCAACCCAGACTCCATACACTGGCTTTGTTGTTGGTCGTCGGCGGCCTAGTTGCCTATCGCTGGGATATCAACCTGGTCGGCCAACTGGTGGCCTTTGGCGTAATGCCCCAAGAACTGGCTCCGAGATATGCCCATTACATACCTTCAATTGTCGAATTCGCGGCGGCAGCTGGGGCAGTCGCTTACGGTTTATTGGCCTTCACAATTGGTGTGCGTTACCTAAAGGTTGTCGATCATTCTGTTGAAGCTGAGCCTGATACCTACCCAGTGGAACCGGTGCCGGTATCGATTTCTACCGATTAAGAATCTGATCAGTGGGATTTATGATCGTGTTGTGCATAAAGAAGATTTGGCAGAACCTTAAAAGTTAATCTGAGTAAGCCGAAGTTGTTGATCTGAAAAAACTGCGGTCCCTTGGCTTACTTAAAGAGAAAAGTTCCGCCCTTACTTATCGTAGAAACAAACGCAGGAGCTTTTCTCCGCTGACAAAGAAGGACATTTCGATGAACGAGCTTGAAGGGATTGGTGTGTTAGTAGCCTTATTTGCTCTACGCTGCATCGCACCATTGGCCCTCACAATGGCTTTCGCTTACCTTATGAATCGCCTGGTTGACAGGTGGCGGGCAGAGGACGAATTGCTTCTTCAAAAAGAAGCGATTACCGGCCCAGAACCTGAACCGGCGAGTAATTTGAAGTTGCCGGTGGTCACAGTTCCTTGCTGGATTCTCAGAAATTGCGAGGAAACGAAGCAGGAAGATTGCCCCGCCAAAAAACAGTCAGGAGTACCATGCTGGTTGGTGCGTCTGACGCACGAGGGTCAATTACCCAAATCATGCCCGACCTGCCCAATATATGCTCGGGGAGAAGAGATACCGGTACCCGTGATAGCCTGAGCTTAACGAAAGCTGAAGTATGGAATACACCAAAAGAAAAAAGCCCCGGTCGAACCCTCGATACGACCGGGGCTTATTGGCTGTTTTATTGCTGCCTCTTATAATTATTCATCCAAATCGATCAAGCCTCTCTTAATCGCGTATTTGACCAGGTCGATCCGGCTGTGCATGTTCAGCTTGCGCATGATATTTTCGCGATGTCGATCGACCGTTTTAATGCTGATGACGAGTTCCTGGGCTATTTCAGCGTTGGATTGCCCTTCGGCGATATGGACGAGAACCTCACGCTCCCTCGGCGTCAGGTTGTCGTATACTTGTCCTTCTTCGGGATCTTCTCCTCGACGCAAATAGTCCTGGACCAAACGCGTTGCCAGGGAGGGATAAAGAAAAACCTCACCGCGGGCGACCGTTCGGATGGCAATCAGTAGTTCGTCGGGGGCAGCTCGTTTGGGGACATAGCCCGATGCACCGGCATTAATCATCTCGAAGAAGTATTGATCGTCCTCGTGCATGGTCAAGGCTAAGACGGCCGTATCTTTGGCTACACGTTTGATCTCTTTGGTGGCTTCGATACCTGAGAGGCCCGGCATCTGGATATCCATCAAGACGACATCGGGTCGCATTGATTCGACTTGTTGCACAGCCTCACGACCGGATTCTGCTTCGGCAATGATCTCGATATCTGGTTGGGCTTCCAGCAACATCCTCAATCCCGAGCGCACGACGGCGTGATCATCAGCCAGGATCAGGTTAATTTTCGTCATGGTTCATCCTCTCGTCCATTATAGGAACGGTCACGTGAATGGTTGTACCCGAATCGGGCTTGGAAATGATGAAACAGACACCGCCGACCAGGGCGACGCGCTCCTGAATGCCTATTAGGCCCCAGGCCTTTCGCTGCTGACCGGCAGGTATCAGGGCATCTTCCGGATCAAACCCGCAGCCATTATCTTCGATGACTAGCTTGATGCAGTTTTGATGGTAAAGCAGGCGCACACATACCGTGTCGGCCCTGGCATGCTTGGCGATATTGGTTAAAGCCTCTTGACCTATGCGAAACAGGATAGTTTCTAACTCAGATTGTAAACGAACACGCCGACCCTTAACCTCCAGCCTAGCCTTGACACCGGTCCTGGATTCAAATTGTTGTACCTGGGCGTTGAGAGCCGGAACCAGGCCTAAATCATCTAGGACGCTGGGGCGCAGATCGCCGATGATATTGTGGAGTTCTTCCAAGGCCTGCGCGTTCAGGCGCTTAAGCTCGGCGAGTTGCTCGGCAGCCAGGACAGGATTGCTCTTGACACTTTCGCTGGCGGCCGCCAGACCGAGGCCAAGGCCGGTCAAGATTTGACCGGCGCCATCATGTAATTCTCGAGAGATACGCTGTCTTTCACCCTCCTGAACAGATACAACCTGATGTAAAAGCTCGCCCAGTAGTTCTTCCCTTTCGCGCAACTCAATATTGAGTTGTTCCGTCTTCAGTTGCGCATCTTGCTGGGTCTTGAGTGTTTCCTTTTGAGCAGTGATTTTTTCTTCTTGGGCCTGAGCCATCCGTTCCCGGCGTTCTAGTTCGAAGGCCCGCAAGGCACGTATGAAGAATATGGCCATCAAGGCCGCTTCCACCGCCCGGAAAAACTGGATAGGGATACCAAAGGTTTCAAAGAACCAACGGCTGTTAATGATATTTGACGGAAAGAGAAAACTTTCTGGAGGAAATGCCTGACCTATCACGCCATAAAGGATTAGCGCCCATGCCGCCCACTGTAAATCGCGGCCAAAACCGATTCGGCTGCGCTTCTGAAATGATCGTTGTTGGAGGACAATGGCCCAAGCGGCGAGCAACGCTCCAGGGATGCCGATGATGTACCGGCTTAGTACATCTAAAGCGGTTACGAAATCATCTTGCCCGGGCTGGTAAAGCCATTTGGTCACAAGGGCGCTGACGGCCCAAAGCGCCAGGAATATGCCGGCAGCGATCCAGGCCAGCTTCATTTCCCCGCTATCCTGGCGATGCATAGAAAAGAGAAGCCGGACGCCAAAGATGATCAATAAAAGAAAAGAAACAACCAGATGACCAATGCGCAGCTCGTCCAAGAGTAGCCAATTAGGAATCGTTGTCACGCCCGAGGTCTTAAGCAGTTGAAACATCTCGTACCATTCATGCATGCCATGGATAATGCCAAAGGCAGCTAAGAAGATGAAGGCACTGGCGATCCGGAATTCTGATGTGCGGTTTGATTCCAGCCAAATGACCAGGCCCATGATGAAGAAGGCCAGGCCGTAGCAGAAATAGACGACGATGATATTATCGGCGAAAAATTGGGACAAAGGATCCATAACTACTCTGTAGAGTAACCGTTTTGAGATTATGTTTCAACGCTAAGTATCACCTATTTCATATGTCATTTGACTAATATTGTGACCGGCAACCGGATGCAGCTTCATCGATCGTTGGTTATAATCAATTATTCTTAGTATATTGATAGAAAATTGTAGAGTTGCTTAGTAGTTCTGGCGGTGAACGGGCCACATGTC
>JAHEJP010000048.1 GCA_024638855.1 Chloroflexota bacterium
GCAAACCTCGCCCTCCTCGCAGGGCGGGGCGCCTGGACCATGTTGGTGTTGGTACTGTTCCTGGTCGCCGTCGCCGTAGGGCGGTTCGCAAACCTCGCCCTCCTCGCAAGGCGGGGCGCCTGGACCAAACTGATTCTGTTGCTGCTGGTCGCCGTCGCCGTAAGGCGGTTCACAAACCTCGCCCTCCTCGCAGGGCGGGGCGCCTGGACCATGTTGGTGTTGGTACTGTTCCTGGTCACCGTCGCCGTAGGGCGGTTCGCAAACCTTGCCCTCCTCGCAAGGCGGGGCGCCTGGACCAAACTGATTCTGTTGCTTCTGCTCACCGTCGCCGTAAGGTCCAAGACAATCCTTGACTTCACAAGGACCGCCCTGGCCATATCGGCCGCGGAATTGCTGGGGATCTAACCGGCCGTTTTCTGCTTCCTTGCCCCACTGGGCCATCAAGCCAAGGCCTTCTAACAAACGCTTTTGGCTCTGTTCCTGCGCTTGCTCCTGGGCCTGGGCCAGTTTTTGTTCCTGGACCTGGGCCATCTCTTGAGTTTTAGTTAGGAAAGCCACCATCGCTTCCTCGGGCATCTTGGCCGCCAATCTCAAGGACGACTGCATATGGTTCCGCAGCCGGTTGAGTAATGGTTCATCGGGCGTTTCGCCCTTAGCGGCTAGTTGGACCATCTCTTGAACCCGTTCTTGGGCGTAGACCTGGTGCATTTCTGCCTGGGCTTCAGGATTTTTGTTTGTCGCTAAACGGGCTTGCTCCAAGGCTAACTTCAACGGATAAACCGGCGAATCCGGCAAGCTGCCGGCTGCCGCCGCCATCGTCCCTCCCAGAGAGCCAAAGGCTACCATAAGTACTAGGGCTACTTTAACTACGATTGCGCTCATTTGCCGAGTCTCCTTTTGTCTTTCAATTGAGGTTGGGTGAGACCTCGAAAGATTAAGTGCCACCCAACCTTTAAGACGTATGAATGGGTTTGGAGATACGGTTTCGAGCTGGAGTTTGGTAACCTGGGCCAAAAATTGATTACGATCGGAAACCAGCGCTTCATGGCTCAGTTCCTGGACCGGCTGAATGAATTCAAGGCTCTGTGTCATCTGCAGTAGAGGGCTCAAGGCTGCCGCTTCTGTTGGGTAGGCAGCCAGGATCTCCTGCTGGCTTTCGCCTTCCTGCAGACGATTCACTGCGGCATCAACTAATTCGTCACTGATATGGGCGGTCATGGTAAGACCTCCTCTTTAACTTGATCCAAATGCCGGTGGAGCGCGGCCAAGGCGCGATGTTGCAAAGACTTTACCGCGCCGACCGGCTTGTCCAGCACAGCGGCTACTTCTTGATTAGATAAACCTTCTAGGAATTTGAGACTGATGACTTGTTGTTGGTCGGCCGTGAGCTGGCTTAGGGCCGAGCGAAGCTTTTCGGATTGCATCTCTCGTTCAACCGCCGCGTCGGGTCCATCGTTGGTTATAAGCGCCCTATCATTGAGCGGTACATGATTCCGGTGTTGTTGTCGGCGATAGTGATCCACCACGATGTTGTGGGCTACCCGGTAGAACCAAGCCCGCATATTGTCTCCCGGGCCTTTGCCCTTGCCTACAGCCTGGAGAAAACGGCCGAATACCTCGGCCGTTAAGTCCCGAGCCACCTCGACTTCACCTGTCCGCCGGTAGATGTAGCTGTAGAGTAGCGGCTGGTAATCGTCGTAGATGATCGCTAGCGTTTTTCTGTCCAAGCTTTGTATTCCTTGCTTATGCTTGAACTCGCGGTCCCGGGCCACAGCTTCCTGCTCCTTTTCCCTAGGGGATGGAGTATCCAGGGAACCGGCCAATTTTGTAGTGACAGATGTCATCTTTTCTTTCGACAACGCTCACATTCGCCAAAGAAATTAATAAAAGTTTGACATGCCGATGCCCGACAGCCGTAACAATCGACGCTATCGCCTCTTCATATAGGTTAAGACGTATGAAAGCCGTTAAGGATACGGCTGCCGACAAGCCAATTTAAAAAGCCAAAAAAACTTGCCTCACGCTTGAATGGTCTTTTTGTATATAATCTGGCGATATTCAAGCTTATGAAACCAGTCAAAGAACTCGATCCCGCCTATCTTTATGCCGGCGAGATAAACGTCAAAAACCGGAAAATCGCGATTGCCCTCAATTTGGCCGGGTTGGCCTTGTTATTTCTTTTTGGCCGGCTCTTCTTACAATTAGGGTCAGCGATCCGGCCGGAGATCGAATCATCCGCCTTATTTTCGGTGTTTGCCATAGTGGATCTCCTGGCTATGGTGTTAGGCTTGATCGGCGTCTTGATCTTGCACGAGCTGGTGCATGGCTTCTTCTTCTGGCTCTTCACCGGTGAGCGGCCTAAGTTCGGTTTGCATATTTTGTATGCTTATGCGGCCGCGCCGGACTGGTACATCCCTCGTAACCGATTTTTCGTGGTTGGCCTGGCCCCCTTCGCCGGACTCTCTCTGGCCGGCCTGCTGCTATTGCCGTTCGTGCCTTTTCCGGCCGTGCCAATTTTGCTCTTTTGCCTGATCTTCAACGCGGCCGGCTCGGTGGGTGATTTGGCCGTGGGCGGCTGGCTTCTAAGCCAGCCCAAAAATCTCATGGTCAACGATACCGGGCCGTCGATGGCTTTTTACAAAGCCGCCTCTCCGGCCATCGCCTCCATGAGCCAGCGTTGGCTTTTGCTGGCCGGTTTGTTAGGTTTAGAAGAAAAAGAGGCTCGCCGGGCATTTGCCGGCCTGGTCGGCCGCTATACGGAGCAGGGACGCTTCTACCACAACCTGGAGCATGTACGAGCGGTTTTGGATACGGCCGAAAAATTAAAGGCCCTGGCCGATGATTACACGGCCGTTCAACTGGCCGTCTGGTTTCACGACGTCGTCTATGATCCACGGGCCGAGGACAATGAGGTCAGAAGCGCGGAATACGCCCGGCGTACGCTGGCCGAGCTTGGCCTGGCGCCCGAGATCGCGAAGCGCGTCAGTGACCTGATACTTACCACAATCTCACACCAGGCCGAGGCCGGCGACATCGATGCCCAGATATTGATCGACGCCGATTTGGCAACTTTAGGCGTTGATGAAGCGCGCTTTCGGAGCCAATCAGAAGCGTTGCGCCGGGAATTGAGCTGGCTACCCGACGAGGAGTACCGGCAGGGTCGAGAGTTGATCTTGAACAATTTCCTGGCGCGGGAGCGCATCTATTATACCGACCAACTCTTTGACGCCCTGGAGGATAACGCCCGGCGCAACCTGAACTGGGCAGTCAACGCCCAAAGTTGAGCGCGGCCGGTTTCGCCCTTGCTACTTTGTACCGCAGACAGGTAGTCCGCTTTTTTTTACAGGCCAACGGCCTATGTTACTCTATTTTTGACGAATTCGTTGACCAGAAGTTGTCAAAGCTATACCATAAATCTACCAAGTGAAACGAGCTTATCCTTTTATAATTGAAGGTTTGGGAAAGCCCGTTTCCTCAAGGTGAAACAGTACTTCAAAATCATCTTTAGAGAAACAAGGACTGTTTCACCCAAACCCGAACAGGAGGACAATTATGGAGATTGATATTTCCCAGGATGAAGGGCGTGTTCCGGTCACGGTATTCCGCTTAAAGGGCGATCTGGCGGGCGAGGAGCCATTGCAATCTCAAGCGCAGGAAGCCTATGCTGCGGGTGCGCGCTACCTGTTGCTTGACCTGTCCAAGGTGCCGTATATCACCAGCGCCGGACTGCGAGCCATCCATTTCATTTTTGACTTAATGCGCGGCGATGCGCCCGAGGAGAGCGACGAAGTCGTTCGCCGCGGTATCGCCACCGGCGACTATACTTCCGGCCATCTGAAGCTGCTCAAACCATCCAAAAATGCCAAAAAGGCTTTGAGTCTGGCCGGCTACGATATGTTCCTGGAAATCCATAAGAATTACGGCAAAGCCATCGCTTCCTTCTAAATGAACCAGATTTCTGCCCGCTACCCATCCCTTGAGCTGAAGGATTTGGCGGAGGTGCGCCGCTTCGTCGAAGAAGCGGCGACCGATGTTGGGGGGGAAGTGGAAGCGGTTTCGGAACTTGTCTTGGCTGTAAATGAAGCGGTCTGCAATATCATCACTCACGGTTACGGGTACCGGCCCGGAATCGTCGCCATTGATGTCATCCAAAATGGAGATGACCTGACGATACGCCTGCGCGATCAAGCTCCCCCTTTTGATCCTACGTCTGTTCCCGCGCCGGATATCACCATTCCTTTAGACCAGCGGGAGTATGGCGGCATGGGCGTGCATATGATGCGCTCCCTAACCGACGAAATGACTTACCGGGTCACGGCCGATGGCTGGAATGAACTTAATTTGATCAAGCATGATGCATTGCGAAAATAACTGCCGGAGACTCGGGGTTCAGGAAGGTGGCAACAGGCGATGATGAGAGATTATGGCTTTCGCCAGCGAAAAGATGATTTTAAAACCTACTTGGCCGGCCAAATCATCTTCGAGGAAGGTCAGAACGGCGATGAGATGTTCATCGTGGTCGAAGGCCAGGTAAGCATCACCAATCAAGGCCGGCCGATCAGTACCGTCAAGACGGGCAGCTTCTTCGGCGAGATGGCTCTGGTAGATAACAGCCCACGGAGCGGTACTGCCATTGCTTTGGTGGACTGCCAGCTTTTGCCCATAGACCAGGATTATTTCCTTCAACTGATCCAGGAATCACCGAATTTTGCCAACGATGTGATGTCGGTCATGTCTAAACGGCTGCGCAGGTTGGTGGATGAAGAGGTCAAACACCAGCGCTTGGAAGAAGAGCTGAAAATCGGCCGGCAAATTCAGGAGAGTCTATTACCAGAAGCCTGTCCATCATTTCCCGGCTGGGAAATCGCCGCTTTCTACCGGGCTGCCCGGCATGTCGGCGGTGACTTATACGATTTTATCGTCGATCCCGAAAACCCTGGACAGATGCACCTAGTTATCGCCGATGTCACCGGCAAAGGTGTTCCGGCCGCCTTGTACATGGCCTCCTACCGGACGATTTTTCGCGCGGTAGCCTTAGAGGGCCATGGTCCGGCCGAAACGCTCAGGCGGGCCAATCGTCTGATTACCCTTGATTCCCGGCCGCCTCTGTTTCTAACCGCCTTCATGGCCACCTTGGATAGCCAAAGTTCTCGCCTGATTTTCGCCAACGGCGGTCACGAGAAACCGCTGTGGTACCATCACGACAGCGGCGAAGTCGAACCCTTGATTTCACAGGGTATGATACTGGGTGCCTTTGACGAGATTCCCGTTGAAGAAAAGCAGATCTCAGTTGGCCCGGGAGATTATCTGATATTCTTCACCGACGGCGTAACCGAAGCTCGTGACGCCAGAGGCGACTTTTTTGACGAGGAAGGATTGTTGGCGGCGCTAACCTCTCGCCGCTGGCGAGATGCCGACCATCTGCTTCAAACGATCGTCAACGCGGTAGACGACTTTGCTGGCCAAACGCCTGCGGCCGATGACTTGACCCTGGTGATCGTGAAGCGAAATTAATTGATCTTTGCCTCGCCGGCCGGCGACGAGCTTTCGTTTGTTTATCGCCCACAAGCCGTCGACCACTACCCAGGCCTTCTATTCTAGAATGAAGCTCAGGAAGATTGCTTCGGAAGGCTAATGGCCGGCTTGAAAAGCGAGACGACGGTTATGTCTGATATAAACAGAGGTCAAGGATCCCCCATTCAAGCAGGCATCCTGGCGTCATTCCTGATACTTTGCCTGTTGGTTGCTTGTGTTCCGGCCGAGCTTGAGCCGAGTTTTGGTGGGCCGGTGCCGGTTACCCGTGACAGTACGCCCACACCTTTCTCACCGCCGGCGGAGGCAGCGACCCCGACCCCACACGAACTAGAATCGAGACCCGCCAATGACGACCGGTTCCTTACGCTTACCACCACCTCAATGAGCGAGGCGCTCTCTGGACCTCCCCCAACCAGGACGCCTGCTCCCCTCTTTCCCGGCATGATTTACCGGCAGGAAGGCAGCCTGTGGCGAGTGGCCGGCGATTGGCAACCGCAGTTGCTCGCCGATCATGCGCCCGGCGCCAGCATTTCACCTGATGGCCAGCTAGCCTTATTCCAGCAAGGCGACGATCTATGGTTGCTCGATTTAGAGACCGACCAGGAGTCTAACCTGACCCAGGATAGTGGTCGTCGCCATTGTTGCTCCCAATGGTGGCCGGGCCGGCCCGGCCGGATCATCTTTGGTTCCTGGCCTGCTGACGGCGATCTGGGGCCATCGACCGGCTTCCTCTCGGCCATGAACATCGACGGCGGCGATTATACTATCCTGGATGAAGAAGTTCAGTCCAATGGATTGCCGGCGCCTAGCCCCGACGGCCAGACCATCGCTTATGATCGGGCTGGGACTGCCTGGCTTTACCGGTCGGACAGTGGGGCTACCTCCCTCGATCCGGCCGCCTTTGGTCTTGATGATGTCGTGCGCATTGGTGGACCGGCCTGGTCGCCTGATGGTCGGCGGATAGCCTGGACCGTAGCCGTGCAGGATCCCGACTGGCGAATTGCCCTGGCCATATTCGACTTGGAGACGTTTTCCGCTTGGCTGCTTCATCCTTACCAAAACATCGGCCGGGGAGGCTGGTTTCCGCCGCCCGCCTGGAGCCCTGACGGGGGCTGGCTGGCCTTTGTCGCCGAAGCTATAGAACCCGAGAAGAGGGGCGTATGGGTGGTGGCAACCGGTGGCGACGACGAACATTATCTGGGACCTGGCGCCAAACCACTATGGAGTCCCGACGGGCGTTGGCTAACCTATACCGCCTATCCGGACCCCGCATCGGGCCAGGATCCGTCGGCCCTTCTGGTGGAAGTCGGCTCCTGGTACACTATCCATTTATCGCTGCCGATTGGGGCGGAAATTATCCATTGGCTGGAATGAGCGATGGGGCTGATAGTCCAGCCTGTGCATCTATCCCTTTCCTTGGCTAGAATTGTTACATGCCGATTAACCAGCCGACCATCGCCGATAATGGCATCGTCCGGCCGACCCACGTCGAAATCGACCTGGATCGACTGACGGATAATTACCAGGCTATTCAGAAGGTAGTTGCGCCGGCGACGGTGATGCCCATTCTGAAAGCCAATGCCTATGGTCATGGTCTGGTAGCCGTGGCCCGCCACTTCGCCACCTTGGGAGTGCCTTACCTGGGCGTCGCTTTTTTAGAAGAAGGTATCTTGCTGCGAGAATTCGGCATCACCACGCCGATCCTGGTCTTGGGCGGAATCCTGGGCAACCAGGTGCCTCTCTTCCTCGATTACGACTTGACGTTGACCGCTTCCTCGGTAGAGAAGCTAACCCAAACCAACGACGCCGCCCGGACTATGGGCAGGACGGCCAAGGTTCACCTCAAGATCGATACCGGTATGGAACGGATCGGCGTTCACTATTACAGTGCCGCCGAGCTTTTAGAAACGGCCCTGGCTTGTGATTACTGCCAGGTGGAGGCTATTTTCTCCCACTTCGCCAACAGCGACGCGGCTGACTTAACATCGGCCCGTACCCAACTGGCCCGCTTTAACGAAGTGTTGGATTTTTACCGGCGGCGTGGCCTACCCGCTCCCCGGCGCCACATGGCCAACTCGGGCGCCATCCTCCAGATGCCGGAGAGCCACCTGGACATGGTGCGGGCAGGCATTTTATTGTATGGTGTCTATCCTTCGGACGAGGTCCAACGTACGATACCTGTAAGGCCTGCTCTTAGTTGGAAATCCCAGGTTGTTTACTTCAAGGTCGTGCAGCCCGGACACCCCGTCAGCTATGGTTCAACCTGGCAAAGCGACCACATGGTCCGGGTGGTGACTGTCCCCGTCGGCTATGGCGACGGCTACTTTCGTAGCCTGTCCAATCACTCCGAGGTTATCATCCGCGGCAAAAGATATCCCGTGATCGGCCGGGTCTGTATGGACCAGATGATGGTCAATATCGAATGGGAATCGGCTTATAACGGCGATGAGGTCATTCTCCTTGGCGAAGCAGGAAATGCAACGGGCGAAAAGGTGACCATTACTTGCGGCGAGCTGGCCCGTTGGGCCGGCACCATCCCTTACGAAATACTAACCAACATCAATACCCGGGTGCCACGCATCTATCTGGGCGGCGATGAGTAATCTACGTTTGCTCGTGGTTGCCGCCGACCCGCTGGCTAGAGCCGGATTGGCCACGCTCTTGTCCGACCAGGCTGGCGTACAGATCATCGGCCAGGTCGATGACGGGCAGACGTTGCCGGCCGAAATTGATGTCTTTCAGCCGGAACTGATCGTCTGGGATTTAGGCTGGGATCCGGCCGATAGCCTGGCACTTTTAGAGGAAGTGGCTGGTGAACAAGAGTCGGGAGAGGCGCCCGTTTTAGTCCTCATCTATGATGAAGAAGCGGCCGGGTTGGCCTGGTCGGCCGGAGCGCGCGGCCTGCTATTTCGCGATGTCACCGCCCATCGATTATTGGCTGCTATTCAAGCGCTCTCCCAGGGTCTGGCGGTGATTGAACCGACTTTGATGGCCGGTTTAGGAACATCCGCTTCCTTTGAGGAGCCGGCCCCGGAGGAGGATTTAACCCCGCGCGAATTGGAAGTGCTGCAATTGTTGGCCGAGGGCTTGGCCAACCGGGCCATCGGCCAACAATTAGCCATCAGCGAACACACCGTCAAATTTCACGTGAACGCCATCATGGGCAAGCTAGGCGCTCAAAGCCGGACCGCGGCTGTGGTCCGGGCTACTCGCCTGGGGCTGATACTGCTCTAAAACAGCCTAGTCAATTTCTTTTTGACCGTTATCACGATCGTCGAAATCATCGAAATCATCGTCCACCCAGAAATCGTCATCCTCGAAATCTGTCCAGTCTAGCCTCAAGGGTGATAGGTGGACGACTTCGAAGGATTCTTCACATTCCGGGCAGATGATGATGTCGCGCAACTTTGGCCGATCGTAAAAACGAATGTGAAAATCGCATGAAGGACAGATAGCGCTCAGTGTTATTCTATCGGTTTTTGACATGATTTTTATCTCCTTATTAAGCTAGCTCTTGTCGTTCGATGGCTTCATCCAAAATTCGGTTCACCAGCTCCGCATGCGTCCAGCCATCAGCTACAGCTTCAATCGACAGATCAGAATAGCCTGGATTCAAGCCCGGCAGCGGATTTATCTCCAAGATGTACGGCTTATCGCCGTCATTGGCATCAAGTCTGAAGTCGACCCGGGCTACGTCGTGGCAGCCGGTGATCCGGAATGTTGCCGCCGTCAACCAATTAAGTTCCTCTACCAATTCGGCTGGCAAAGGCGCGGGACAAAGATAATGAAAATCATGAGCCATCTCGACCTTTATCCGGCTGGTATAAACGCCGGCTTCTTCAGATGGGTAGCGGCTCATGTCGATCTCCAGAGGCGGGAAGAAATGCAGGCCTCGGGAAATCCGAGGCGCTTCTTCGTCATCCGGCAGCCGCCAGGCTACCGGGCTAGTCAGGTTACCGACCACGCCTACGGTGACCTCACGCCCCTCGATAAAGCGTTCCACCAAAGCTGGCTGGTCGTAACGTTCAAACAGGCGCCTTAACTGCTGGCGTAATTGTCCCTCGTCATAAACGATCGATTCGGCGCTGATACCCATGCCGGTGCCTTCCCGGCTCGGCTTGACGAACAAGGGAAAGTGCATTTCCGGATCTAGCGGCTCGCTCAGGCGCTCGAATGTCTGGAAAGGTGGCGTGGGCAAGTCATGATATGCCAGAACCCGCTTGGTCATGGGTTTGTCTAAGGTTAGGGCGAGAGTCAGCACCCGTGATCCAGTATAGGGTATGCGCAACATCTCTAAGATGGCCGGCACCTGCGCTTCGCGGGAATCACCGAAGTGACCCTCGCAAATATTGAAGCAGATTTCTGGTTTGAGCTTGCGTAGCTGGTCATAGAGACCGGCGTCTCCTTCGAGGAAGGTAACCCGGTGTCCGCCCGCTTCTAGCGCGGTCATGATCAATTCAATGGTGACTTCTGAATCCAGATCATCCCAATGATCGGCTGACATTCCCGACCATGTTGGGGCATTCTTCTTCAAGTTAGCCAATAGTGCTACATGCATCGATATTCACCACTATCACAACGGTTGTATGCTGGGGGTTATGGTTTAACTGACGGCCAGGATACGAAAGGTCAGCCTGCCATCAGGCGTATCGGCCGATACATCTTCTCCGACGCGGTGACTGAGTAAGGCCTGGCCCAGGGGCGACCGGTTCGATATCATACTTTCATCGGGATTAGCTTCCAGCGAGCCAACGATCGTATAACTTTCCGGAACGCCGCCACTCTGTTGGATGACGACCAGACTACCCAATTGGACTTGACCATCCGGCGCGCCGGGTTGGATTAACTCGGCATGGTCGAGCATATACTCAAGCTCCCTCAACCTGGTCTCGATCGCTGCCAGTTCCTCTACCAGGTAAATATATTCGGTGTTATCCAGAGAGTCGCCGCCTTCTCTGGCATGATACAGAAGCTCGGCATATTCCGGTCGCACGACATTGTTTAGCTGATCTAGTTGGGCTTGGATCTTCTGCCGGCCTCTTTCGGTCATGTAAACGACATCATCTGTCATTTTCAGAGGTCCTCTTTCAAATATAGGACGCGGACCAACACGGAGTAACGCTGATTTTTCTCTTTATATCCGTGTTCATCCGTGCTTGTCCATGTCTTTGCATTCATGGTGGTGGCACCAATGTGGTGCGCCACAGAGAATGTGAACTCCTCTTTTACCACGCATACTGTTTTTCATTATTGGCATCGAAATCCTCATCTTTGAAGATGCTGTCATCGGCCCACTGCAGTTCAATGGGCGATAGTCCTACAATTTCAAAGATTGCCTCACATTCAGGGCAAGAGACGATGTCAAACCGCCTGGGTCTTTCAGTGATATGGATGCGCATATCGCAGACAGGGCACAGAGTCACTATTGTGGTAATCTTGGCTTTCGCCATGTTTTTCTTCACTCCTACTGTTATTTTTGACAAAATTATTTGTAGTTCTAGATTTTCTCGACTTGGCGCCCATTCAACATCTGACTTATGACTCATTTTTAATAAGACAAATGACGTATTCTCCTGCCCAAACACGAATTGCTGCTGCAAGCAATGGCAACCGGTTATTCAGCCATCGTCAGGGTATTGAAGTTGATTGGGTGGAGGACATGTTGTTAATGATCAACCCCGCATAGGACCCAGAGCTCTCGCGAACTGAATTAAAGTTGTCAAAAGGTGGGGGATCCTTATCTGCTCAACCATCGCCCACGCCAGAGATGAAATCTCCGGACAGCCAGGGAAGTCTATGGTTCATCGAGGGAGGCAATGCCTTTGCGAAGCGCAAAAAGCGCGGCTTGGGTCCGGTTTGCCAGGTGCAGTTTGGCCAGGATATTGCTTATGTGGGTGCGGGCTGTTCGTTCGCTGATGACTAGCTCTTTGGCGATTTGTTGATTCGAAAGTCCCCGAGCCACCAGCTGTAGTATCTCCACTTCTCGTTCAGTTAACGGCTCATCTGTGGGCGCCAAAACCGACGGTTTGTTCAATTCGTGAATGACTTTAAGGGCTATCTCTGGATCGAGGGAAGATTTTCCTTCATGGACGCTTCGAATGGCCTGTAGTAATTCTTGTGGTGAGGCGTCCTTGAGCAGGTAACCTAGGGCGCCCGCTTTGATGGCTGCGAACACCATATCGTTGTCGCTGAAACTGGTCAGCACCAGGATGCGCGCGCCGGGATCGCGCGCTTTTATCTCGGTGATCGCCTCCACGCCGTTCTTTTGCGGCATCTGCAGATCGAGCAGGATGACATCGGGTTGCAGCTTTGCTGCCATTAAAACGGCTTCGGAGCCATTGACCGCCGCCCCGATTACCTCCATTCCCTCTTCGGTTTCTATCAATGCCGACAGGCCAGCGCGAACGACAGCATGATCGTCGGCCAACAAAATGCGAATGGACTCGTTCATGGTAGATCTTCTTCGTCGAATGATTCTCTGACGTCGATCGAGGGCAGGATTTCTGTCAGGTAAGCCTGCACCACAGTGCCTTGGCCTGGGATCGACTGGACCGTGATCCGGCCGTCGAACATCTCAGCCCTTTCTCTCATGCTTATCAATCCCAAACCGCCATTTTCTAGGAGGCTATTCGGTTCAAATCCCCGGCCGTTGTCTTCCACCGACAGTATAACCTGCTGATCATCCTGGCTGTCTAACCGTACGATCACTTCCGTGGCCATGGCGTGCTTGAGGGCGTTGTTCAAGGCCTCCTGGGCTATCTGGTATAGGGTATCCTCAAGGGCCGGAGTTAATTGCTTCTCCCCAATGACAAGTAGCTGGTGCTTGACGCCCGCCCGGCCTTCTACAGCATTGAGTCGCTGTTGTAACGCCCGGACTAAACCTTCTTTGGATAGGATAGGCGGGCGAAGTTTGTGCAACATGAGCCGCATCTCTTTTTGCGCTTGTTGCCCCGTTTCGCCAATCTGCGAGAAGTATTCGGCAATTTCTTCGTTTTGGCTCGCCTCGGCTTTACGCCGTCCCGCTTCGGCAAATAAGGTTAAGCTATAAAGCGATTGGGTGACAGAATCGTGTAATTCGCGGGCCAGGCGATTCCGTTCCTGGATCACTAGCAGGCGCTCCGCCTGCCGTCGCAGCCTGGCATTTTCGACGACGATGCTGAGTTCTTCGCCAATCGAGGCAAGCAAGGCCACCTCATCAACCCCAAATTGGGCTGGATCTTTGCCCAAGATGCTCAATGTTCCCCAGATCCTGCGCCCCCGCATGATCGGCACGCCCACATAAAATGAGAAGCCACTGGCCTCGGCCAGATATATGGAACGGCTATCCTCCGAAATTTTTGGGATTAGCAGAGGAAGCCGGTTGTGCGCTACCCAGGCCATCAAGCCACTCTTAGCTGAAACTACGCTAATCTTGGCCGCCAGATTTTTTGTTATGCCTTTTCGGACGACCAGGCGCAAATATTCGCCACTCTTTTCCCGGAGGTGAATGAAGCCGGCATCCCCCTGGGTAGCCACCAAGACCCGCTTCAGCGACTGGGACAAGATGGGTTGCAGCCGTCCGGGCTTGCTGGCCGTTCCTAGGATGTCGTAGAGGGCTGATAGCTTCCGGGTCCGATCGGCGAGGTGCTGTTCCAACTGTTGAACGGCATGGGTCTGTTCGGTGGCGTCGGTGATATAACCTTCAGAGATCCAGAATGAGTCATCATCGACCGTGGAACATCGGCCATTATCCCAGACCCAGCGTTCTTGCCCACCAGCGGTGACCACCCGGTAAATGCACCCATAGGGGCGATTTTCTCGTCGGGCTGACTCTATTTCCTGCTGCACAGCCTCCCGGTCATCGACATGGATCAGTTGGCCAAAGGCAATAACCCGATTATCGACCAATGCCTGGGCTGAATGGCCTGTTAGCTCGCAGCAACCCGCGCTCACGAAAAGCATGGTGCGTTGGGAGTCGTGACGGCAGCGATAAATCATGCCTGGCAAATTGTCCAGTAGATCGAATAGTGTCGCTTTCGCTTCGTAAGCCATCTTCTCCGATCGTATTCCAAATTATCCAGCAGTCCACTAAATAGATCAGCTATCGACTATTGTATCATCTGGGTGAGCCGATCCTACCCATTTTTCCAGGTCACTTCCAATCTAATGGGTGGTGTGCGCCAGGCTTTTCCGTTGTACAGTAACGTTGCGATTACCAATAAAGTGTGAAATGGTCCATTGTTGGAGAAATACGAGATGGAAAATCCATTTGACACATGAGCCGGAAAACCGGCATAGACAAACGATATAGGAGTTTTCCATGGCGAATGTATTAACGGAATTATCGGAAGCGTTGGCTCAAACGGTTGCTTCGACTGGGCCGGCCGTGGTCCGGGTAGAAGGGCGGCGGCGCCTGCCGGCGAGCGGTTTCGTCTGGTCGGCCGATGGCATTATTGTCACCGCTAATCACGTGGTTAAAAAAGACAACAAGCTCGTCGTCGGCTTACAGGATGGTGCGAGCCTAAATGCCGAGTTAGTCGGCCGGGACTCAAGCACCGACCTTGCCGTGCTGAAGGTCGATGCAACCGGCCTGGAACCGGCCCAACGGACCTCCAAGGATCTGTCAGTAGGCCACATGGTGCTAGCGCTGGGGCGGCCCGGCCGCACCGTTCAAGCCACGTTGGGTATCATCAGCGCCTTGGGCGATAGCTGGCGCACCGGCATGGGCGGCCAGATCGACCGCTACCTGCAAACTGATGTGGTGATGTATCCTGGCTTCTCCGGTGGACCTTTGGTCGATAGCCGGGGACAGGTGTTGGGTCTAAACACCTCGGCCTTATTGCGCGGTGTCAGTCTAACCGTGCCGGCGGCAACCCTGGAACGGGTCGTCGTCGCCTTGGTCACCCACGGTCGTTTACAAAGAGGATACCTGGGCGTTAGCACCCAGCCCGTGCGGCTTCCGGAGGCGGTGAAGTTAATGCTGGATCAGGAAACGGGATTGCTTGTCGTCAGTGTTGAACCCGGCAGCCCGGCTGATGAAGGTGGCCTGGTCATGGGCGACGCTATCGTCGGTCTGGACGGCGAAACCATCCGCCATCATGATGATTTATTAGCTTTGCTATCCGGTGAGCGGGTGGGACAGAAAGTGCCTATGCAAATCGTCCGCGGCGGCGAAGTGCGGGACATCACTGTGAAGATCGGTGAGCGGTAAGGGATGCTGATTCGATTTAGGCGATTTTCCTTGAAACGATGAGCGAACTTTTATCTAATCTCGACAGCCAAATGTCGGCTGTAGTCAGCCGGGCTCGGCCAAGCCTGGTGCAGGTGCATAATGGCCGGCGCGGCAATGGCGCGGGCACGATTCTGCACACCGATGGCCTGATCATCACCAACGCCCATGTGGTCCGCCGCAAGTCGCCTGAAGTCACCTTATGGGATGGCCGGACCCTGCCCGGTCGCCTGCTGGCCTATGATGAAAAACGCGACCTGGCGGCCGTTTCCGTTGAAGCGACTGGATTGCCGACCATTCCCTTGGGTAACGGCCGGGAACTACGGCCGGGACAGTGGGTGGTCGCTCTCGGCCACCCCTGGGGCGTCACCGGCGCGACCACAGCCGGCATGATCATCAGCGTGGGCCGGCCGGTTGAAGGCTTACCATTCGACGGCGACCTAATCCAGGTTGGTTTACACCTGCGGCCGGGTCACTCCGGCGGACCCATGGTCGATAGTGACGGCCGGTTGGTGGGCATCAATACCATGATCGCCGGACCCGATATAGGCCTGGCCGTGCCCATTCAGACGGTCAAGCGTTTCTTGAAAGAGCGTATCGGCTCCGAGGCCAAGGTTGTTATCTGAATCTATCCACTCCCGTTCACTAGGCGGGGGTCAGCCAATCCAGGCTAACCATTGTTCCGGCAGCGTTTTCCCCATGGCCTTCAGGTAAACGCTGACCTTGCCGTAAAAGATGAGCAACGCTTCCTTGTAGATCTCCAATTGGATACGCGGTGAAATGATAAAATTACCGCCGCGATCGATGTGGCTGTTTTCCAATTCTTCGTCCGTGAATCCTGTCATCACCGTCTCTAATTTGCTGTCCAGTTGTTCATACCAGGTTGTCAACCGGGCCACACTGCCTTCGAGGCCCGCTTCCTCGTTGCGGTAAGTGAAATCCTGGCTGAAACTCTCAAAGGATCGGATGTACGAGACCTCAATTTCGCCGATTTCGCGGCACAATAGACCCAAGGGTAGATTCTCGCCGCCCAGCTGGAAGCTCAAATCCTCGTCGCTGAGCATCGCCATCAGTTGGCTGCGCAATGCCTGGTACAACTCAAAAAGCGGATAATAATCTGTCATCAATCGATTCATTTCAGCTTACTCCTTTGGCACTGCAAAGCCTCGCCAGCTTCTTACTCGCCGCGAATCAAGTACAGTACCTGGGGCAGCAAGGCCTCGTTGGTGCTGATCGCTTCATCGGCGTAAATAGTCGAGTTACCGTTCCAGTCGCCAAAATACCCACCGGCTTCGCGTAAAATGACTGGGAAAGGTCCATTATCCCAGGCGTTCATGATGGGATCGAGCATCAGTTCGGCCCGGCCGGTGGCTACCAGCATATGGCCATAGGCGTCGGCCCATCCGGCCCTGAAACCCGATGCGGCGATGATTCGTTTCCAGGCTTCGCCCCGGCCATAAGCCTCGAAAGATCCGCTGTCGGAATGGACCACCAGGCCATCTTGTAGCCTGCTTGTATCCGAAACCCGGGCCGGCCGGCCATTCCAGCGACAACCCAAACCGTCCGCCGCGGCTACCATCTCGCCCATAGCCGGAAAATGTGCCACCCCGACCTGGATCTCGCCCTCGATTTCCAGGCCGATCAAGACGGCGTACAGGGGCACGCCCCGGACGAAAGAGCGGGTGCCGTCGATGGGGTCGATGAACCAGCGATGGCTGGCCCCTTGCTCCTCTGTCACGCCATACTCCTCGCCGACGATAGCATGTCCGGGAAATCGTTTTTCAATCCGGCTCCGGATCAACTCCTCGGTCCTTTTATCGGCCACTGTTACCGGCGTGTCATCATCTTTGAACTCCGGCCGCAAGCCGGTTTGAAAATAGCCCAGGCTCAGCTGGCCGGCCTGCCAGGCCGTCTCCATGGCAAAGTCCAGGTATGTGGGCAACGATTCGGCCATTGGATACTCCTGAAGATCTCTTGGAGGAAAGTTCCTTTTTTGTTCAATATTTAGCAAGAGCAGAACTTTTGTCTTGCAGAAAGCCGAAGGCCCCTTATATTGAACCAGATCAACAACCTCGGCTTTTTTAGCTCAGCGGTTCAATGCACATAGGGTCTTCGTTTCGGGGGTTGTTGACGTGAGTGCTCACCGGGTAATAAGACATTTCCCCGGCCGGGTAGGACCGTAACAAATGTTGCACTTCACCCGGGTGTTGGGCGCCGGGATCAAGCCACAGGTCAAAATCTCGTGGCGCGACGATGACCGGCATGCGATTATGGATGTCCTGGAGCAATTCATTGGGTTCCGTGGTCAGCAATGTGCAAGACTCGATTTCTGATCCATCTGCGCTTGCCCAGCGCTCCCACAAGCCGGCGATGGCAAAAGGAGAACCATCCTTCATTTGGATGCGAACCGGTTGCTTTTGGCCGTTCAACTTTTGCCACTCGTAAAAACCGTCGGCCGGCACCAGGCAACGCCGGTACTTGAAGGCAGTTCGAAAGGAGGGTTTCTCGGCCGCGGTTTCCGATCGGGCATTGATCATCCGCGAGCCAATTTTGGGATCTTTGGCCCAGCGAGGGATCAGGCCCCAATTAAAGTGAGTCAATTCACGATCGCCGCTTTTTTCACTTATCCGCACGGCCGCTACAGGTTGGGTGGGGGCAATATTATAGCGAGGGGCTAAATTCGGTATGTCGGTCAGTTGAAAAAGCTCGGCGACGGCTTGACCAGGTGCGATCAGTGTAAAACGCCCGCACATATTTAACTAATCGGGCGGTTACGTGCACTGCAATGACGATTGAGATTACTTCTGTGGCGCCAGAAGTAGCTTCGTTTGCCGTTGTTCATCGTGCTTCGACTGCGCAAAGTCAAATCACCTCCACAAATCGGGCAAATTGCTTTTGGGGGCGCTTGGTCTGTCGCAGTGATGCGCTTGCCTTCAACTGTCTGGGCATATTTCATGGCTCGTCCTTATACCATCCTCTTTCCATCGCAATTAGTTTTCGGGCCAATAGGTCGGTTTGGCCCAACAGCCATTACAAGCTCGGTGGACACTTGGTAGCCAGGCAGTACTCAAGTTCCTCCACCACTCTAACAGAGGGACGGAAGTACTGATAAATACGTTTCACCAAAGATATTTGTGCCCGGTTTTTTGATAAAAGAAAGTCAACCGTGACACCATGAGATGTGACGGCTCTTCAATCTAGTGTTTCCGAACAAATAAGCCGTTGCACACTCAAACCCGTTTTAAAGTCCTATTAACAGTGTAATCGATCGTGGCCAAAAATTCCAAGGATTGGGGGCTGTTTTTATGATGAATTTTAAAATAGGCTCCCATAACTCGCTGGGGCATGGTAATATTTTATCTTAAGCGATAAATCGTAAGCTATAGATCGGGGTCTATTGCCATCTATTTGATTCGGTGGCATCCGGCTCGGTGTCATCTGGCTAGGAGGGAACCATGAAAGAAGCAGTCATCCTCGAAGCGGTTCGAACGCCATTTGGCAGACGGGGTGGTATTTACCGGGAGATGCGACCCGATGCCTTGCTGGCCCAAACCCTCTGTGTATTGTTAGAGCGAGCCAGTATAGACCCCTCTCAAATTGAAGATGTCATCACTGGATGTGTGACCCAGGCCGGCGAGCAGGGCGCCAATATCGGCCGTCTGGCAGTTTTGCTGGCCGGATTTCCAGTAGAGGTTCCGGCGGTAACTTTGGACAGGATGTGCGGTTCGAGCCAGCAGGCGATCCACTTCGCCGCTCAGGCCGTGGCGGCCGGCGATATGCGTTATGTAATTGGCGCCGGGGTCGAGAACATGACCCGGGTGCCCATGTTCAGCAGCCTCGGCGGCGGTTTCGAAAAGTTAAATCCCGAACTACTGGCCCGGCACGAACTCATTCACCAGGGAGAAAGCGCCGAAAGGCTGGCCGATAAATGGGCCATCAGCCGGGAAGAGGTAGACGACTTCGCGGCCGAAAGCCACCACCGAGCCGACCGGGCGGCCGGCTTTGGCCTTCACGCCGAATTACTGCCGGCCACCGGCCTGGATGACGAAGGCAAGCCCGTCCCGGTTGCCCGAGATGAAGGCATTCGCCCGGTGATCGATCGGGCCAAGATGGCCGCCTTGCCGACCATCTTCCGGCCTGGAGGCAACGGGGTGGTGACGGCCGGCAACGCCAGCCAGATTTCCGACGGCGCTGCGGCCGTCCTGGTGGCCGACCGGGATAAGGCCGAAGCTGATGGTTTCCGCCCACGCGCCCGCTTTTTGGCCCGCGTGGTGGTCGGCTCCGATCCCACACTGCAATTAGAAGGCGTCATTCCGGCTACCTACAAGGCGCTGGCCCAGACAGGCCTGAAGCTGGAAAACATCGATTGGATTGAGATCAACGAGGCCTTCGCTTCGGTGGCCCTGGCCTGGACCCGGCAATTTGAAGTGGATATGGCTCGGGTCAATCCCTGGGGTGGGGCCATTGCCCATGGCCATCCCTTGGGCGCCACCGGAGCCGGTTTGATGGCCAAGATGTTAGCCGGCCTGGAAGCTACGGGCGGCCGCCTGG
>JAHEJP010000049.1:0-3357 GCA_024638855.1 Chloroflexota bacterium
GACTCAGACACCACAGGCACGATAAACAACCTGGCCCAGGTGGGCAGCGACGCAACCGATAATAACCCGGCCAATGACAGCACCTCTGAGGCCACCACGGTCAATGCTCAGGCAGACCTGGGCATCACCAAGGGCGATAACCCCGACCCGGTGACGGCCGGAAACAACCTGACCTACACCCTGACGGTGAACAACAATGGGCCATCAGAAGCCAGCAATGTAATAGTTACGGACACACTGCCGGCCGGAGTCCAGTTGGTCTCGTCGACACCAAGTCAGGGTGGACCTTGTGTGATAGGCCAGACCCTATCATGCGCCCTAGGAACAGTAAGCCCAGCCGGTATTGCCACGGTCGTTATCGTTGTTGAGGTTGATTCGGAGCAGACTGGCAGCCTTCTAAATACCGCCGGCGTGAGCAGCGATACTGCCGATCCTGATTTAATTAACAACCTCGCCAATGAGAATAGTTCACTGGTTGCTGCTGCTGATCTGGTGCTGGCCAAAGCAGCGCGGCCGGATCCAGTGGTGGCAGGAAATAATCTAACGTATACGCTTACAATAACCAACAATGGCCCCTCGGCCGCTACGGGCGTCTTGGTTACGGACACGCTGCCATCCGAAGTTCAGTTTGTCAGTGCGATAGCCAGCCTGGGAAACGGTTGTACAGGGACCGGCCCTGTCGTTTGTGACCTGGAATTGCTAACTGTGGGCCAGAGCGTTAGGATCACCATCGTGGTTAGTCTGGACGCTTCATTAGCCCCCACGACGATAAATAACTTGGCTTTTACTTCTTCAAGTGATGTCGCCGATCCCAATCTCAACAATAACAATGATACCACGGCGACGAAGGTGGAGTCGATAATTAACCTTGAAATCAGAAAATCGGGCTCACCTGATCCTGTCACGGCTGGCGGTCAACTCACCTATGTATTGGTTATCACGAACGACGGCCCATCCAATGCAACAGGGGTAATGGTAACTGATACCTTGCCATCTGAAGTGAGCCTAGAGTCAGCGTCTTCGAGCCAAGGCAGTGCATGTGATGAAGGGGGTCCGGTTGTGTGCAACCTGGGGGTTCTGCCAGTTGGAGCCAGTGCTAAGATCACGATCTCGGTTACTGTGGATGCAGGGGCGGTTGGCACTATCCAGAACACGGCCGAAGTAACAGGAGAGCAGCCAGACTCGGACAGCGAAGACAATCTGCTTATGCTCATTACGAGCGTTGACCAGATAGGGGCATTGCCAGTGGTGAAGCTTGATGATCCTGATCCGGTAGTGGCCGGAACCGATCTGAAATACACACTACATGTTTCAAGCACGGGGCCTTCTAACGCAACATCTGTTAGCCTGGTAGATACATTGCCAAACGGGGTCGACTTCATAACTGTAACCACTAACCTGGGCACCTGTAACCATCTGACGGGCACCGTGACCTGTGGCTTGGGAGACATGCCCGTCGGAACAGAGGCTACGGTTGAAATCCTGGTGAAGGTGGATTCGTCGGTCCTGGGACAGATAAATAACGTAGCTATCGTTAGCGCCGAAGGGGTCGAACCAAGCCAGGTTAACCAGAACAGCACAGTAATAGGCTCAGCTGATCTCGAGTTAAGCAATATTGCCCAACCGGATCCCGTGGTGGCTGGTCAGAGCATGACCTATACCATCGATGTGACAAATTTAGGCCCGTCATTATCCGAGAACGTGGTGGTCAACAACCCGTTGCCGGTGGGGGTGACCTTCAACAGCAGCCCGAATTGCGCTCTTGTGGGGGCGACGATCGTCTGCAACTTAGGGGATTTAGAGGCGGGTGAATCGATATCAACGACGATCCGGGTAGATGTCGATCCTGCGACCCTTGGACTCATATTTAGCGTTGCTTCTGTCTTGAGCGACACCCCGGATCCGAGTCCGGCTAACAACAGCGATGTTGCTACTGCAAACGCGCTAGCCGTGGGCGACTTAGACATCCGCAAATCAGGCAACGCGATAGAGGTAGTCGCTGGATCCAATCTGACCTACACCTTAACCATTAACAATGATGGGCCAAGCGATGCCAGCGGTGTAGAAGTTCTTGACACCCTACCGGCCGGCTTGAATTTATTATCGACCTCAGTTAGCCAAGGCAGCGGCTGCAACGAGTCAGCTAATCCGGTGGTCTGTAACCTGGGGACGATGAAAGCCTCAAGTAGCGCCTCCATAACGATGGTGGTTTTTGTTGATCCTGGGACCCTGGGAGCGATTCAAAACCGGGCTGAGGTAGACAGCAACACGCCAGACAATGATCCGACCAACGACAATGCAATCGCAGATACAACTATTATTGCACAGGCGGATCTCGCCATTTCAATAAAAGATGAGCCTGAGCCCGTGACGGCCGGAGAGTACCTGACTTACACTTTGGCCATTACCAATACCGGGCCATCAGCTGCCACCAGTGTGGTGGTGACAGACAGCTTACCGTCTGGGGTCCAGTTGGTTTCGGCGATGCCAAGCCAGGGTGGACCGTGTTCGGGCAGTCAAACCATAAGATGCGCCCTGGGAACGCTGGGTGTTAACGACCAGGCCACGATCAAAATTGTGGTTGAGGTTAACTCGTCCCAAATAGTGACGCTGCTTAATAGCGCTAGCGTGCGCAGCAAGGCGACCGACTTAAATTTATCAAACAACGATGACAACACGAGCACATTAGTGGTTCGATCGGCCGACCTAACCGTCGACGTCGATGACCAACCCGATCCTGTTGTTGCCGGCGAACTACTAACTTATACATTGACGATAAACAATGCAGGTCCATCTGACGCCACGGGCGTCGTCGTGACAGATATGCTACCGGCCGAAGTGACCTTAACAGATGCAACCATAAGCACTGGTGGGGGTTGCACCGGTGTTTCGACCGTTGTTTGTTCCCTCGGCGCTTTGATCGCGGATTCTAATGCCACAGTTACATTGCTCGTTACTGTCGATCCGTCAATAAAAGTGACGCTGTATAACACGGCCACGGTAACCAGCCAAGTAGCAGACCCGCTGCCCTCAAACAACTCAAAAACAGAATCAACAACTGTTCTTGAAAAAATATTTGTGCTTTATATGCCTGTCATTACGAATAGGTCGGCTAAAGACGAACCCAACGACACATGTGAACAGGCCTTTAGAATATCCCCTAACGTTAATTATGCCTTCTTCCCTGATGATAAATTTGACTGGTACCATTTTGATACATCAGTCAATGGATCAATGACGGCAATATTGTCGAACTTCAAACCTCTATTTGGCCAGATAGCCCTGTACAAAGGCGACAGTTGCAATACCCGCGTGTTGTTGGGTAATAGCGGCAATCCCTCCCAAACGAAAACGGTA
>JAHEJP010000049.1:3457-19264 GCA_024638855.1 Chloroflexota bacterium
TTGGTACGACGAAAGTCGCCGGCCGTCAATCGAGCCACCGTTTACCGCACCTTGAAGCTGTTAAGCGAGTTAGGCCTCATCGCCGATACGGTAACAGTAGACGGCCGCCTGGTCTATGAGATGGCTGGTGAACATAGGCATCATCACCTGGTCTGCCGAATCTGCGGCGCCAACGTGGAGTTTTCGGATGCGAATTTCCGCGCTTTTACGGACCAGTTACAGCAGTCGCACGGCTTTCTTGTGGAGAATAGCCATGTCACGCTTCGGGGCGTATGCGCCGTGTGTAGAGAGAATAGGGATAGGGAATAGGGATAGAGAGGATGACGTTTTCACGTTTGGGCATTCTAGCTTTGCATATCCCGGATGGCTTTTTATCGGCACCGGTGGCGCTGGTAGGTTGGCTTTTAGCGATTATTTTTGTTGGACTGGCGATTCGGAAAACGCGCGACCAGTTCGACGAGCGCCAGATCCCTTTGATGGGTGTCATGGCGGCCTTTATTTTTGCCGCCCAGGCCATCAACTTTCCGGTGCTCGGCGGCACCAGCGGCCATTTGCTGGGCGGGGCATTGGCCGCCATCGTGCTCGGCCCCTGGGCGGCTGTGCTGGTCATGACCGCCGTGGTTGGGTTGCAGGGCCTGTTGTTCCAGGATGGTGGCTTATTAGTCATGGGTTGGAACATTGTCAATATGGGCCTGCTGGCCGCCTTTACCGGCGCGGCCGTATTCCGTTTAGTGCGGGTCTGGCCGAGCAACGGGCGGGCGACCTTACTCGTCGGGAGCGCTGTTGCCGCCTGGCTGTCGGTGATGGCCGCCGCCATGGCCACATCCCTGGAATTGGCCGCTTCTGGCACTTCACCCCTGGCCATCGTTTTGCCGGCCATGTTGGGCGTTCATGCCTTTATCGGCGTTGGCGAGGCGGTTATCACCGGCGGCGCATTGCTGCTCATCTACAGCGCCAGGCCTGATCTACTGCAAGGTGGCGCCAGTACGACCGGTCAAAAATCATCGGTCTGGGTTGCCGCCGGGTTAGTTATCGCCCTGATCGTGGCCTTTTTTTCCCTCATCGCCTCCGGCGATCCCGATGGCCTGGAACGGGTGGCCGAAGATCAGGGCTTCCTGGGAATGGCCCTTGAACCCATCTACAACCTTCTGCCCGATTACACCATTCCTTTCATCGAGAACGAAGTGGTAGCCGGCATCCTCGCCGTGATGGTAGGCACGCTGGTTATCTTTGGCCTGGTTTATTTCGTCGGCCGGCTGGTTCGACAACCAAAGCGGGTTTCCTGAGGATCATGCAGGTACGTGAAAAACCTCGCCGATCTTTACGCAGAGTGCTATCTCCGGCAAAACCGATTGTCGAGATCTTCGAAGCTTCGTAGATATTCAGCGATGGAGCCAATTAGGTAGAGAGATGCATATTCACCTGGCCGATCAATATCGGTGGCGGGATTCCGCCGTCCACCGCCTCGATCCACGCACGAAGGTTTTAATAGCGGCACTGTTCATTTTGGCCGTTGCCCTGACGCCGGCCGGCGCATTTGTAGCTTATGGCTTCCTTTATCTGCCTTTGTTAATTGGCGTCTTGCTAGCCCGGATTGAGCTATCTTATATTATTAAGCGTTCCTTCATCGTCATCCCTTTCGCCCTAGCGGCCGTGACGCTGCTTTTCACGGTACCGGGCCAGACTTTGTTTACCCTGCCCTTCTTGGGCGGCATAATCATCAGTGATGAAGGCGCAATTCGTTTTGCCAGCATTCTGATCAAGTCCTGGATCTCCGTCCAGGCGGCCATCTTGCTGGTATCGGTGACGCCCTTTCCCGATTTATTGTGGGGCTTGCGAGCTCTACACGTGCCCGGGACATTAGTGACGATCGTTGGCTTTGCCTACCGTTATCTATTTGTTTTGTCAGACGAGGCGTTACGTCTGCTACGCGCCCGTTCGGCCCGCAGTGCGGTAATTAGCGGCCAGCGAGGCGGCGGGCGTTTGCTCTGGCGTGGAAAGGTGGCCGGCCGGATGGTGGGCAGCCTGATGCTCCGTTCGATAGAGCGCAGCGAACGCGTCTACCAGGCTATGTCTGCCCGTGGTTATACCGGCCAGGTGCGATCCTTGGCCCATCCACAGATGGGTCGTCGGGATTATTTCGTGTTGCTTGGCTGTGTCGTATTGTTTGTGAGCGTCGTTATTCTCTCTCACACGCTCGTCTGAATAAGGAGTTGCCTGTCAGTTATGCATCATGCGATTGAGATCAGCGACTTGAACTTCGCCTATCCCGACGGACGGCAGGTCTTACGCGGCGTCACGCTCCAGGTCCCGCCGGACAGGAAGACGGCGTTGGTTGGTCCAAATGGGGCTGGCAAATCCACTTTATTGCTGCACCTGAACGGGCTTTTGCAGGGAGATGGCGAGATAACGGTGGCCGGCATCCCCGTGCCCGGCGGCGATCTGGGCGCAGTCAGAGCGGCCGTCGGTTTTGTATTCCAGAACCCTGACGACCAGCTTTTTTCACCCACGGTTTTCGATGACGTGGCTTTTGGTCCGCTGCACATGGGCCTGCCAGAAGAAGAGGTGCGCTTACGAGTTGATGAGGCGCTCATGACAGTGGATATGCCCGAATACGCCAGCCGGGTTTCCCATCACTTGAGCCTGGGCGAGAAGAAACGCATCGCCATCGCCACTGTGTTATCTATGAAGCCGGAGATCCTGGTGCTGGATGAACCAACAGCCGGATTGGATCCCCGCGCGCGGCGCAACCTGATCAATTACCTCCGTGATTTACCTATGACAATGCTTGTTTCCACCCATGACATGGCCATGGTGGCCGAGCTTTTTCGGCGGATGGCGATTATGGACGGCGGGCAAATCGTGGCCGAAGGCAACACGTCAGATATCCTGGCCGACGAAGCCTTGCTGACCCGGCATGGATTAGAGCTGCCCTGGCCGGCCCGGCCGGTTGGCGACGTTGAATTGGTTGACCGTTTGTTTTAAGAAGTGGTAAATGCGTGGTCTGTGTTACTTAGAGGTTGTTCGACTTACAACGGACCGGGCAGGCGCTTCGTTGACCAATAGCTGGAATACATCCGGCCGAGCATAGTGTCCGACCACATCAAAGTCAAACTTTCCCCGGGCGACTTCGGCCAGGTCTAACTCGGCCGTCAAAATACCCTCTTGATCAAATAATGGCCCGGCCAGCACCTCCCCCAAAGGGGAAATAATGGCGCTGCCGCCGCGGGATAGCACCTCCGGTTGATCTTGTAGTTCCTCCCGGCCTTCGAAATCACTTGGATACATGTCTCGGGTGAGGTATTGATTGCTGCTTAAAACATAGCAGCGACCTTCACAAGCGATATGTCGGATGGTGGCCTGCCACGATTCGCGGCTATCGGCCGTTGGCGCCAGGTAGATCTGTACACCCTTGCTATACATGGTCATACGGGCCAGGGGCATGTAATTCTCCCAACAAATGAGCCCGCCGATTTTGCCTACTGTTGTATCCAGGACGGTCAAGGTGCTGCCATCCCCTTCGCCCCAGATGAAACGTTCGGCGGCCGTCGGTTTGAGTTTGCGATGTTTGCCCAAGAGCCGGCCGTCGGGTCCAAAGTAGAGCAGGGTACAGTAAAGCGTGCCGCCACTGATTTGGGTATCTTTTTCAATGACGCCGATGGCCAAGTATACTCCCGCCTCTCTGGCCGCAGCCGCCAATTTATCAGTCGCCGGACTGGGAATGCCGACCGAACTCTCCCAATATCGTCCCCAGATTCGCCGGCCGGCCGGCGAGCGTTTTCCGACGACGGTGCCAAAGCTGAACCCTGACGGGTAGCCGGAAACAAAGGCCTCGGGAAACAGGACCAATTGGGCACCGGTCGCGGCGGCCTCAAGGGTCAACCGGCGAGCTTTATCGAGAGATGCTTCCAGATCGAAGGGAATAGAGGCGGCCTGAACGGTGGCCACTGTGAAGGAGGCATTATCATTCATGAAGGTTTCTCCTCAGATCATGTAAGGGCAAGGCCGAAAGGAGCATGGTGAACTTGTCATCTCCGTAGGTCACCAACGGTTGGCCATCGTTTCACTCTCTTTGATGGATCGTTGGATTCCGATGAATATAGCATCCAGTCTTCTATCTGTCAGGCAATATTAAGTGATTGGGGGCTTATTGAAAAATCATGCCAGGTATTTTTGGGTTTCCTCTCCCTGTAGCGGATAATGAGCATGGACGGCCGGGCCTGATTGGGATAAAACAACGGCTAAGCGCGACAAAGACGGACCACCGGCCGGCGCAGTCTGTATCGCAGACTGGTAGTCCGCTTCTTACCGGCCACAGGCATATGATACTAGGAGTTATCACCATGTTCATCGTTCATGTATTTGTCCATGTGAAAGCAGACCAGGTGGAGGCCTTCAAAGAGGCGAGCATCGATAACGCCAGCAATAGCTTACAAGAGCCAGGCGTGGCTCGCTTTGACGTCATCCAACAGCAAGACGATCCAACCCGTTTCATCCTGGTGGAGGTTTATCGCACAGCCGACGATCCGGCCAAACACAAAGAAACGGCCCATTATAAAAAGTGGCGGGACATCGTAGCCGAGATGATGGCCGAACCCCGGTCAGCTATCAAATTCGACAATGTTTACCCTGGCGAAGGTGGCTGGGATTCGTGATGAGATTTGAATTCGCCACCGCTACGCGCATCATATTTGGGGCTGGGACTATCAAAGAAGTCGCTGCAATAGCGGCCGGATTCGGCCGGCGCGCTTTCGTCGTCACTGGCTCGAACCCCGATCGCGCGGTTCCCCTGTTGGCTCAACTCGAAACGACGAAGATGCAGATCACGACCTATGCTATCGCCGGCGAGCCGACCACCTCGATAGCCTATGCAGGCGTCACGCAAGCCAGGAAATTCGATGCCCAGGTGATCATCGGCTACGGTGGCGGCAGTGCCCTGGACGCTGGCAAAGCCATCGCCGCCTTGCTGACTAACGAGGGCGATATTTACGATTACCTGGAAGTCATCGGTCGCGGCCGGCCATTGATCGATCCCCCTGCCCCTTACATAGCCATACCTACCACCGCTGGCACCGGTGCCGAAGTCACCCGCAACGCCGTCCTGAAATCAACCGAACACCAGGTGAAGGTGAGTTTACGCAGCCCGTTAATGCTGCCTCGCCTGGCCATCGTCGATCCCGAACTAACCGACTCCCTGCCCCCGGCGGTAACGGCCAGCACCGGCCTGGACGCCTTAACCCAGGTGATGGAACCCTTTGTCTCGGGTATGGCCAATCCCTTGACCGACGCCATTTGCCGGGAAGGATTATGGCGCGTCGGCCGCTCACTGCGCCAAGCCTATGAGCGGGGGGATGACGCTGGCGCCCGCGAAGATATGGCCCTGACCAGCCTCTTTGGCGGCCTGGCCCTGGCCAACGCCAAGCTAGGGGCCGTGCATGGATTCGCCGGTCCCATCGGTGGCATGTTCCCGGCTCCCCACGGGGTGATTTGCGCCCGCTTATTGCCCCTGGTCATGGAAGCCAACTTGCGCGCCCTGCATGCCAGGTCAACCGCTTCGCCGGCCCTGGCCCGCTATGACGAAGTCGCCCAACTGTTGACCGGAGATCGGGACGCCCAGGCGGCCGATGGCCTGGCCTGGGTCCAGGAGCTTTGCCAGGCATTGGCGATACCCCCGCTGTCTGAATACGGCTTAACGGTCGGGGATTTCCCAGAGGTGGTGGCTAAATCATCTAAGGCCAGCAGCATGAAAGGCAACCCCATCGTCTTGAGCGAGGCGGAATTGACGGACATCCTGGCTCAAGCCGTTTGAATCATCATTCAAAGGAATAATTCAGCGTTGTTCCGTTTTGGTCCGCGTCCTATTTTCGAGGAGCGAGAGAACGGGCACAGGAAGAAGAGATTTAGTCCTAGCCTTCATCTGTGTCATTTGACGTAGCTAAAACCGTCTTTTGGCCAATGTTACCATGGCTGCATTCATTTAGAATAGCTGCGAATGAAACCAGGGACTCCGGATAGCTCGCCATACCCAAAAACTCCGCTCGAGACGCCTGTTGAGCCGGCAGCCTTAACCGTTCCGACGCAGGTGGACGAAGGTTTGCCCCGCCGGATCCGTCTGCTTTTGCGGCCGGTCGACTGGGGCAAGATCGCTCTCTTCAGTGCCAGCCTGTTTCTATTCATGTTGGCTATCGTGCTCATGAAGGAAGGGGCAGCAAGCCTTACTCCTCTGATACGCGGTCGCCTTGCTTTGACCAATCCATTGAATAGCCTGGGTTTTGGTTGGCTTTTTGCCTATTTGATCATGAGCGGTTCACCGGTTGCGGCTTCTGCTCTGACTTTCTTTGATGCTGGGGCCATAAGCAAGCTCAGCTCGTTTACCATGATCACCGGCAGCCGTTTCGGGGCCAGTCTGGTGGTCCTCATCATAGGCTTTGTCTACATCCTGCGCGGCCGTGACCGGGCCAATAGCCTGAGCATGGGCTTGATATCCCTGTTCGTTACCGGTAGCACGTATCTGGTGGCCTTAGTTCTTGGCGCGATCTTGCTGCAAAGCGGTGTCCTGGATTTCTTTCGGTTGTCATCCGGCGGCCTATTAAATTCGGTAATCAATTTTATTTTCGAACCCATTGTTGTTTTCCTAAGCGGGTTATTGCCCAATTGGGTGCTGTTTCCGGTTGGGCTCATCGTTATCCTTTTTAGTTTCAGTCTATTTGACAAGTGCTTACCCCAGATGAGCCTAAAGGAGAGCCGTGTAGGCCAGGTATCGCGCCTTGTTTACCGGCCCGTGGTGATGTTCATGCTGGGCGCCATAATTACCTTGGTTTCCATGTCAGTCAGCCTTTCTCTCAGTCTGCTTGTCCCGCTCAGCGAACGAGGGTTTGTGCGAAGAGAAAACGTGATCCCTTACATCATGGGCGCCAATATCACCACCTTTGTGGATACTCTTTTCGCGTCAATACTGCTGAATAATCCAGACGCGTTTGCTGTCGTGCTCGCCCAAATGGTCAGTATCACCATTGTCTCGGTGGTAGTCATGATCACCGTGCTTCGGCCCTTTGAACGAGTCATGTTGAGATGGGATACCTGGGCAACAGCGAGTAACCGGAATTTGGCAATTTTTTTATTTATCGCCCTGTTGTTACCCATTGTCCTGGTGCTACTCTAGGAGGCAGCATACCATGCACTTACTCATTGCTACGGGGGGGGATGAATACGCAGAGCAAGTAGTCCGTCAAGGCGCTCAAGTAGCCTATACAGCTCAAGCAACGCTTACAATTCTAACCATCGTTGAACATGAAGACGACCGGCCTAAAGCCGATGCTATCTTGAGTCAGGCCTTTTCTCTGGTGGGTCCGGGGGTAAATGATGTAAAAAGCAAGGTTAGAGTCGGCGAAGTAGCGACTGAAATTGTGCGTGAAGCCGAAGAGGGAAACTACGATTTGTTGGTCCTCGGTATGAGGCCATCCCACAGCTTCTTAAAACGACTCTCAGGATCTACGAGTGAGCGGATTATGGCTCATTCGCCATGTCCGGTCCTAATCGCTACAGGAAAAGCCAGGTCCTTTCACAATATCCTTGTGTGTTCAAGTGGGGCTGATGGTTACGTGGGACCAAGCCGGGCTGTAACACATCTGGCGCCCATCTTTTCCGAAACTGCGATCACTATCTTGCATGTCATGTCGCAGATAAGCGCGAGTCCCGATGTACGAGAAGGGTGGCAGCTTCAAGCCAATGCCAGCGAACTGATGGAAGAAGAAACTCCAGAAGGCCGGTTGCTGGAAGAAAGGGTAAAAATGCTGCAAAAGTCTGGATTTCAAGTCACAGCCAAAGTTCGTCACGGCCTGGTCGTTGATGAGATTTTAGATGAAGCACAGAGCGGTAATTACGATCTGATAGTCATCGGCGCGCACGGTACGGCAGGTTGGAAGCGTTACCTGCTGGACGATGTAGCTCATCAGATCGTCTCCCAAATTGATTTGTCGGCTATTATCGTGCCATCATAACAAAACCAAAGCCTGGAACCCTAGTTGCTGCTGCAAGGAGGCCTATCATGGCTGGTAGCATAAAGGGCGGTGCCGATCACTCTTGTAGGAAAAGGCGTAAATATGTCTAACAACGTACCACGGCGGAACTTTTCACAGATTATTTTAGGGCGACCACTGGAAACGTCGGCCGCGCCCCATCAAGCCATTGGCAAGGCGCCGGCTCTAGCCATCTTCGCCTCCGATGCTCTTTCATCGGTCGCTTATGCCACGGAGGAGATTCTGCTGATCCTGGCCTTGGCCGGAACCATCTATTTTGGGCTGTCGATTCCAATCGCCATTGGCATTTGCGTGCTGTTGCTGATCCTCACCATATCCTACAGGCAGACCATCTTCGCCTACCCCAACGGCGGTGGGGCTTATATCGTGGCCAAGGACAACCTGGGTGAGCTGGCGGCGCAAACGGCCGGAGCAGCTTTATTAACCGATTACATTTTAACCGTAGCGGTCAGTATCTCTGCAGGGGTAGCCCAGATCAGCTCTGCCTTCCCTGAAGTGCAGCCTTACCGGGTCTTTATCGCCATTGGTCTGATCGCCATCATCACGATAATCAACTTGCGTGGCGTCAAGGAAGCCAGTACCACCTTCGCTATCCCCACCTATTTCTTCCTGGGCATGGCCTTCCTGATGCTCATCGTAGGCTTCTGGCGCTGGGCTACGGGCACCCTGGAACCGGTGACAGGCACGGTAATGATTGAACAGGTGGTGCGGCCGTTAACCTTGTTCTTAATCTTACGGGCTTTCAGTAGCGGTTCTACCGCCTTGACAGGGGTGGAGGCTATCTCCAATGGCATCACGGCCTTCAAGGAGCCTCGCTCGCGAAACGCGGCCAAAACCTTAGTAGCGATGAGCAGCATTTTGGCCGTCCTCTTCCTGGGCATTACGCTCCTGGCCCACGCCGTCGGGGCAGTGCCCAGCGAAATGGAGACAGTCATATCGCAAACCGCCAGGTCTGTTTTCGGTGAGGGTGTCCTCTACCTACTGATGGTGGCGGCCACGACCGTGATCCTGATTATGGCTGCCAACACAAGTTATGCCGACTTTCCGCGATTGGCGGCGTTGGCTGCCGGGGATGGTTTTCTGCCTCGCCAGCTGACCTTTCGCGGTAGCCGCCTGGTATTCTCTTGGGGCATCGTCGGGCTGGCGGCCGTTGCCTCCTTGCTGATCATCATCTTCCAAGCTTCGGTATCAGCCCTAATCCCACTATATGCCATCGGCGTTTTCCTGAGTTTCACCATTTCCCAGGCAGGTATGGTTGTGCGTTGGCGCAAGATCTCACATATGCAACCAGGGGAGGAGATCGTGGCCGAAGATTCGATCACGCGCCATGATCCCCGCTGGCGGCCCAAACTAATCGTCAACGGGGTAGGTGCTGTAGTCACAGGTATCGTCATGATGATCTTTGCCATCACCAAATTCCGCGACGGCGCCTGGATCGTCATTATTATTTTGCCATCCCTGGTGTGGATCTTCTTCCGTATTCATCGCCATTACCGGGCGGTGGCCACCAGGCTCAGCCTAGCGGGTGTGACGAAGTCTGTCACTGCCCGAAGCGTGCAAACATTGGTGTTGGTTGACAATCTCCATGCAGCCTCGATCCGGGCTATCAATTTTGCCCTTTCTACGGGGCAGCCGTGGAGCGCCGTACATGTATCCATTGACGAAAAGCGGACGGCCGACTTGCAGCGCAAATGGGCTGAACGGATGGGCGATTATCCACTGGTCATTCTACCTTCCCCCTATCGCAGTCTTACCCAGCCTCTGGCCGAGTACGTCCAGCAAATTCGCCAGCAGGACCCCGAGGCCTATATCCATATCGTTATGGGGGGATTGACCATGGAGACTTACTGGGAGCAGGCTCTGCACCGTAACAGCACGCTGGCTATTAACCTGGCCTTTCGCCATATTGAAGGCGTGGCTATCACCAATATCGCCTTCCAGCTAGGCCATGAACAAGGCCAGATAAATGAGGACGAGCATGATGGGCAATTCTGATCTTAACCCGCGGTGTGTGTTTAGAGTGTGACCGGGTATCAATTCCTTGGTGATGTAGAAAAGAGGGATCCATTGGCCGGGCTTTCTGCAGCAGGCGAGCCCGGCCCTCAAAGCCCAAACCCTCGGTAGTGAGCAGAGCTTGACGGCCCAGATCAGGAAGAACGCTTTGCGGGGTGCCTTTGGATGCGTCTACGAAGTCTCTATGACAGCGTCTCAGAAAAATCCATGACGGTGTCTTTCCAATGAGGGATGAGCAGCGGCGAGGTGGGATATTTGACCAGCCAGGGCTTGAGCAACAAGTGAAAACGGCCGTAAACCAATGGGATCAGGGCTGCCTCTTCCACCAGGATCGTCTCGGCCTGGCGGTACATGGCCAATCGTTTCTCCCGATCGACCACTCGCCGGCCCTGATCGACTAATTGTTCAAAAACGGGGTGATGCCAGCCGGTTTCTGGGCTCCAGTTATTGGCCCGCAGGAAGGTGTCGGGGTCGAGGTAATCGGGAGCCACGGCCGTCAGGTAGATATGGGCTCTAGCGGCAGGGCGTATGCTCTGGAATTCGATATTCAGGCCCAGGTTTTCTAACCACTGGCTATGCAGCGCCCGCGAAATGATCTGGTAGATGTTAGCATCCAGAACCCGGGCATTGAGCGCCGGAAAGGCCCGGGACCCGGGATAGCCGGCCCCTGATAAAAGTTCCCGCGCCCGGTGAGGGTCATAAGGCAGGCCGATCCCGGGTACGTGTCCCGGTATGCCCGGGGGCACAAAACCACCGCCTGCCGGAGGATAAAGCCCGGTGAGGGTCACGTTGGCCAGCATCTCCTTATCCGTGGCCATGGCCAAAGCCTGGCGCACCAGTTGATTATCAAAGGGCGGTCGGGTCACATCCAGGGCTAAAAATATGATCGAAGGCGTCGGCCCGCCCATATACTGGTCGGGAGAATGTTGCCGGGCGTGTTCCAGGCGGCCGGGCGAGAACAAAGGCGTTAGATAAAGGCAATCCAGCTCGTCTTCCTGGTAAAGACGCCAGGCATCCCCGGCTTCGTCCAGGAGCGCGACTTCGACGGCTTCTAGATTGCCGTTCCTCTGGCCGTGGTAAGCGGCATTTCGCTCCAGGTGGATGAAGTGGTCCGGCCGCCACTCTTTGACCAGAAAGGGGCCATTGGTGACCAGATTGCCGGGCTGGACCCACTCCGGCCCGACCGCTTGGACCACGTGGCGAGGCACGGGCATGGCCACGGGCTGGGCCAGCAAGTGCAGGAAATAACTGCTGGGGTTCTCCAGTTCAATGATCAGGATCCAGTCGTCGGCGGCGCGGACGCCGACCAGCCCGGGATCGGCCAGCCGACGCTCATGGTAAGCCCTGGCATTGCGGATGTCGAGCAGCAATTCGGCCGGATAAGGCCCGCTTTCGGGAGCCAAGGTTCGTTTCCAGGCGAATTCAAAGTCGCCGGCGGTGACCGGCCGACCGTCGCTCCAACGGACATCATCTCTCAAGTAGAAGATGTACTTCTGGCCATCCTCCAGCACTTCCCAACTGGTGGCCACGTCGGGCACAACTTCGTGTTCGCCACTCAAGCGTACCAGGCCGCTGAAGAGCTGTTGGATCACTATTGAGGACGAGACGTGGTTGGCGCGGGTGGGATCGAGGGTGGGCAGGTGGCGCAGGTGAGTTCGCAGGGCATGGGGGGCCATCGTCAACGGTTCGGCGGTAGTCGTGGGCATACGCTGCCAGAGGGCAAAACCATCCTCGTAAGCCTGGCGAGCGCGATCGAATTGAAAGGTATTGTGATAAGTGAGACCTAGCTTCATATAGGTGTGCGCCGCGCGGGTATGATCCCCCTGCTCTGCCAGCAGCGGCAGGGCTAATTCGTAAAACTTGATGGCCTCCTCGTGGGCGAACAGGCGCTGGGCGGCGTCGCCGGCCCGCAGCAGGTAGCCGGCCGCTTTTTGGCTCTGGCCGGATTCGGCGAAGTAACGGCCAAGCAAAGGCGCCAGTTCGTCCAACCGGTCCGGATACGCCTTTTCCAGGGCAGTTGCTACCTTTTTTCCCAACCGGCGCCGGCGCAAGCTGCCCATGCTAGACAAGATAGTAGAGCGAATCAAGGCCTGGCTGAAGGAAAAGCGCAAATCACCGTGCGACCCCCCTGGGGTCCCAGCTGGTGAGCTCGTGACTTCCTCGATGAGCTGGGCGCCCTGGGCTTTTTCCAGGGCGGCGATCAGTCCCTCCTCCGGCAATCGACTCACGGCCCGTAGCCTATCATAGCTGAACTCACGGCCGAGCATGGCCGCCAATTCCAGGGTTTCCTGTTCGAACTTTGAGAGCCTGCGCAGACGCGAGCCAATGGCCGACTTGAGCCCTTGGGGGATGGCCAATTCATTCAGGCTGGGGCGATGCCAGCGGCCGGCTTCGAAATAGAAATTGCCACTCTCTACCAGAGCCCGGCATATCTCTTCGATGAAGAAAGGGTTGCCTTCGCTCTGCCGGTAAATCGCTTCCGTGAGATCCCAGGAAACTTCACTGGAAAAAAGGGTGGTCAATAGTTCCTGGGCCTGAACTTTGTCCAGCCGGGGCAGCTGCAGTTGGCTCAACCAGGACTTGCCGTGCAGCTCGGCCAGCCAACTTTGAAGCGGCCGGTCCTCGCTTAATTCGGCCTCTCGGAAGGCGCCGACGATCATCAACGGCCGGCGTCGCAAACGTTGGGCCAGGTGGCGAATGAGCGATAGCGTCCCGCTGTCGGCCCAATGCAAGTCATCGAAAAATAACAGTAGCGGCGATTGGGCGGTTAAGGCAGCGAATAGAGCCATAACGCTCTCGATCAGGGCCGCCTGTTTTGATTCCTGATCGGCATACGTCGGCGTTAGAATATGGGCGTAAGACGGCCGCAGATCGGGGGTCAGCATCAGCATATCGGCCAGAACCGCTTCGGGTATGGGCGGATCCTCGTCCCCTCGCAACACTTCGCCGATGAGTTGGGCGAAAGAGGCATAGGGCAAGCCCGCGTCGGCATAACATTCAACAGCCAGCACGATGCCCCCGGACAGCTCGGCGTAGCTGGTCAGTTCACGAACCAGGCGCGTTTTACCCACGCCGGGTTCACCGTTGATTAATAAGAGTTGGTTCTGGCCCGAAACGGCTAATTGCCACCGCCCGACCAATTGGGCGAATGACGTCTCTCGACCCACCAGGCGACCGCGGACCAGGCGATTGATCTGGCTGCCGGACCCTGGCGCCCGGAGAGGGGGCAGCGGCGAGGAGAAGGCGGCCAAAGTTTCGCGGACCACGGTGACGGAGTCGGGCCGGCCTTCCGGCCGCCGGCTCAACAGGCGCATGATCAGCACGTCCAGGGAAAAGGGGATCTGGTCGTTGTAGGTGCTGGGCGGGACGACGGAGGCGTGCAAGCGTTGCGTCAAAAGGGCAGTCAAATTCTCCGCCTCAAAGGCCGGCCGGCCGGCCAAGTATTCGTAAAAAATAACGCCCAAAGCATAGAGATCCGACTGGGGACTGGCTTCCTTTCCCAGGATCAATTCGGGCGCCATGTAGGCCAGGGTACCGGAAATAGAGCCCGGTTCGCCTAGGGGCGGGGCTTCTGGGGTGTGAGCCAGGCCGAAGTCCATCAATTTTGCCTGGCCTGATGGCGTGACGACGATATTTTCCGGCTTCAGATCGCGATGGATGAGGCCGCTTTCATGGGCCACTTCCAAGGCCAGACAGACTTGGTCAAAGATGTGGATGATCTCTTTTAATTCCGTAGGGCGCAGGGTGCTTAGAGAATGGCCGGGTATCAATTCCATGATGATGTAGGAAACAGGTATCGGCTGGCCGGGCAATTTCGCTTCGCCCACGTCATAAACGGAGACGATATTGGGGTGATTGAGGCTGGCGGCCGCCCGGGCTTCCTGCAATAGGCGGGCCCGGCCCTCGGTGCCTAGGCCTTCGGCCGTGAGTAGCTTGACCGCCACCGGCCGGCGAAGCAGTTCATCGCTGCCGCGGTAGACGATGCCCATGCCTCCCCGCCCCAACTCATCATTCAGTTGATAACGCTCGTTGAGAAGTGCGCCGATCATTCAGATATCGTGCCTCACGTTTGCAAACAGAACCAAACTCCCCTGACAACAAACCTGCTGCATTGTACCATAGCTGCCGGCCGGCGTTCCAACCCCGCTCAAAGACCTGGTCATCGCTCTGCAATTTACCCATTGTGAAGAATTTCCTAATCTTGACAGCCTGTCTCCAGGTCCATACCATATTTATTAGCGGGCCTTGATGCAGCTGTGAGCGAATCGCCTCAGGTTGAACAGAACTACACCAATTTTACATCGGAAAAGTGCATCCAATATCGGCGAACAGGTGGATCAGTCCTTTCCTTCAGGTCGAGAGTTGGAACTATATTGAAAGGAGAAATGACGATGAGTTCAAATGTCATCTTTTTTGGTTGGAATCGTTCGGTTCCCGGCCGCGAGCAAACGAGCGCCGAGCATTTCCAAGAATACTTGGGCTATCTTAGCAGGCTGCAGCAAGAGGGCGCTATCGACTCCTTCGAGACTGTTTTGCTTAGCCCGCATGGCGGGGATATGAATGGTTTCTTCCTGATCAGGGGAAATAACGAAGCGCTCAACGCCCTGCAAGGTAGTGATGAATGGCTTAACCACGTGACCCGTGGTGGGCACCATCTTGAAGGAGCAGGAGCGGTGAGGGGTGCGACCGGCGAGCTGGTCATGGAGTGGATGAATCGTTGGGGTTCGCTCATCGCGGGGTAGTATGGCCTCAGGCCCGCTACGCTAATTGAGGGCAGGTTTTCGCTGCAATTCATGCACAGCCCTTCAGTTTAATAACATTACCGCCTGGCCAGGCAAGGACGTTCACGCTGGAGCTGGACACAGTCCAGCCCGATGCTTGTCCAGGTTCTCTTTTTGGCCTGACGCAAAGTTCGTTTGAGGCCTGATGGCTGGTCAAATAGGCAAGAGTTGAACCACGTTCGGGCGGCGGGAGAACGGAACGTGGTTTCCTATCCTTCGTAATAATTACGTTGCCAAAATGCCGCGCCGAGCGTGTCATTCATCAAATTAATACGCCGTGTCACGGCCGATTTAAAAGCCCGCACCACCGCGCCCGAGTACCCGGCCGACCCTTGGTTAAATTCGTCAAAACAGAACAAATGTGCTATAATTGGCGGTCAACAGCCAAATGGCCAAAGCCATAAAACTGAGCTTCAGCCTAACAACCTAGACATAAATCACCGCCATTTGCCATAGCCTTGAGGCTCAGCCTTCAGGCTCAGTCTGAATGCTCGGCCTGGAGGCTCAACTATGCCCCGCAACCCCAATAAGCGCCACTGCCAGACTCCTAGCTGCCACAACTGGGCCATGCGGGACCACAGCCACTGCCGCGCTCACCGCAACGCTGAACTCGGCCGCAGCCGGGCCGGCGCGCCCCAGGCCAACTTCAACGCTGTCAAGACGGCCGACTACGCCCAGCCCCTGACCCACGACCAGCTCCGCGACCTGGCCGTTCGCCTGGCCCACGACCCCAACAGCTTCGACAGCCAACTGCTGCCGGTCATCATCGACATCCACCAGCGCGCCGACCGTCACCCCCTCAAAACCATCGTCCTGCTGCGCCAACTCCTCGACCAGCTCTTCGACCCCGTCGCCACCGCCATTTTCAACCTGATGCTCGAAGATTACCTCGACAAGCTCCCCGAAGCCGAGCGCCCCGACTTTCAGGCCTATATCTGGAAACACGCCGTACATTTCACTCCTCTCAACCGCAT
>JAHEJP010000050.1 GCA_024638855.1 Chloroflexota bacterium
AAAGCGGGCTCTTTGGCGGATCAGTATCCGAAAATCGCCCTGCCCTCCAGACACGCCTTCCACGTCGGCCAGGGAGAGGACCTCGATGTTGGGGTGTAGATCGACTTCCGACATCTTAGGGGCTTCAATGCAGATAGAACAGTCCAACGTGGGGAAGTTTTTATCGAGAACAGCCATCATGCCGCCGATGGTGGGCTGTCGTTCCACCAGAACGACCCGAACGCCGGCCTCGGCCAGATCAAGCGAAGCCTGGATGCCGGCAATGCCTCCGCCGATCACTAGGACTGAATCGCTCATGAACGTAGCTCCTTTCGTTTAGCATATTCATAGCCAGCGGCAAAAGCGTCGAGATTCAAAGGTGCGGCCTTGGGTTTGATCGAAGAGTTGATCGCCTTTTCCATCGCCTCACGGCTAACCACGCCAGTGACGGCCGTGAAAAATCCCAACATGACTACATTGGCGACAATCCGCCGGCCCAGGCTTTTCGCCAGTCGCGTTGCTGGTATCGCGTGATGTCGCTCATGATCAGTGGGAATAACCAGATCTCCGTCAATCAAAATGATCGCCTCGGGTTTGGCTGTAGACTTGAATTTTGTGTAGGCTTCCTGAGAAAGAGCGACCAGGATATCAGGGCGCTGGACGATTGGGTAATCAATCGGTTCGTCGGAGACCAGGATGTTGGCACTGGAGGCGCCTCCCCGCGCTTCAGGACCGTAAGCCTGGGTCATAACGGCTTCAAGTCCATCATAAATAGTCAGGGCTTTGCCTAAAATGTAGCCCGCCAGCACGATTCCCTGTCCGCCAAAACCACTGAGTCGGATTTCTTTTCGCATTGTTGGCTCCAGTTTTGTCGTCCTCCTCAATATCCAGTCTAGCCGTTGCCAACCCTGTTTTGTTTAACCATCGCGCGATAAGGCAATTGGTTTCGATTAATAAAGTTGCCAACATAGATCGGCCGTTCCTCACGTAGGTCAATACCATACTCCTCCATCTGCATATCGTCATTCACCAAAACGCATCGCTCCCGGTAAAGCTCCATTTCGTCGAGCCCAGCGTCAATGTTGTTGGACTTGCCAAAGCCAATCGGACAGGGAGAGAGCACTTCGATGAAGGTGAAACCCGGCTTTACAAACGTGTGGAGGATCTCTTGTTTGATTTGTCGGGCATGAAGTGTGGTCCAGCGAGAGACGTAATTCGCACCTGAGGCTGCTAAAAGATAAGGTAAGTTGAAGGGCAATTCAGGATTGCCGTAGGGCGCTGTCGTACCCTTGGCGCCGAAGGGGGTCGTCGGTCCGGTCTGACCGCCGGTCATGCCGTAGTTGAAATTATTGACACAGATAACCTTGATATCAAGATTGCGCCGTGCAGCATGGATCAGATGGTTGCCCCCAATCGCCGCCAGGTCACCGTCACCACTAAAAACCGTCAACATCAGATCGGGGTTGGCCAATTTCATGCCGGAAGCAAATGGGATAGCTCGCCCATGGGTGGTGTGATAGGAATCGATATTCATGTAGCCGGCGACACGGCCGGTACAACCGATGCCTGAAACGACAACATGTTGGTTGACGGGGATACCGGATTCCAGGATGGCTTGCGCGTAACAGCGCATGGCGATACCAATACCGCAACCTGGACACCAGATATGAGGTAACCGGTCAGCGCGGATGATGTCATCGAGGGGATGCTTCTCAGCCAACAACGTTTCAGTCACGGCCGGCCACCTCCTTAATAACATTGAGGATCGGTTCCGGCGGGATCATGGCACCCCCTGCGTGGAAGACGCCCTCGACCGGCCGCTTGACTACCCGTTCCACCTCTTGGCTCATTTGGCCCAGGTTCATTTCGGCCACGATGAACGACTCAACCGATCCCGCCAATTGTTCGATGATCATTTCCGGGAAAGGCCAAAGGGAAATCAGGCGCAACATACCCGCTGGGATGCCCGCCCTTCTCGCTTCCAGTACAGCCCGGCGTGCCGAACGCGCTGTGCAACCGAAAGAAATGACGGCGATCTGGGCATCATCTAGATAATATTCTTCAGTTCGAATTATTTCGTCAGCATTGTATTGGATCTTATTTATCAATCGGGTCACTAATCGCTGGTGGACCTCGGCCGACATGGCTGGGTAGCCTCGTTCATCATGAGTCAGCCCGGTGAAATGCACCTTGTACCCTTCGCCCGCATGGGCCATAGGTGGCACGAGGTCAGAAGCATCGGGCAAGAAGGCTTGGAACGATCCATTAGGAGGAGAGAGCGGCCGTTTGCGCGGCCAGTGAGGTATCTGATTCTCGGCCGGGATCTCTACCCGTTCCACCATGTGTCCGATCACTTCATCGGCCATCAGTAGAACCGGAACTCGAAAGCGGTCTGCCATGTTAAATGACAAAACAGTGAGGTCAAACACCTCTTGAGGCGACCAGGGTGCATAGGCGATAACGCGATAGTCCCCATGAGAACCCCAGCGAACCTGCATCACGTCGGACTGTCCCGCCATCGTAGGCAATCCGGTGGAGGGAGAGCCGCGCTGAATGTCCACCAACACGCAGGGCACTTCCATCATCACCGCTAAACCAAGATTCTCCATCATCAGGCTCAATCCCGGACCAGAGGTGGCTGTCATGGAACGAACGCCAGCGGCCGATGCGCCAATGATAGCGGCGATACTGCCCAGCTCATCTTCCATCTGGATGAAGGAGCCGTTGACCTCCGGCAGGCGCAGGGCCAGGCGCTCGGCGATCTCTGTTGAAGGCGTGATAGGATACCCGGCAAAGAAGCGGCAACCAGCAGCAATCGCGCCCTCGGCGCAGGCGTGGTCACCATGCATGAAATGTTTTCCAGTGAGTACTTCCCGGCCGGACATCAGGTTATCTCACGGGTGAAAATGGCAAACTCTGGGCATACCAAAGAGCAGAACTGGCAATGAACGCATTCTGTTCCCTTTCCGGCGACAACTTCTGGGTAGTGATACCCCTTACGGTTGGTCAACGTCGAGGTGCGCAAAACCTGACGCGGACAAAACTGTATACAGATGTTGCACTCTTTACATCGTTCGGGAATGAGGTAAACCTGGCCCCGGGGAATAGTGATTTGCTCGAGGTCTAAGGGCTGACGCCCGTAAACTTGCATACTTCAAATACCCTTGCTAAACAAAGGAAACGCTTTGTAAGCCTATCCAGGCGATTTTAGTATGCCAGAATCGTGGATTTTTTAGTAGTGACAAAAGACAGGCAAGATTGTGAAGAAAGTCACAACCTGAACTCGCAGGTAAGATCGGCCCCGCTTCCAAAATTTTTTGGTCCCCGTGGAAATAATGCTCGGTTTGACCCTAAACCGCTCGTGATCGTGATGGTCTTGTTCAACCCCCAAAATTAATATCTGATCCGGCGAGATTGGACTCGAATCACAGGCTGAAGGGCTCATATTGAGATTACCCAGCCACTCACGGGTGTGGCCTCAGCGAACTGGGTGCCCAAGAAAACAATCTAACGCAACAAATAATCCGTGAACTTCATGATCTTCACCATTTCATACTTCACTAAAAATCAAAACTATCCCGATTCTATTGATTTAGTTAACGGTTCACAGACCTCCTTTCAATAAGTAGGATACATCGTTCCAGCGCAGTTCCTTCTTTATCTCAGACAACTTTGAATCTTGATCGATCAACACAAATTCGATACCAGCCATGTCGGCGAAGTCTTCCATGTGTTCGGCGGTTAGTCCTAGGCTAAACCCGGTGTGGTGTGCTCCTCCAGCCAATATCCAGGCGGCCGCAGCAACTTTGAGATTAGGTTGCGGAATCCATAAGGCACGGGCTACAGGTAGTTGAGGCAGCGGTTCAGAAATGGGTACGCCCTCCACAGTGTTGACGATCAGGCGGAAGCGGTTGCCCATGTCAATGATGGATGCATTGATGGCTGGTCCGGCGGTGGCATCAAATACCAACCGCACCGGATCTTCTTTACCGCCGATACCGAGAGGATGTATCTCCAAAGACGGTTTTCCGGCCGCGATGGTGGGGCAAATTTCAAGCATATGGGCGCCGAGGACTTTGTCCCCTTCACGACTGAAATGGTAGGTATAGTCCTCCATAAAGGATGTACCGCCTTCTAAACCGGCGTCCATCACTTTCATGGCCCGCACCAAGGCGGCTGTTTTCCAGTCCCCTTCCGCTCCAAAGCCAAAGCCATCTGCCATCAAGCGCTGCACGGCGATCCCAGGCAATTGTCTCAGACCATGTAGATTTTCGAAGGTAGTGGTGAATCCTTTGAAGCCTCCTTCCTCCAAAAAAGCACGAATACCTAGCTCAATCCTTGCCGCGTCAAGCAGAGATTGTCGCTGGGCTCCATCTGCTTGTAATGTGGGGACAACTGTATAGCTGTCTTCATATGTGGCAATGAGATCGGATACTATCGTTTCTGGCACGCCATTCACGTAAGCCACCAAATCACCCAGGCCATACCCGTTAACCGAATACCCAAATTGCATTTGGGCGGACACTTTATCCCCTTCTGTCACGGCCACTTCTCGCATGTTGTCTCCGAAGCGAGCGAATTTGGCCCCCTGGGCATCATGCCAGGCAGCGGCAGCCCGCAGCCAGACATTCAGACGGGCCAATACTTCTTCATCCTGCCAATGACCCACCACTACTTTGCGGGCCAGTTTCATACGTGAACCCATATATCCGAACTCGCGCCCACCGTGGGCCGTTTGGTTAAGATTCATGAAGTCCATATCGATGGTTGCCCAGGGGATTTCACTATTGAACTGGGTGTGCAGTTGCAGAAACGGTTTTTGTAGCACTTGTAGCCCGGCTATCCACATTTTTGCCGGGGAGAAGGTATGCATCCAGGTAACAAGCCCTACACAGTTTGTGGCAGTATTGGCTTCCTGGCAGAGACGGTATATAGCATCCGGTGTGGTCAATACAGGTTTGAAAACAATATTGAACGGCAGTTTACCGTGACCTGTCAGCCCCTCCGCGATGCGCTGCGAGTCACTGGCAACTTGCTGCAAAACCTCTTCTCCATAGAGGTGTTGGCTGCCCGTGCTAAACCATGCTTCTAATGATTCATATGCTTCCATGGGCATATCTCCTTCGTTATCGATCACGCGAAGCCCTTAAGATTTGTGTCTTTAGCCTAATCGACATAGCGTGATATTTCTTCATTATTTTCTACTACTGACCGTATACATTCTGGTAGCGGTCAAACAACTTGTCGATGTCTTCTGGTGCAATAGGCACCGGCTCTCCAAGCTGATAAGCCAAAGCCATAATCGCCGCGTTATCTTCGGTCATCACGGCAGCTTTTACCGCTTTTTCAGCTGATGGCCCAACAGCAAAAACACCATGATTGACCAGCAAACAGGAGGGACTGCGGCTATTGCGCAAGGCTTCAACCGCCTCCTGTCCTATTTCATCGCCTCCAACCAGGGCGAAGCCACCACAGGGGATATCACCGCCAAATTCATCGCCCATCGCCGTGGTGTGGCAGGGAATAGATCGGCCGACCACCGCGAAGGCTGTCGCATATCGCGAGTGGGTATGCGCCACGCCGAACACGTCCGGCAAGTGGCGGTAGATATAGCAGTGCGAGCCGGTATCCGACGAGGCCTTGTAATCCCCTTCCACGGGGTTGCCGTCGATATCCACCACCACCATCGTTTCCGGTGTCAGCTGTTCAAAGCGCACGCCGCTGGGTTTGATCACGACCAGGTTCGTCTCCGGGTCGCGGGCGCTGACATTGCCGCTGGTCCAGGCAACCAGATTATTTTTGGGCAGTTCAAGGTGCAATTGCACCAGTTCCTCTTTTAGTTTTTCAAGCATGTCAATTCCTTGATCTTTTTGGAAAGACCATATCCTAAAGCTTCTAGCTCATCGCATTCACGGCGGCTCTTTCGATGACAAGTCCTTTTTTGTAGCGTTCCATGAATGCCATAAAGCCATCAACATCCGCTGGATCGGGGGCTATCGTCGTGCCTTTTTTCCCTGCAAAGACCTTGTTTGAGAGATAATCTTCCAAAGGTTCATTCTCTTCCTTATTGAGCATGTACGAGGCAAGCAAGGCAATCCCCCAGGCGCCGCCCTCACCTGCGGTTTCCATCACTGAAACGGGAACATTCATCGCCGCAGCCATGATCTTTTGACCCACTTCCTCTGTTTTGAAGAAACCACCGTGACCGAGGACCTGGTCGATCTTCACTTGCTCTTCTTCAAAAAGGATGTCCAGGCCGATCCTCAATGCTCCGAGCGCTGAGAACAGATGCACACGCATAAAGTTTGAAAGCGTGAAACGGCTTTCGGGTGTACGGACGAACAGTGGACGCCCTTCCTCAAAGTGCGTGATATGCTCGCCTGAGAGATAAGGGTAGGCAAGCAGCCCTCCGCCATCCGCTTCGCCCGCGAGTGCTCTTTGATACAGGATTTCAAACAGCTTGGATTCATTGATTTCCACCCCAAGTGCATCGGTGAATTCTTGGAACAGGCCGATCCATGCGTTGAGATCGGATGTACAGTTGTTGCTGTGGACCATAGCGACAGGCTTGCCTGCGGGCGTCGTCACCATATCAATCTCGGGATACACTTTCGACAGAGCCTTTTCCAAAACGATCATGGCAAAGACGGATGTTCCCGCGGAAACATTGCCCGTTCGCTCGGCGACGCTGTTGGTCGCAACCATGCCTGTGCCTGCATCGCCCTCAGGTGGACAGAGTAGGATACCCGCTTGTAATTGTTCCATGGGATCGAGCAGCCTTACGCCTTCTTCGGTAAGAACGCCTGCCGCATCTCCTGCTGTAAGGACTTGAGGCAGGATGTCTTGGAGCTTCCACGAGAAGTTTTCAGCTTCAATCTTTTCGTTGAATAGCGCGATCATGCGTGCATCGTAGTCGTCGGTCCTGCTATCGATGGGGAACATGCCCGATGCTTCGCCAAGGCCCATCACCTTCTGCCCGGTCAGTTTCCAATGGACATAGCCTGCCAGCGTGGTCAGGTAGCTGATATCCTTGACATGGGGTTCCTTGTTCAATATCACCTGGTAGAGGTGCGCAATGCTCCAACGCTGGGGTATGTTGAATTGGAATAGATCCGTGAGTTCCCGTGCTGCCTGCCCGGTTATCGTGTTTCGCCATGTGCGAAACGGGACGAGTAGATTTCCGTCCTTATCGATCGCCAAGTAGCCGTGCATCATACCGCTGAAGCCGATGGCACCAATGGTCTGGAGCGGAGTATCATAATTCTTAAAAACCTGGTTACTGAGCTTTCGATGGCTTTCTTGCAGGCCTGACCAAACATCTTCAAGACTGTATGTCCAGATGCCGTTTTCGTATTGGTTTTCCCAACCAAAACTTCCCGATGCGATTGGGGTATGATCCTCGCCGATCAGCGCCGCCTTGATGCGAGTCGAACCGAACTCGATACCAAGAACGGTCTTTCCGCTTTCAATTGCTTTTGGGATATCGTTTCGTTTCATGTTCAACTCCCATCGTTGGTGTTTTGCATGGCCCATTCGGGCGGTAACTGCTTGCCCGATTCAGGCATCGTATGGTCGATGACTCCATTAGCGTGGTTATCGACAGCGCTGGCGACCACACGACCATCAGTCACATCAACAAGGACCGCCCGACCAGACAAGATGCCAAAATCAATTCCAATAGCGTTTGTCTTTCCACTCATGTATAACTCCTTCAAATTATATTGGTCTACCAATAATGGTGAACCTGATCGCGAATAAGACGGTCATAAATAGCGCCAACAAGGGCCATCGTTTCCTCGCTAAGAGGCTGCAGGTCAGCCGCAATCGCGTTATCCTCAGCCTGTTCCATTCGTTTCGCGCCAGGAATAACACAACTGACCGCATCAAACATCAGAATCCAGCGCAGGGCAAATTGAGCCATGGTCATGCCCTCCGGGACTAATGCCCGGAGTTCCTCGACAGCGTCAAGGCCGGTTTCGTAATCCACGCCGGAAAAGGTCTCTCCACGATCGAAGTCCTCACCATAGCGATTGAAGTTACGATGATCGTCAGGTTCGAAAGTGGTCTCCCGCGTCATTTTGCCAGAGAGTAAACCCGAAGCAAGCGGCACTCTGGCCAGGATACCGACGCGACGTCTTTTTGCTTCAGGAAAGAACAGTTCTGCCGGCCGTTGCCGGAAGATGTTAAAAATGATCTGCACAGTTTGCACGTTAGGGTACTCGATGGCCTTGAGAGCCTCCTCAACCTTCTCAACGCTCACGCCATAGTAACGGATCTTTCCTTCCTGGACTAAATCATCAAGGAAACCGAAGGTTTCGGGCAGGTAATAGGTCTCAATTGGCGGGCAATGTAGCTGCAGTAGGTCGATTGTCTCAGTTCCCAAATTCTCCAGGCTACGTTCGATAAAAGCCGTGAGGTTTTGCCGGTTATATCCGCCGACGACATGCGGCTCAAGTCGGCGTCCGGCTTTGGTAGCAACGACAATCTCTTCGCTGCGCTCCTGACGTAGTTGTCTTAGCAGCCTCTCGCTACGACCGTCGCCATACACATCGGCCGTGTCGAAGAAATTGACGCCGCAATCCACTGCCTTGTGCAAGGCGGCCATAGACTCCCGATCATCTACATCTCCCCAGGAGCCACCAATGGCCCAGGCGCCGAAACTGCTGGCTGACACGCGCCATCCTGTGCGTCCCAATTCACGATATTGCATCTACTCAACTCCTATTGATCTTTTATTAGTAAATAACGATTCATAATATCCGGCCAGGCCAGCTCTCCTGGACTCACTCGAGGATCATTGCACCTGGTGCAGCTTGTACAGCATATATCTCTGCTTGAATCTTTGTCTCTTGTTGATAAGTTTTGGTGACATGATCAATGAAAACCTCCAGGAAACCTTCCTTCACCAGGGCGACCATACTGCCGCCAAAGCCGGCTCCCGCCTGTCTTGCGGCCACAAGACCTGGTGCAAGCAACATGGCGTCCATCATCGCGGCCATGGCCGGTGATCCTATCTCGTACAAATCACGCGCCCCACTGTAGGAGGCAGCAAACAGCTCATGAAGCGGCTCAGGGCAATCTTCGGGCAAAGCCTGAGCCAGATCCAGTACACGCTGATTTTCTTCTATGATGAACTGGCACCTTCTTGCTATCAATTCCGGTAACATCTGCCTCTGTGCCATAAACATAGCCGGGCTGACATCTCGTAGTGCAGTTATTCCAGGATAGAACCGCTGCAAGAGACGCAGGCCTTCTTCGCATTGGGCCCTGCGCTCATCATACTCGGTGCCAACCAAATTTCTTTCAGATCGAGTATTACAAATGACTACCTGCAGAGCGGGATTAATGGGCACTGCTTCGCTCGTTAGATGGCGGCAATCCAGCAATATTCCACAGCCGTCGCGACCCATCGCAGAGCTGTATTGGTCCAGGATGCCGGTACTGACGCCCACAAAGTCATTCTCGGCCCTCTGACCGATCAAAGCCATGTCGACAGGATTCAATCTTAAGTCGCTTAGAGTCTTGAAGAGAATGGCTACCGCCATTTCAATCGCTGCCGAAGAACTCAGCCCACTACCAAAGGGCACGGTGCTGTGGATGAGTCCGTCAAATCCGCGAAGTTTAAAACCGGACGTTTGCATCACGGCCGCCACGCCTCGCACGTAATTGGTCCAAGGCGCTACCTTGTCACGTTGGATGTCTTCTAGTGAAAAGAAAGCGCCGCCTGGCGTATTGCAGGAGTGAATAACGATATGATTATCCTCCCGAGGAAAGGCTGCTATCCATGTATCGCGGTCGATAGTCATGGTCAAAACAAAGCCCATATTGTAGTCAGTGTGACTGCCCATCAGGTCGACACGTCCCGGCGCTCGCGCCCAGATCGAGGGCAACCTGCCGTACAACTGTTTGAATTCTTTGCTTATGAATCGTCGTCGTTCTTCCATATAGATTTGTTCCAAATTTGTTTGTTCCAAATTTGTTTGTTCCAAATTGATTTGCTTCAATGACTCAACTGCCGGAATGCAGCTAACATGACGGCAACGTTTTCCATAGGGATGTCGCTCATCATGCGGTGGGAAGGAGCGATGATTAGTCCGGTTCCTTCCGGAGCCAAGGCGTGGATCACCTCGGAAACGGTCGCTTCGACCTCGCCGGCCGTGCCGAAAGGGAGCACCGTTTGGGTGGAAATACCGCCGTAAAAGGACAGGCGGTCGCCATATTGCTCTCGCAGCCAGGCATGATCCAGTACCTCCGGCTGAACCGGGTTCAACGTCGTTAAACCAATTTCAAGCAGATCGGGCAAAATCTGTTGTATCTGCCCATCGGAATGCATGATGACGGGCAGGCCACGTTCTTTGAATGGTGTAAAAAGGCCGGCCAACCGGGGCTTGATAAGCGTGCGCCACATGCGGGGTGAGAAGAGCAGGTTCATTTGCGAGCCATAATCATCGCCAAAGTAGCCACCATCAACACCAATATCCAGGTATCGATGGATAAGCGCTAGCTGTATCTCGGTGACGCGATCCAATAGCGCTCCCGCATAGGAGGGGTCGGAGGCCATATCTAAAAGAAACTGTTCAAAGCCGCGTAAAGACCAAGCGCGTTCAAAAAGGGCAAATCCAAGATTGGGGACGATGAAATACTGTTTTCCCCTGTTAGCGATCGTTTCTTGGGCGTCTTGCAGCAAATCGGAGGCCTGGGGATCGGGCCAGTGGTAGAGATCGAGATCCTGTGCTTCGGCCAGAGGGTTGATTGCAGCAAAATACCCTTCTTCTTGCGTATCGAAACCCACCCCCCACCAGTCAAAGCGGACTTTGCCGTCGTCACTCAGTCGTCCGTCATGATGGATATCGACGCGCACCATATGGTTGCCAAGAAAGTCGGGCAGTTGCTCAAGAGACACCCCAAAATGGGCGGCCATGGTTTTTCCAAAAGCGTTTGTGTAGTTGATTTGCGTGGGGATATGATCGATCGGTTCGTGATACAATGCCCGTCGCATCCGGTCTTTAGGAGTCATTGCTGTCCCAATCATTCCAGACTAATCTTACTGTTGTGATTTGTTAGGGTCGATGCTAGCATTTAAGATAATGAAACCGCTCCTGCTGTTTTTGCTGCTGATATCTTTATCTGCCTGCCAGGTTGTCCAGGAGGTAACGGATAAAACAGCCGCAGCAAACTCAACTATTTCCAATACTGCTTTCTATAAAATCACTCAAGATATAACCCTGATAAATGAAGGGCCAATGAAGCCCGAGAAGCACAATATTTGGGTCGCCCTCATTAGCAGCCAATTCCCTTACCAAGAACTGATCTCCCGTGAAATTCAACCAACAAATTACGTTATAGTTTCCGATGAGTACGAAAACCAATACGCCGAGTTTGATTTTAAAGATATAGAGCCTGGCAGCAGTGCTCACATCAAGATCAGCTATGAGGTCGCCATTAATGAATTAACTTATGACCTGGTAGCATGTGAAGGTGATCGGCCCAATAAATATAATCAGCCCGAGCTGCACATCGAGTCCAGCAATCCACAAATCGTCACGTTAGCAGAAGAACTTTCTGGATCAAATCAGAGCGTATGCGAACAGGTTAGAAGCTTTTACGACTATATTGGCAACAACCTTGTCTACAGCTACAACGGAGAAGATTGGGGCGCGCAAGCAGCTCTGGGAAAGATGGGCGCCGACTGCACCGAATATTCATCATTATTAATCGCCTTGAGCAGAGCCAACGGTATCCCTGCGCGATATGTGGAAGGCTTGTTGTACCTGGATGAAAGTGATTCCAGCAAAGCTCGCCAGGAACATGCCTGGGTGGAGGTCTTTCTGCCAGGTAATGGTTGGATCCCCGTTGATCCTACTTTGGGCCGTTCTTCACTCACCAGAGAGCAACATTTTGCCCGATACACACCCAACCATATCGTTGTCACAAACGGCCGTACTCCGTCAACCCTACGTGGCGCTAGCTATTGGAGCCATCTCTATTGGCCAGGAGACAGCACCACCATTCGCATCCAAGATGCAGAGTGGACCATTACTCACTAAATCGCTACCCAAATTACATCGTTATTTGATTCGTTTCCGCAAAATCACATGCATAGAAACAGAGACCACAATGATCAAACCATAAATAAGCTCAGTCCAGAAGCCTGTCAAACCGATGGCTACAATACCGGCGTTGATCGCGCCGATGATGTAACTGCCCAGGAAAGTGCCAAGAATCGTACCTGTACCGCCAAATACTGATGTACCGCCCAAGAAGACGGAAGCCAACGTCGATAGTAAGTAACCTTCACCCAACGATGGCCAGAAAAACGAAACCTGCAAGCTGGCTAACACACCTGCAAAAGCCGCAGCCAAACCAATCATGATAAAAATAGCCAAACGTGTGCGATTCACGTTGACACCCATCAACCTAGCGCTCTGTTCATTGTCGCCAGTTAGGTAGATGTGTGCGCCAAGCCGTGTACGGTTCAAAATGATCCAGCACAAAATGGCGACAGCGATAGACCACCAGAACTGGTTAGGGATATTGCCAATCGTCTTTCCAATCAGGATCTCATAAATAACGGTCTCTCTTGCCTCGATCAGTGTCGCGCCTTTGCCTTGCAGGAGCACCAGAGAAAGTCCGCGCAGGAAGAATTGCGTACCAATAGTAGCCACCAGCGATGGAATGCCGATGCCGACTACGAGCCCACCGTTCAGAATCCCCGAGGCGATCCCGGCAGCCAACGCGCCGATAATGGCCAGGGCCACGTTGCCTGTCGGCTCAAATATGAAAACAAAAGCCACCATGCCGATCGCCATAATCGACGGGAAGGAAAGGTCTATCTCTCCGGCAATGATGACCATCGTTAAGGGCAAAGCCATGATGGCGAAGAAAGGTGTTGTTGCCATATAGGCATAGTAGATCTGGGGGGAGAGAAACGTCTGTGGTGCTGCAAGGATGAAGAATAGCCAGAGCGCAAAAAATACAAAAATCATGCCTAGCTGAGTCGAATTCTTGCGCAAGAAGTTTTTCCAGTTAAAGGGCTCTTTTTGTGGTTCTACGACCGCATCGGCGCTGGACAGTTCCTCAATTTCAGAACTCATAATATCTTTACCTCAAATGCTGTATGCTTATTCGGGGAAGAAACCCGTCTAATCCATACTACCTGTCTCTGCAACGCGATACATCTTCTCCATCAAGTGGTCAAGACTAATGTCGGCCGTATTGAATTCACCGGCAACCCGCCCGCGATCAAGCACGACCACGCGATCGGCTACGGAGTAAACATGAAAAATATTGTGATCAATAAAAACGGCCGATTTACCCGCATCCTTGATATGGCGCACGAAGTCAAGCAGTTTGCGGGTCTCCTTAAGCGACAGCCCCATGGTGGGCTCGTCCAAAATGATAATTTCTGCGTCGAAATAGAGAGCGCGCACGATAGCCACACCTTGCTTTTCGCCCCCGGAGAACGTCTCAATGGTTGATTCCGGATTCACTGCGCTGGAAGTGAAACCCATCGATACAATCATTAAGTTACTCGTCTCCTTCTTCATCTTCTTCACATCCAACAGGCCATACGATGTCTTTAATTCGCGGCCTAAGAAGATGTTGCGCCATAACGTCTGTTGCTCAGAGAGGGCACGTTCCTGGTAGACGGTCTCAATGCCCAAGCTACGCGCCATTGGAACGGTGAGTGACTCGATACGTTTTCCGTCGATATAGAGTTCGCCAGAACTGGGCTGGTGATAGCCAGTAAGGATTTTGATCAGGGTTGATTTGCCGGCACCATTATCGCCCAGCAGGCCAACAACCTCATTCTGTGCCAGTTTGAAATCAACATTGCGCAAGGATCGCACTTCCCCGAAGTTTTTGGATACATCGCGTAATTCTATCCTGTAAGTTGGTTCCATAACCTGTCTCCGCGAGCGAGAGATGAGGGCCAAACGACCGTCTGGCCCTCATCCAAACACGGCGCGCCGTCTTAATCACTGACGACTGCCGCCGCAACAGTTGATCTTGATTAACGAATCTGTGCCTCTGCGAGGTCGGCCAGCAGGTCGATGTTATCCGCGTGGGCGAAGCCGGCGCCGGTATCGATGTGCAAACCGGTAAAGAGATAGTTGTCCGTCAGGCAGATCTGCAGAATGGGCAAGTAACCCTGCAGCCATTGCTGCTGGTCAATTACCAGGTCCGTCCAGCCGCCGCGAATTGCCTCCACCGTCGCCGGCGATAGATCAAAGCCAGCTCCAAAAACGTCATCCGGTCCCAGACCCGCCGTATCCATGTAGGTTTCCAGTGTTGATGTCAGCGCGCCATGATCGGTCACCACTAGCTTGACGTCCGGATTGGCGGACACGTAGCCAACAAAGGTCGGTATGCCGGCCGAGGCATCTGCGTTGGTAGCATCATCAATTTCCAGATAATCCACGGTCAGTCCCGCTTCTTCAAGGGCATCGATTACGCCCTGGGTGCGCTGTCCGCGCCCAGCTTGCGCCAGCAAACCCCAGACCATCGCCTTGTCGCCATCACCTAAACCAAAGCGGCTCGCCGCTTCTGCGCCCAGCGCATAACCGGCTGAGTACAATTCGGCGCCCACATAACCAAAACCGCCAGAGGCATATTTGGCTTCCAGCTGCGGTAGGGTCGTATTTTGGCTGGTCACGATGATGCCTTGTGCGACAGCATCATCTACCACGGCCTGGAAGGCATCATCGCCTGGGTGACCCATGATGGCGATGCCGTCCGGCTGCGTTGCCGCCGCTTGAGCGAACTGAGTAACCATCTGTTCTGGGTTCCAATCCGACCAGACATATTCCACATTGGCACCCAGATCGGCCGCTGCGGCCACGGCGCCGTTATAGACGACCTGTGCAAATGGTCCACCGGGTGAGCCACCGGGGAAGAAGACGATATCCGTATCGCTGCACCAAGAGCCATCGGCAGCTGGAGCGGCGCCTTCCGTTTCGCCAGGCTCTTCGGCCGGGGCTGCTTCCTCCTCCGTGGGAGCAGGCTCTTCAGCCGGGGCTGCTTCCTCCTCTGTCGGAGCAGGCTCTTCGGCCGGGGCTGCTTCTTCCTCCGTGGGAGCAGGCTCTTCGGCCGGGGCTTCTACTGCTTCCGTCGGAGCAGCCTCTTCTACTGCCGTCGGTTCCTCGGCGGCATCGGAACATGCTACCAACATCACACTAAATACAAGTAAGACGATTACCAATAGGCTAAGCTTTTTCATTTTCTTCTCCTTAAGAGTTGTCAACTTTCCATTTGAACAAACATTGTTTTCTCGCTCATACCATATATCTCGATGGACACCTCCTCATTCAATGAACGAAATCCCTTTCATTCCCATTCGCTGATAAGTTTCAGAATATCAAGTTCTTCTTCCTCATTATCAGTTGCTATCCACAAAAACAGGCCTTGCGGCTTCATCTCGGCCATGAATGGGTCTAGTTCTTTCTTGTTTAGATCGACAATCGTAGGTACACCTCGCGCCTGTAATTCCTTCAAGAAGGGCAGCCATTGCATTATGGGTAGATCGTTACCCACACCCTGGACCCACTGCAGGGCATGAACTTGGGGCACACTCAAGATCGCATCTAGATGCCGGGCAACGCCTTTGCCGTCCACATGAAAAATATTGTGGGTCATTGTCTGTACTTCGCGTTGGAGTATGGGTAGGCCGAACTCTCTAAAAAAAGCTGGCGAGATTAATGTAGAGAAGTCGCAACTTGGGATGTGCATCCTTTGGAATGATGGAATGCCCATCCAGCTGACAGATAATTGGTTGTGGTCTTTAAGCATGTTGTCAAAGTGATCATAGATGAATTCAAAATCGGCGATGGCTAATTCTGCCAATTCCCTCACCTTGTCGGGGTTATCGACCATGTCGAAGCATAGCTGTTGTGGATCCCTCCAGGCAGCCACACAATCGAGACCCGGGTGGAGGTCAGTATAACCAACCAGGAATTTTCCTGAGCATTGCTCTAATGCATATATGGTCAGCTCCTCAAGCTTAAGAAAATACTTGTTATTCGTGTCAAGTTTTAGCTCCTCGACATCAGCCCATTCACGAACAAGAGGAATGGACCAGGAAGTTACTTCGCCAAATTCAAGTTCCGCGCCATAGAACGCTGCATAAACATCAGGGCCGAGGTTTGGGAAAAAAACGGGGAAAGTCTCACCGTGAAATCTACGCCCCTTGACAGATTCTGTGAAGAGGCCAACCTGCGTTTCGACATCGAACCACCAGGCTTTCTTTTGTGAGGGTGAAAGCTGGGAGATATCCTCCTTGGCCGCTTCTAAAAAGGCGTTATGAGCCATAAAACGCACGGGCGGTCGATCGATGATTTCGTTGTCGTACCAGGCATCGATACGCTTCATGGACATTTCAAAGTCATCCATGCCTTCTATCTCTACCGCTCTCCAAGTCTGTTCCCTTTGGTGCATCAGTCTTTACTCTTTAGCCAAGGGCGCTATAGGACGTATTGGTGACAGTGTTGACCATCGCCCAGAAGTTTTTTAACGGCGTGTCGAGTTGAACATGATGGGTTGGGGCTAATATCAGCCCGCCATCTCGGCCAATAGTTTTCAATCGCTGCTGAACTTCTATCTCGACATCTGCTGTAGATCCAAATGGCAGCGTATACTGCTCATCGATGGATCCCCAAAAGCACAGCTTATCACCAAACTCTCTTTTGAGCTGGGCCGGATCCATACTGGCTGGTTGGATAGGATTTAGGACGTCAACTCCGATTTCAATAAGCTCGGGGATGATGCGCATGATATTGCCATCGGAATGGTAGGCAATCTTGATGTCAGGATTGATGGCCTTAAGTTCAGAGATGAAGGTCTCCATGCGCGGTTTGAGATATCTGCGCCACATGCGCGGAGAAATCATCATCTCATTCTGAGCACCGATGTCATCTCCAGTCCAAATCATGTCGACGCCTAGTTCGACCAGTTTTTTGGCGGCCGCCAGATGGTACCGGTACGGGATGTCTAGTAGGTGGTTGGCTACATCCGGATCTAAAGCCATATCAAGTAGCATCTGCTCCAGACCCCTCAGGGCCCAGGCAGTTTCCAATATAGTGGTCACAGTGACGCCAACAATCCAATACGCATCTTTGAAATTGGTTACGACTTGCGCTGCATCGATGTAAAGTTCGGGTCGATTGGGATCAGGCGGCCGGTAGCCGGAGATTGCCGCGTCATCAGCGAGAGGGTGTCTGGCGATTTCGGTGTAATGGCCTATACCGTAAGGTGTTTCATAGGCTTGCACGTCCCAACCAACGCCCCATTCATCCACGTAGGCTTTGTCGTCCATATAGTAAGAGTTGGCCCAGCCGACGGAGGTGAGTAATAAGTCTTCACCCAGTGCTCGTTCCAATTCATAAGTATTGCCACCGCCGTGGGGATTGTGAACCTTGTGGCCTTGAATTTCCATAGTTGCGCGTAGCCGATCGGCAAATTCAGGCGTGAAGCTGATCTGCATGGGACAGCGATCTGGTTCCTTATGATCGAGGGCTAACTGGACACGGTCACGTGGTTTCATGTTACGGTCCGAAGAGTACTTTGGCGTACAATGAGTCCTGGTTCCATGATAACAACTTGTGCAGGTAAGATTTCTTCGTTGCGAAGTGCTTGAAGTTGGTGATTAAGCAAAGAAACAGCTTGACATCCCAGCTCTAGAAGATCCTGTCGAACTGTGGTCAGGGGGGGAGAGAAGTAAGCAGATTCTGGGATGTCGTCAAATCCGATGATGGCCAAATCATGAGGCACAGAACGACCGGAACTCGCCGCCGCCTGCAGGGCCCCTAAGGCCATTGAATCATTGGAAACAAAAATAGCTTCCAGGTCTGGCACGCGATCAAGCAACCTCATCATGGCCTTGTATCCACTGGCGGCCGTCCAATCTCCTTCCTCCTTCATGCATTCCAGATTCTCCCTTCCCTCCCGTTGAAGAATATCTTGCCAGCCCAACTCGCGCTCACGAGCCTCCCACCACTCACGCGGACCTAAAATGATGCCAATATTCTGATATCCTTGCTCCAGCAAATGCCCGGTAGCCAGCCTACCTCCCAGACGATTATCTACTGCTATAAGAGACGTATTCGGGCGGGCTTGCATGCTCAGGAAAACTACCGGAGTAGTTCCTTCAGTGAGATGATCATACAACCAATCTCTCTGATCGCCTATTTCAGCTACTGCCCAGATAATACCGGCGACTTGATTAGCGACTAATTCATTAAGCGCACGTTCTCCTCGGCTTTCTGATGGATTGTGAAGGAGCCTAACCATCAGCGAAAAACCAAGTTCGTTGGCTTGCTTCTCGATGCCAACCAAGATGCGAGATGGCCCGTAAAACTCCAAGCCGGAACTCACAACCCCTAAGGTGCTGCTGCGCCCATGACTTAAACTGCGGGCGATTTCGCTGGGGGCATAACCCAGTTCTTCTATCACTTTTTTAACACGTTTTCGTGTTTTGGGGGAAACGTCAGGCCGGTCATTGAGAACCCGCGACACGGTCATGGATGAGACGCCTGCCGATCTAGCAACATCCTTGATGGTCACAACCTTGGCCATTGTCATCTTCCCTTACAAGTGGATGTTATCGCTACCGTTATCGGTACCGTTAACGATAACAGCATAGTATCAAGGTCGGATTATCTTGTCAAGGGTGAAAGTTCGAAGTGTTATTGTTCAGCGATTCTGTCACCCATTAATTGAACTCAGCATCGATTGTCTGCCGGCGTTGCTCTTCGGCCTCGGTAGAACGCTCGACGGCAGAGGGTGCCTTGGCTGCGCCGGTTAACGCCTGCCACACATAAGGGCGCATACCTATTTCTCGCGCTAACGATTCGGCGAGGGCGAATTGTTTCGCGCGTATTCGATGTTACCGCCAGCAGCACTGATCTACCCATCTGCCAATGCAATCAGCGGATAGTAGTTATGCATGCCGCGCTCTGCCATGAAGCCACGTGCCTTGTTGATCCGGCCGGTCGCTTCCGTCAGTTGGCTACGGGCAAGTGCGAGCAGCGCGTAATAATGGTTGAAACCAGGAGGGGACTGTCAGACATTGTTTGCCAACATTAGGGATTTTGAGTCGCAAAGTTGGAGCTGGAGCCTTTCACCCACCTGATTCAATCGCCTCAAGCACCCGCTCGGCTGTCAGGGGGATCCGGCGAATGGGCACGCCA
>JAHEJP010000051.1:0-871 GCA_024638855.1 Chloroflexota bacterium
GACAGCCAATATACGCCCATCGACATCGACGGGGAACAGTTCCTGCTCAAGCCGATGAATTGCCCCCATCACATTGAAATCTATAAGAGTGATCCAAAGAGTTACCGGGATCTACCTTATCGATTGGCTGAATTTGGCACCGTTTACCGTTATGAACAAAGTGGCGAATTAACCGGTTTGACGCGCGTTCGTGGCTTCACTGTCGATGACTCCCATCTGTTCGTCATGCCTGAACAATTGGAAGAGGAATTCGTTAATGTGGTGAAGCTGATCCAATTTGTATTTGAATCCCTGGGCTTGACGGATTTCCGGGCCAGGTTGGGCACCAACGATGTCAATAGCGATAAATATGCCGGGTCGCTCGATAGCTGGGAGAAAGGCATAAAGGCCATTAATAATGCGGCCGATCAGGTGGGCATCAATTATTCGGTAGAAAGTGGAGAAGCGGCTTTCTACGGACCCAAATTGGATTTTATCTTCCGGGATGTGCTTAAACGAGAGTGGCAACTGGGCACGGTCCAGGTAGATTTCTGGTTGCCAGAACGGTTCGATCTGGAATACACGGGTGAGGATGGTCAAAAACACCGGCCGGTCATGATCCATCGTGCGCCCTTTGGCAGTATGGAGCGCTTCGTTGGCATTTTGATCGAACATTTCAACGGCGCTTTCCCCCTATGGCTATCCCCGGTACAAGCTACTATCATCCCGATCACGGATCGCCATATTGAATATGGCCGGCATGTAGCGGAAGAGTTAAAGGCGGTCGGCATTCGGGTCGAGGTTGATGATAGCAGTAACCGTATGAATGCTAAGATCAGGACGGCCCAACTTCAGAAAGTGCCCTATATGCTGATTATCGGCGATAGGGAAA
>JAHEJP010000051.1:881-19107 GCA_024638855.1 Chloroflexota bacterium
GCGATACCGCTGGCCGAATTCATCAAACAGGCACAAGAGTTGATAAAGAGCAAGTCGATGGCACTATAAAAAGACTTCGGCCCACTCAAGAACCTGAGGGGTAACGAACCGGGGCTATTTCAGAGTTGATTTACTCCGGTTCGCCCTCGTCGGTCTTAGACTCTCGACGTCGTTTCTTTTCCAACAACAACGAAGCCAGTGATTGGCTTTCATCCCCTCGGCCGGCATCCTGATGACTAGATGATTCTGATCTGGGATCCCCGGTGGCACCGACTTCCTCAGTGGTAGTGAGTTCCTCGCTCGGCCCGATCAATCCGGGAATGGCCGTCGGTATTGCTGCCTCACTTTCTCCAATCTCAGGGGCGGATACTCTGTCCTTGGCTTGAAATAATCGAGCCACCTGCTCGCTCCGGCCAGGTACGTGCGTTGGCTGGGACCTAAAACGGCCGGTTATAGTTTGCCAGGCCCGCCTTAAATCCTGCTTGGTGATGGCTAGTCTTCGAATGGCTATGTCAAGCGGCAATAAGAGTATGGCCAGACCAACAAGCCAGGGCCAGATCGGACGCACCGTGGCCACGCCACCCCGGTGGTCTTCAAAAACGGCAGCCGGGGCTGATTCATCTTCAATGGAAAGCGACCGGCCGCCGGTTAACTGAGCTATTTGATCGAGTCCCTGAGGATCACTTTCCAAGCTCGCATATTCTGGCGAATATCCCAGAACCCAGCCACTCGTTTGGCCAGAAATGGTTTCACCGGGCAACGATTTGCCTTCAACACGGATCAAATATGCGCCCTCTTCCGTCGGCTTAAAAGAACCGGCATACTGCCCAGGGCTGACCTGCTGTAGTTGCGTCAGCTGTGGATCGCCATCAGGAGTAACAATGGTCGCTTCCACCAACAGTTTATTCAAATATTGGTTATTCTCATCGCGAACATCGACGACGATTTGCGCTTCTTCCCCCTGCAAATTCACCATCGTTTCTAATGCGGTGCCCCTTTCTTCCTGGATAGACCAACGGATGACATTTGACCAGAATGGTGCAAACCCCGGCCATGTCACCCAATTGGCCGCCCATCTTCCGCTGGTATCAGATGTCCAGGCGGCCGTTCGACCGAGACCGTTTTCCCAGACAGCCAGAAGTGGATCGCCCAGGTGGGTTTCTAGAAGAAGTTGAGCCGTTGCTTTGGGACTTGTGCCAACATAGCCGTTGAGCGGCGGCAGCCGAACGATTCCAGCGCTTTCCATCGCTTTGATGAGCGCGTGCCGGCTAGAAAAGAGCGAGCCGCCAAGTTCAGGAAAAAAAGGTTCTTCGACGAGGTAGGAACGTTGAACAAACGTGGTTTCTTGGGTGAATATTTGGGGTAGATTTGCCGCACGGTCGGTCAGATGGAAGCGCCCATCCCCGACTTCGGCCATGTCTTGTAACCAGGCCACATCCGGGCCCGCGCCAATACTGACCGTGGATACAGTCACACCTTCCTCGGTTAACTCTTCAATCAGCGCCGGTACACCTTCTTTCTGCTCAGAGTCGGCGCCGTCGGCCAGCAAGATAATATGTTTGACCTGGTTGGTGCTCCCTTCCAGGGCTTTAGCGGCCGCTTCAAGTCCTGTTCGGACAAAGATCCCGCCGCCGCCTGCCCCTATTTGCCGGATGCGGACGATAATATCCTCGCGTTCAGCTACCAGGGTCGGCCCAATTATTGCGTCGGCTTCGGTATCAATGGCGATGATGGTTATCTCGTCAAAATCATTCAATAATTCTACGACACGAGCGGCGCCTTCGGCCGCTAGCTGGATCTTGGCCACGCCGCCTTCAGCCGCGGCCATGCTTCCAGACCGGTCGATAACAAGGGCGATACTAACTGATGGGAATCGCTGCTGGTCTTTTATATTCATATCGACCGGTAGGATTTCTTCCAGCGGTGTTTGGAAATAGCCGCCCATGCCAAAACTTTCCGGCCCGCCGATGACGACCAGACCGCCTCCCAGGTCCTGAACGTAACTTTTTAGCGCTTCGATTTTTCGTTGGGAGAGACTTTTGGCGTTCACATTGGCCAGCAAGACGCTATCATAGCTGCCCAAGTCTGCCAGGCCGGCAGGCGATAGGGCCGGACTCGACCGTTCAACGATCAGGCCTGTTGCCTCTAGCGCTTCTTGAAGTTGAGCCGCCTCGTCGGGCAAGAAATTGCCGGCTTCATCCATTCTCTCTTCTTCGGAAATGAGCAGGATCTTAGGAGGGCCGGCAATCTCCGTAAAAGATGCCAATCGATTGTTTTGATAGTATGTGTCGATTTGGGTTTCTATTTGAACTTCATAGCGGGCGAATTCCGGCGTGATTGACTGTAAGGGCACGGTAAAAAAATTGTCACCCCTTCTTAAATGGATTTCAGCCTCGTGGAGAAGCCTGCCACGGTTAATGACCCGCAGTGTGGCCGGAACATTGTCACTACTCACAACCGTAATTTCAATATTGAAGATCTCCCCTTGACTTACTTTGGTTGGCGCATCCACCTCTGATAACAATACCTCGGGTCCCGTACCATCTTGGGCTAAATAAAGCGTGTCAATTTCCACGCCGGAAGCCGCCGCCAGCTTCGCTGCTTCTAGGGAATCGCCCTGGTTTGGTAGGCTGTCGCTTAGGAGCAGTAATCGCCGTGTACTGCCGGTAGGCAATAAGGCCATGCCAAGGCGAATAGCTTGGCCATAATCCGTGTTCAAGCTGTCGGGAATTGAGGTGATGGGCGCCATGTCGAGGTTGGCGCTCATGGGTTGGTCAACCAAAGCGTTGCTCCCAAAAACGACCACAGCAGACTGATCCGTCAGGCCTTTTATTTCCAAGGCGCGTCGGATGAACTCCTCTGCCCGAGCTGATTGGTCTAGGCCAATAGAGTCGGAGCGATCGAGCAGAAAGACGACTGCCACATCGTCCGAAGCTTTCACGATCTCTGTGCCTGCGAGGCTCAAGATCAAAAGCAGCAAGATGAATAAACGTAGGCCAAGGCTGGCTCCATCACGCCATTTAACTTTTCCCTTTCGCGGCCGGCCCAACCATATAAAATAGGGCAAAAATAGTAATAAAATGAAGGCAATTGGCGTCGCGAATCTCATTCGTCGTCAAAACATTTCCAAGGGTCGTAGAAGAAACAAGATATCACAAATGCAAATTTGGGATAAGTTTGGGATAAAGTGCCAGCTAGAGGGGTTGACATAACTACCACTATGCCAGGAAGAATATCAACCATTCTGAAACGATTTTCGATAAAAGCCTTTCGCCAGTTACTTCAAAATGTAATAAGTTCCTTTCTTGGAACCGATTTTTAACAATGACCCCCGCTCAACCAAATCGACCAGGTCTAAGCGCAACGTCTCGCTGGAAACATCAGGGCAAAGTTGTTGGTATTCGCGATTCGTGATGCTGCCATTGTCTTGCACGAAGGATAATGCGCGTGTTTGTCTTTCGTTCATGCTACGAGTCCATTTGGGTACCGCCTTGCGCTGACGCTGGTTCGACAGGATCACGGAGAATGAATGGGGCGTATCCTTAAAATCGGGCGGATTATGACCGGCCTGGACCATTTCTTCGATCATCCTGTCGATTCCCAAGCCGAGTTCTTCGATATAGCCCCATTGAAAAAGCCCGTTCACTAACCTGGGATTTCTGGAGAAGTGTTCCTCGACGATGTTGTCGACAGTGATGAAGCCGGGTAACCCCCCAGGGCTAATGACTTCCATCCGGTTGCTATACATTCGGACTTCAATCCGCCGGCCCCTGATACGATAATCCCGGTGAGCGACGGCGTTAACGAGAGCTTCGCGGACGGCAAAAGGTGGATACTCGGTCAGTTCTTCGCGTTGCAGACCGTTGACCACGGCGCCAACTCGCATTTCCTCCCAGACCACGTTCCAGACTCGTTCCACGACACGGGCCAGGGGACCCTCGATTTCATCGCGGCGACCGTAACCGGCTCCACCTTCGTCTCCCCGGGGTTCAGTGCTGGGAAACTTGACGAAGACGATGCCACTCTGAGGTAAAAAAGCCTGGGGATTCTTGGCGAATAAGAGGATGCCGGCTACCGTTGGTTGGCCAATGGCGTTCACCGCTCCGATTTCAAAAAGTAAGTCGGACAAGGGACCCACTCTTGATACGCCCCTGGTCTCTCGTTTAGCCAAGTATTCCTCCAATATCTCTGCATCAAAATCCGAGCGGTTGGCTCCAGGGACAGAATCAGTCTCGAAATCAACTGCGCTCTTGCTTGTCGCTAGTTGGCTGATTTCAGCCCCGCTTAAGATACGATTTTGGCTTCCGCTACGAATGAGAATTCGGCCATCGGCCAGGCTATGCAGTTCCGAACCCCGGCTGATTTGGATGCCGACCACAGAACCATGGGCAGTGTCCATGGAAAGGAGGCGACTGGCAATAGGCGGTGCACAAAGCGCGGCCGCCCCCTTTATTGCCCCTTCGGCCTCTTCATCCCAAATAGTCTCGCTGAGCTGTCCTGTTTCATCTACGCCTAAGATGATGGTTCCGCCGTCGCTGTTGGCGAAAGCCACCATGCATTCCGCTAGTTCCTCTGGTTCGGCCGTGGGCAAAAAGGCCAAACGAGGTCCGGGTTTTTGATTCCTTAGAATCGATGCCATGAGACTTATTGATTCTCGGCGGCAGCCATGGCAGCGCCGACAATGCCAGCTTCATTTCGCAAATTAGCAGGGACGACAGGCGCACGAATGGTTAGGAGGGGAATAAATCTATCAAATTTTTTGCTCACACCACCTCCCAGAATAAAGATATTCGGTGAAAACAACGATTCGAGATAATGTAAGTATTCGTCAAGCCGATTGGCGAATGATTTCCAATTAAGATCGTATTCAGTACGAATGCGGTCTGAGGCATATTCTTCAGCATCCGTTATTTGTCCTTTCAAATAGATGTGACCCAGTTCCAGATTAGGAACGAGTTTACCGTCGATAAATAGGGCGCTGCCTATACCTGTGCCTAGGGTCAATACCATCGCCACCCCTTTTTGATGCCGGCCGGCGCCAAACCTCATCTCGGCCAATCCGGCGGCATCGGCGTCATTCAATAAGGTGACTTTATTTCCTGTGGCTTTGGCGATTTTCTTTTGACCAGCGTAACCGATCCACTCGTCCGCTACATTCGCGGCCGACAAAACGAAACCATCTTGGACGATGGCCGGGAAACCGACTCCGAGAGGCCCGCGATAGTCAAAGTTCTGGACCAACTTTTTGATGGTCTTGATAACGGCTACTGGCTTGGCAGGCTTGGGTGTCTTGATGCGCATGCGTTCTGTTGTTAATTCGCCATTCTTGATGTCCACCAATGCACCCTTGATTCCAGAACCGCCAACGTCAACGCCGAGCATTTCCATTCATTTTCCTCCACTATTTTGCTTAAGTGTGCTACGGCTAATTATGTGGTTTTTTTAAAGACTGCCGGGTTGCCTCAACACGTTCCGCCAGCTTGCGTAATTCGCCTTCTGCCGAAGCGGCTGCCTTTTGCCCGGCAGCGATACCTTCTTCGAGACGATGAAAATCAAAGAGTCCGATACTGCCGACATCTGGTCGCAAGAAGAGTTCTGGCTCTGCTTCCTCTAAATTCTCTTTGACATTTTGTGCTGTCATGATATCGGCCAATGTGGATGTTGCCTGATACATGGGATCGCGCTGGGCGCGGGTTAAAAAACGGGTCAGGATATTATTGCGGGGTGGGTAAGGCACTGCGGTCCCATAAGGTGCGCTGTTAGACAGATCAATCGCCAATACATGTTGTGCTCCTCGAGCCATGGCTACGTCGAAGGGCGTGTTGTTGAGCACACCGCCATCGATCAGAGTCAGTCCCGCCCGTTCAACTGGCGGGAAAATGACAGGAAAAGCTGTCGTGGCTAAAACGGCCGAAACCACATCCCCATCCTCGATTACAGTCTCAACCCGGTTAACCAAATCAGTGGTGACAACGGCCAAAGGGATCTCTAGATCATTGAAAGTTCGCTGGCCAATGGTTTTGAGTAATTGGTTTTTTAACTTGCGGGTATCCATGAGGGCCGGTTTTTGCCAGGGCATCGCGTACATTTTCCCAAAGCGCATGTGGCGGAAAAATTCGATGATTTCTAAAGAATTCAGTCCAGTGGCAATAAGCGCGCCGACCAAACCGCCAATACTCGTTCCGGTGACGATGTCCGGCTTCAGCCCCAGCTTTTCTAACTCAATCAGAATGCCGATGTGAACGGAACCGCGCGCTCCGCCTCCACCCAGGGCCAGTCCAAAAGCTTTTGGTTCGGGAGCGTCATTCATCGAATTCATCGTTTCAATTCTCAATGCCTGATCAGATCCTCATAAGTTGATCGCTGGGCCGGAAGCAAATAATGTCACAACCATCACGAATAAAGCCTATTTCTTTAGCTTACGGTTTCATAGAAGTGGGGCAAGGGTTTTACCGGCGTGTCGGACCATTTAATAGCTTGCAAAAGATTGCTTTTTGCAGCGGCTAACTTGTACGCGTCGTTTGCGTGTACCGTACCCAAGATATCGCCTGATTCCACCTGATCGCCGACTTTCAAGGGAACGATGAAACCGACGGCATGATCTATGGGTTCATTTTTTACTTGCCGGCCGCCGCCTAATTGGACACAACTCCAACCGAAAGCCCCCGCATTAATCTCGGCTATAAAGCCGTTTCGTTGGGCGTAGAGGGATTCTACAAACTGGGCCTGGCGAAAATTATCGGGCGCATCCACCAAGGATGCCTGACCACCCTGGCGCTCAACCATTAGTTTGAATTTCTGCAGGGCTTTTCCCTCATCGCGGGCCTGCCTGGCTAACTCCTTTGTTTCTTCTAGCGTATCGGCCTTTCCGGCCAGCAATAACATATGTCCGGCAATGGTCACACAATGTTCCCAAAAATCGGCCGGACCGCCGCCTTTGAGCGTGGCGATGGCTTCTTTCACCTCGAGGGTATTGCCGATAGCATAACCTAGAGGCTGGTTCATATCGGCGATCAAGGCTACCGTTTTTCGACCGGCGTCTGTACCGATGTCGACCATGGTGTGAGCTAATTCTCTGGCATCTTCCACTGTGGGCATAAAAGCGCCTTTGCCAACTTTAACATCTAAAACAATGGCATCGGCGCCAGCAGCCAGCTTCTTGGACATGATGGAAGCAGCGATCAGAGAAACATTAGCAACCGTTCCGGTTACATCGCGCAGTGAATATAGTTTGCCATCGGCCGGCGCTAGTGTTGCCGTTTGTCCCGCCAATACAAGACCGATATCCTTCAATTGTTCCTTGAACTCGGGTAGGCTTAAGTTTGGGGTCCAACCAGGAATCGACTCCATCTTATCAAGGGTACCGCCACTGAGGCCCAGGCCCCGGCCGCTCATCTTTCCTACCGGCACACCACAAGCCGACACCAACGGCTGGACAACCAGTGTCGTTTTATCGCCGACGCCGCCGGAGGAATGTTTATCCACAACGAATGGTATGGTATCATGCAAATCAAGCTGTTCGCCCGATTCGACTATGGCAATGGTCAAGTCAACTGTTTCGCGCCTATTCATGGCCTGAAAATAGATAGCCATCATCAGCGCGGCCGCTTGGTAATCTGGAACCTCACCCACGGTGTAGGCATTCACAAACCAGGTAATCTGTTCCCCGGTCAATTCCCCTCCATCTCGCTTCTTTTCGATTATGTCAACCATACGCATGAGCGATTCCTAGCCTTCCCCTTGGTTCGCCGGCTTGGGAACCAAGATACTCAATCGAATCAGTGGTGGTAGGACCTTGTTTTCCAGGTCGATTGCGCCCGTTATATGGTCCTCCAGATCATTTCAGAGTGCGAAACAGTGCGAGCATATTCGCGACTAGATTATAACATCTACAGGCTATGGCTGAAACCTAGTATAATGCCAGTTGCAGGAGAAAACAGCTTCAGTCGAAATCAAGTGTGAGGTGTAAATGGCTACCAAGGTTGATCTACTATTATCCGGGGGCGATGTTGTCACGATGAACGAAGCGTACGAAGTTTTTCCGTCAGGCGCTGTTGCCGTAACGGGAGACCACATCGAGGCTATCGGTCCGGTTGAGGAGTTAAGCAAACAATATCAGGCAAAGGAGATCGTCGACTGCACGGGCCAGGTCGTGATGCCCGGACTTGTTAACGCCCATACCCACATACCCATGTCCCTTCTTCGCGGCTTGAATGATGATTTGCGACTTGATGTCTGGTTAGGCTACCTCATGCCTATTGAGCGCGAATTCGTGACCTTTGATTTTGTGAAGTTGGGAAGCGAAGTAGCCTGCGCTGAAATGATCCGGTCAGGCGTCACTACCTTTGCAGATATGTATTACTTTGAAGACTCTGTAGCCGAAGCAACTGCGCGCATCGGCATGCGAGGCCTTTTAGGTCAGACGGTGTTGACTTTTCCGGCGCCTGATGCGGAGAGTTATGAGGATGGCCTGGTGATTTGTCGCCGCTTCATCGAGAAGTGGCTCGGTCACCCACTTGTCCAACCGGCCGTTTCACCGCACGCCTGGTATACGGCAACACCGGAACTGTTGCGGGCTTGCGCCGACCTTGCCCGAGCATACAATGTGCCGCTACATACCCACATCAGTGAAACAGCACTCGAAGTTGAGAATTGCCGCCAGGAGCATAATATGCGCGTGGTGCCCTGGAATGCGGAGCACGGAATTCTGAAAACAAAGTTGCTGGCGGCCCATTGCGTCCACATAGATCGTGGAGAGATGTACGATTTGAAAAAAGCTGGGGCCGGTGTCGCTCACTGCCCAACTAGTAACCTAAAACTCTCGAGCGGCACGGCTGAGGTAGGCCAGATGCTGAATTTGGGACTCAATGTCGGCGTCGGTACTGATGGACCGGCAAGCAATAACGATCTGGATATGTTTGAAGAGATGAGGCTGGCGGCGATTCTGGCCAAGACGGTCAGTGGCGATCCGACTGTTTTACCCGCGAGAATTGCGCTGGAAATGGCGACTATCGGTGGTGCCAGGGCCCTGCACATGTCAGACTTTACAGGCAGCCTGGAACCTAAGAAACGGGCGGATATCACCGTCGTTGATATGGACCGTATTCATAATTGGCCCCACTTTAGTAATCATACCGACGCGATTTATTCCCGCCTTGTGTATGCCGCCAAGAGTACGGATGTGGCACATGTGATGTGCAACGGCCGCTGGTTGATGCAGGATCGCGAATTGTTGACCTTGGATGAAAAAGGAGTTAAAGAGCAGGCGGCCAAAATCGCGCGCAAGATTGATGCCTTCGTCCTGGAACGCGAATCGAGCCCATTTAACAAGCTGGTCGTCCTCGCAGGCGTTCAACGACAGGAGAGTTTTGAAGTACAGGTAAAAGTCACCCTGGAAGATGATCGCCAGATACTATCGGTGCTGGAAGGAGATGAAGTACAGATTACGAAACAAGCTCATTACCGACAATTTGATAGCTATTTCATGTTCGATGGCGAAGATCCTGATGCCGCCCGTCTACGTTATCGGGAGGATGAGTTTGTGGATGATGACGGCAAGGTTTACCAGGCCCGAGCCAGGTTAACGTTACTTGGCGAGGCCCATGAACAGGAATATCCGAATGCGGTGATGCTTTCTCGATCCCGGTATCTGGCTCCGGCCGAACAAAGTTTGCGCTTCTATCGGGAATATTTTGCCCCAGTGGAGGAAGTGAGCGTCAATAAGGATCGGCGTCGCTGGCGCATCGTCTATAAAGAAACTGATTTTGCCGTCAATCTTGACCGGGTTATCGAGCCAGATATCTCTACACGTTTCATGGAGATAAAATCAAGAACCTGGTCTCGGAGTGATGCTGAACGGAAGGCCGCGCTTATTACAGAGCTTCTGAACCTATTTGGGGTGGATCAGACCTCGGCAGAATCAAAAGAGTATCCAGAACTTGCCGTTGAGGAGAGGTTAAGGTAACAAACAAAAAACCCGTCCTTTTTCGGGACAGGCCTTTTGTTTCTCAAATAATTTGGCTAGATATTGTATCCACTAGCCGAATAGCGTTTGAAATTTCATCACTGTGCTGAGGTCGCCCTCGACTTTGATCTTTTGCTGCATGAACGCCTCCATAGCATTCAGCTTACCGTCGATTAGATCGGTATAATCGCCCGCATCCATGCGGATGGTTGCCGTCGCCGAGCCAGTCTGCCCCTCATTCACCGAACAGGTACCATCGGCCACAACTACAACCCATTGACCACCACCTTCGCCTGTTAAATCGAATTGAACAGTCGCGTTCATATCGCCGGCTTTTGCGGCGTCGAAAACCTTGGGCATACTCTCGAAAATTTCTGATACAGTAGCCATGAAATACTCCTTCGTTTGACACTGGATGAGAATCCGCTCGTCTAATTATTATACCGCTGCGGAGTATAACAGGGGCCTAAAGGGTGTCAATATTACAGAAATAGCCTTCCAAATTCCATAGAATAGCGTTTGAAATAGGTTTGCGCTTTAATCAATTTGAAGGGAAAAAGCATGGAAATGGATGCTGTTCAGCGAATAATATCTTCTCGAATTCACTGGTTACTGGCGCTTAGCTTGCTGCTGGTAGCTTGTAGCGGTGCGGCCGATTCAGTAAGTGACGCAAGTCAAGCGCCAACCGAACTTGGCGAACAATCGCGCTCGTCTACCGGCGAAAGCTATGATAATTATGATATTGTGACTCTCCTGCCGCGAGATGCCATCCCGGCTATCGACGACCCCGTTTTTCTGACGGCCGAAGAAGCGGATGCTAGCTATGCCGACGACGAACTGATCATGGGCGTGGAATTTAACGGCGATGCACGGGCTTATTCCATTCCGCTGCTCAGTTCACATGAGATAGTCAACGATGTTGTCGGCGGTGTCAAGATCGCCGTTACCTGGTGACCGTTGTGCTTTACGGGCATCGTGTATGCCCGAGAGGTCGACGATCGTGAATTCACATTTGGTGTATCCGGTAAGCTAATTCGGAATGTATTGGTCATGTACGATCGTCAGACGGAATCGTATTGGAGCCAACTTCTTGGTGAGGCGGTTGCCGGAGAGATGCAGGGCGCAAAACTGGAATATCTGCCATCCTGGCACACGACCTGGGGAAAATGGAAGGAAATGCACCAGGCTACGCTGGCCTTGAAGAAAGGATTCAGTGGGGGGTATGATCCCTATTCCAGTTACTACCAATCTAGCTCGGCGGGCGTTATCGGTGAGACCTTCAGTGACGAACGCTTGGCGACGAAGGAATTTGTCATTGGCGTTGAATTGGAAGACGAAGCTAGAGCGTACCCTTTTCGGGTGCTCAACAACGAACCCGTCGTAAATGATACGTTATCGGGCAAAGATATCCTTATCGTTTTCGACAGCCAAACTGCTACTGGCGTTGCCTTCGACCGCCAGCTCGGCGAACAGACCTTGACTTTTGTATTAAAAGGCGAAGATCCGCTTACCCTATCGGATCTTGAAACAGGCAGCAGATGGGATGGCCTCGCCGGTGTGGCTACGGCCGGATCTTTGACCGGTCAAAGACTGGATCGTATCAAGAGCACTGCCGTATTCTGGTTTGGTTGGAAGGATTTCCATGCTCAAAGCGGGGTATACGGCCTGGATCTGGGCTAAAATTGTTGCCCGGTCTTCCATCCATCGTCGATATAGAATTATCTATACGATAAGTCAACATTCTGCCTACAATTCTCCCCTGATCATTTTTTCCTGGCTTGGCACTGCCCACCCCTTGTGCTAGAATCTCAACTTGATCGATAATCTATGGATAAAGATGATTTTGGCGGCGTTGGAAGACGGCCGCCTTTTGTTTGTACGCAAACAGAAATCAATAACGCTAATGGATAAACGAGTCTGCTCGGGCGGCTGACATGAGCCACGGGTTAGAAAGGACGGACGAGTGTCGCTTTCTACCGTGCCGGGATCTAAAAACGTCGTAAACTTGACGGTTGTTTGTTATATGTGGTGGTAATATAAGAGCGTTCCGGCGCTAGTCAATTTGCCGGTTAAAAGTCGCTAAACTGAAGCCACCGAATGTGAGGAGAAAAGGTATGGACAAAGAACTCCCTGCCGATGATGTTCAAGATGCATCTCAGGAGGAGAATCTAGAATCCCTAAAGAGTGACGCCGAGGCCCGTGAGGCTGATGAGACAGTAGTTAGCGGTGCGTCTGCAGATCAAATGGATGAAGAAGATTCGATGCCCGGCGACCTGAGTGAAATGGAGCAGAGTACCGGCGATTCAGAAGACGGCGTCTCAAAAGATGGCGTCTCAGAAGACGAATCGGATACTGAGGAGTCAAACAAAGGCAATTCGAACAATCGCCATACAGCCTTAATCGTTGGTGGTATGGTATTGGTGCTTTTGTTAATCGTGACAGGGTTGTTTTTGCCACCTATATCTTTAGGGCAGCGTCTCGGTCTTGGCGGCGATGGAACTGAATCGGCTGGCGAATCGAGCGATACGGAAGCTATCGCCCTAACACTTGATGAATCGGCTAGAGGCGTCAAAACTGAGACCGTGTCACAAGAGGCGTTTCTAAGTGGCGACGCCGGCGACGATTGGTTGACGGCCGCGGGAGCTATTCCAACCAATTTAACTTTGGCCAGTGATGTATACGCCATCTCTTACAAGAATGAGCAGCCGGTCGGCAGCGCCCGAATATTAATACCCGCGTCTGCACAACCCTATCAAACGCTGGACCTGTTTGGCTGGGATGGACAAGCATGGAACTTTGTCCCCAGTGTGGTCGATGCCTCGGGCTCATCGCTTGATTCAGCGGAAGGGCCACTTCCCCAGGCATTGGCTTTGATGCAAACTGCCAAACCTCAGGAAGTTGCCATCGGTGCGGAATTATTGCCCGGTCAGGAATTGCCCGCGGCTGTATTTCCATACCTCACCGAAGTGTCAGCGGGCACCTTGACGTTAGCCCAAGAGGGACGGCTTCTTGGCGATATCGTCACTGTTCCGACCGGTGGATACGATCAATATTTGCGGGCCACCAATACGGGGGCGGTCGTTGATACTGTCTCCTTATCATCTCTCCTGAGCGATCCCGCGGCCCAACAAAGGAATATCCAGGAGTTAGTGGAGCGGACAAATGAGGCAGGTTTGAACGGTATCAATCTTGATTACCAGGGCGTTGATTTAGCCCAACGGGATGCCTTTTCGACTTTTGTGTCCGATCTGGCCGCAACTTTGGATGGAGAAGGTCTTGAGCTGGTAGTTTCCCTGGAGACTCCTTTATTGGCTAATGATGGCTCATGGGACACTGCAGGACAGGATTGGCAGGCGATCGGTCGAGCGGCCGATGCCGTTTATGCCCTGATGCCACTTGAACCAACAGCATATGCCGATAGCGGCGAAGCGGAACAAGTCTTGGAATGGGCTTCCCGGCAGATAGACCGGAGCAAGCTGACAGCCTATCTCACCATCAATGCCGTCGACGCCGTCGGCGATGCGCGTCGCGAAGTGGAAGGCGAAAACGCCTTGAGCAATTTTGGTGAAATTGAGCTGGTCAAAGGTTCAACCGAAATCGAACCAGGAGAATCAGTAGAAGTTGCCTTGTCAGGTTCAGCCGGCGATCTGGAATGGGATCCGGATGGAATGACCTACAAATACACCTACGAACAGGCCAACCAGCCCCATGATGTGTGGCTGAGCAGCGAAGCGGTTCTCAGCCATCAGAGTCGGCTGCTAGACCGGTACAACGTTCGTGGTCTCGCCGTTCGTGGTCTGGGTTATCTGGCTCAGGCGGATGGTTACGCCGCGGCTCTTAATAGTTATTTGGGAGCGGGTGAAGCGCCACAGCCAGAAAGCGCTGCTATTGTCTGGGTTGTCGAGGATGAAACCGGTGGCGTGCTGGCAAGCAGCAGTGGTGAAGATTTATCATTTGAGTGGGCAGGAAGCCAAGACCCTGGTGAATATACGGTCCGGGCTGATTTCGCCCATGGTGATAGTGTCTCTAGCCTAGGCGCTCTGAAATTGATGGTGATGTTTGACGAGCCGACTCCCGAACCGAAACCTGAAGAAGAGGAAGCGGAAGAGGTTGCAAAGGCTGAGTCGACACCCCGGGCAACAACCATTCAGCCGGCAAACGTCGATCCAGGTGATGCAGATGCAGTAGCCAACACCCCAGCCAACGTACGCAACGGTCCTGGACTAAGCTATGGCATTATCGGTGGTCTACAAACCGGTCAAAAAGTTGCTCTAAGCGGACGTAACGGGGATTCCACCTGGTTCCAGATCAAGATGGCTGATGAATCGGATGGTTGGGTATTCGGTACTTTGTTAACCCTAAACGCCTCATTCGACACCAATTCTTTGGCCGTAATCGAAGTTGAGCCACCAGCGGTTGCCAGCGGGGGTGGTGGTGCTCCAGCGCCCGTCATTGCCCCAGCAGCAGGTGGAAATTTTGAATTGGGTGGTCAAACCCATAGCCTGGCCAATCCCACTTTGATGAATATGGCCGGTATGAATTGGGTCAAATTCCAACATAAGTGGGGAGCCAGCGATACGCCCGAAGGCCTGGCCGGTCGCATCCAGCAGGCTCACGGTAACGGTTTCAAGGTTTTACTGAGCATACCAGGTGCCAACTCCTACCCTAGCAGCATTGATTTCAACGGTTATGTGGAGTTCTTGCGAGGCGTTGCAGCCTTAGGCCCAGACGCCATCGAGATCTGGAATGAAGAAAATATCGATTTTGAATGGCCGGCGGGCCAGATCGACCCCGCCTCATACGTCAACAATATGCTGGCTCCGGCTTACAATGCCATCAAATCAGCTAATCCGAATGTGATGGTCATCATGGGAGCGCCTGCACCTACTGGCTTTAACAATGTAACCAATGCCTGGTCAGACGACCGGTACATGGCTGGTGTGGCTGCGGCCGGCGGCGGGAACTACATGGATTGCATTGGCGTCCACCATAATGCCGGAGCGACTTCGCCCAGTCAGGTTACGGGCCACCCAGCCGGAAACGATCATTACAGCTGGTTCTTCGGACCGACGCTTAATATGTATTACAATGCCTTTGGTGGCGCCCGCCCTGTGTGCTTCACCGAATTGGGATACCTCTCCGGCCAAGATTTTGGCGGCGTACCATCTCGATTCTCTTGGGCGTCCAATACGTCGGTCGCCCAGCACGCCCAATGGCTGGCTGAGGCTGTGAGCATGGCTGCCAATAGCGGCAAAGTTCGCCTGGTGATTATCTTCAACGTTGACTTCACTACTTGGGGAGATGATCCCCAAGCGGGATATGCGATGTTGCGGCCAGACGGCAGTTGCCCATCTTGTAGCTTGCTTGGTCAGGTGATGGGCCGTTAGGTCAACAGATTGGCCGACAGATTATTGAAGGTTTGGCGGCTTTTACGCTCTTGAGTTGCTCTGAAATTCAGTGAGCCAGGTATTTGGTTCGTAAAAACAATCAAATACCTGGCTTTTTAGCCGGATGTTGAAGTGTGCAACGGTTTCTTTCCTTCTACACAAAACCGCGACACCCCGGAAAGGTGAAAAACGATGAAAAAATTAAGCATCTTCCTACTATTCATGCTTGTTTTTACTCTGTCAGCTTGTGGCGGTGAAGAAGAACCCCAGGAAGTTGTGGACAACGCGCCAGAGAGCGCACCACAACCAGAGCCAACCCAAACCCTGCCACCTCCTGTAATCGTCAGCGGGGAGCAAGGCCAAGCGGCTGAAGCTGAAGAAGCCGTAGAACCGCCCCCTGAGCCACCGATTAAACAGCCCACGTTCCCATGGCCGGCCGAGGCGTTTGGTTATGGAACCCAATCCCACGCAGTGGTAGGTGACCCGAGGTTCGCTATGGATACGATCAGCAATAACCTTGGCTTAGATTGGGTGAAAGTTCAATTAGAGTGGCCTCTGGTACAACCCGATCCGGAAACTTTTCAATGGTTCTTTTATGATGGCGTAGTCGACGAGGTCAACAACCACGGCTTGAACCTCATGTTCAGCATCGTTGGTGCGCCGGCTTGGACTCGCGCCGCCGGTGGTGAAAATGGCCCGCCCGATGATTTCACTAATTACACTAACTTCTTGAATGAGCTCTTGAATCGCTACCCGGGTAAGATCCATGCCATAGAAGTGTGGAATGAACAAAATCTGGACCGGGAATGGGCGACTCCCGAGGGTCTTAGCCCAGCCAGTTACGTACAATTCCTTTCCCAATCCTATGACACAATTAAAGCCTATGATCCCAATATCATCGTCATTAGCGGCGCTTTAGCCCCAACCGGCATTAACGATGGGGTCACGTCCTACGATGATTTCTTGTACCTGGATGAAGCCCTGACGGCCGGCTTGTTGAATTATACCGATTGTGTCGGAGCCCATCATAATGGCTACAACATTGGACCCGACGTCCCTTATGAGGAAGCCGGCGCCCAGCCTGAGTCTGCAACAGCGATCTTCCGGGGACCTTTTGATAACCCCCATCATAGCTGGAGTTTCAAGACGACCCTGGATACCTACGCTCAGAAGGTCCAGGTTGTCGATCCGAACAAGAAGTTATGTGTGACGGAATTCGGTTGGCCCAGCAGTGAAGGTTACGATAGTTATCCGGAAGGTTTCGAGTTTGCGCAAGATAACACGCTTGATGAACAGGCTCAATATATTACCCAGGCGTACCAGCTAATGAAAGATTCGGGCAATGTCTGGTTGGCTTTTTTATTTAACTATGACTTCGGCAATAAAGGCAACGGTCCAACGGATGACCCAGTGCCCTACAGCATCATCGATACCGATGGTAAACCCCGGCCTGCCTTCCAGGCAGTTGTCGAGATGCCGAAACCAGAGTAAATACTAACCCGACCAGGCCAACAGGAGCGAATAACCTGGCAAAGCTTCTGTGTCCTCGCTCGACTTTCTGACGTTGCTATATTCAGGTAAAGATAGATCAGTCGTCGAAACCAGGGTTGAATCAAATATCGAGTCACTATGTATAAGCCTTATCTGATCGCCCTGAGTTTTCTTATCTTGTTAGTTGCTTGTCGATCGGAAGTCGATAGTCCAACAGCCAGCCCATCTTCGATTCCTGCTACGGACACGGCCGTTCCTACCAGGGAGGTTGAATCTTTGCCATCTCCTATTCAGGTTTCGCCCACATCAACCGATGCACCGGCAACTCTGGCGCCAACCCCGACGACAAATGTGGAGACGGTCACGCCAGTAGAGGGGAGTGCAGAACCACTATTTGCCTCTCCTGAGTATGGCGCGCAAGCGTTCATCTGGTGGTACAACCAACAAGGGCCTCGCGAACTTGATGACATAAAAGAGCTAGAATTTGGTTGGGTTAAGCAAGCTTTTGCCTGGCGTGATATCGAATCCATCGAGAAAGGCAACTATGACTGGTATCGTCCAGATAAAATATTGAAAAAGGTAGAAAGATCAGGCCTTAAGATATTGGTCCGGATCGACCGCCAGCCTTTCTGGTCGCAGGAAGTCAATTGGCCACCACTGGAAAATGCGCCACCGGCCGACCTGCAGAATTTCGCTGATTTTTGTGGAGACTTGGCTGAAAGATATAAGGGGCGAATTGACGCCTATCAGGTTTGGAATGAACCGAATTTGAGCCGCGAATGGGGCGATAATCCACCAAATCCGACTGAATATACGGAACTGCTGAAAGCTTGTTACCAGGAGATCAAGGCGGCCGATCCCAAGGCCATCGTCGTTTCGGCCGGTTTGGCCCCTACAGGCACTAAATTGCCGCTAGCTATGCCGGACACCGAGTTTCTACAAGGGATGTATGATGCCGGCGCGGCCGACTATTTTGATGTGCTAGGGCTCAACGCACCTGGATACAAGGCGCCACCGGAGGTTTCGCCCGAAGAAGGGGAAACAAATCCTGAATACGGTGGCGGCCGGTGGTTCGTTTTTCGCCACGTAGAAGATATGCGGGCCATCATGGAGGCGAATGGTGATGCCGACAAACAAGTGGCTATCTTGGAATTAGGTTGGACCATTGACACGTTCAATCCAGAATATGCCTGGCACGCAGTCACGGAGGAGGAGCAAGCCGATTATCTCGTCCGCGCTTACCAATACGCCGGCGAGAATTGGCAACCATGGATCGGGCCAATCTTCACCATCTATATCGCCGATCGGGACTGGACGCCGGAAGAAAACGAACAGTGGTGGTGGGCTATTACCTTGCCCGATGGCACGAGAAGACCGGCATTTG
>JAHEJP010000052.1 GCA_024638855.1 Chloroflexota bacterium
TTACGTGCGCCGCACTTACGGCCCGGATCAAGTCGCGCTGGTAGCCACCGTTAGCACCTTGCGACCCAAATCAGCCCTCCGGGAAACGGCCAAAGCTTATGGGCTACACGAAAAAGAGATGGGCCAACTCGCCAAACGGCTACCTAGAGGCTGGCACCCTGATCCCCGCAGACGAAGCAGACGGACCATTCAAGACCTGGCCAGAGAATTAACCGACCCTCGCCAGCGGCAAGTCGTTTTAGCTGCTGCCCAGATTGTCAGCCAGCCCCATCACATGAGCATCCACCCCGGTGGCCTGGTTATCACGCCCGGCCCTTTGACCGATTTTGTTCCCATACAATGGGCGCCCAAAGGTTTCCTCACTACCCAATTTGGCCACCAAGATCTAGAGGCTTTAGGTTTACCCAAGCTCGATCTGCTAGGCATCCGCGCCCTAACCGTTTTAGCAGATGCGGCCGACCTGATCCGCCAGCACCACCAACCTGACTTTCACCTGGACCAAATCCCAATGGAGGATAAGTTGACTGGCGATTGTCTGCAGCAAGGCCACACCATCGGCGTCTTCCAGTGCGAATCGGCCGGGGCCCGTCGTACCCTGCGCCAGCTAAAGGCCCGAAAAGTCTTCGACCTCGCTGTGGCCAATGCCTTCTTCAAACCGGGACCGGCCACCGGCGGAATGGCCCAAAGATTTATTCGCCGTTATCGGGGCGAAGAGACGACTGGCTACCTACACCCGGCGTTGGAGCCTATCCTGGCCTCAACCAAAGGGGTCTTACTGTTCCAGGAACAGATTTTGCGCGTGGCCACGGAGATTGCCGGGCTGAGCTGGGCCCAGGCCGATCACTTGCGCCGGGGCATGAGCAAATTCCAGGCCCGCGAGATGGCTGCCATGCAAACCCAATTCATCGACGGCTGCCTCCGGTCGGCGCCTGAAGGTCCCGGTTTTAACCCTGAACAGGCTCAAACTTTGTGGGACCAGGTCTTGGCCTTCGCCGGTTACGGCTTCAATCGCGGCCACGCCACGGCCTATGCCGATGTCAGTTATCGCTCGGCCTATCTCAAGACCCATTGGCCGGCCGCCTTTTTTTGCGCTCGCCTGGCCGACCGGGGCGGTTTTCATCACCCGGCCATTTACATGGCCGAAGCCGTACTTTTGGGCATCCCCGTCAAGCCGCCCCACATCAACCACAGCCACGAAGCCTTCTCCCTTTCTTTCCAGGCCTCAAATGGCGACTCCAAAAACCCCACCCTCTGGATGGGCTTAGGCCAGGTGCGCGACCTGCGCCGCAGTAGTGTCCGGGCCATCATCGCCGGCCGGGAAGAGCGGCCTTTCGACGACCTGCGAGACCTGGCCAGGCGTGTGCCCTTACAAACGAAAGAGCTGCAACACCTCATCCAATGTGGCGCTTTGGATGGCCTGGGTTCAAGCCGAGCAGCCCTGCTGGCCGATGCTGAGTTATTTAACCGGGCCGGCAGCGCGAGCCAGTTTACTTTCTCCTTTGTCCAAACAGAAACGGCTCAGGAAAGTCCTGCCCAACGCTTGGCTTGGGAAAGACATATCCTGGGCCAACCGGTCAGCGTCCACCCCCTTGATCTACTCGAGAGCTACCCTTCCCAACTGACGCCCTTGGCTGAATTGGCCGGCAAACCCGGTCGGCCGTTGACGGTTGCCGGCGTCCGCCTGCCTGGTTGGACCGGCGGGCCGGGTTTTTACCTCGGAGATGGCCATACCTTCATCATGGTCAGAGGCGACGACAAGTTGGAAAAACCCACGCCGTGGTTGCCCCTGCGAATCCAGGGTCGCTGGCTCGACGATGAATGGGGCGTGACCTGGTTTCAGGCTGGCAAAATTGAACCTTACCCCGGAATCGTAGCCGGGTAAAAGTAGACATCCGTCGGCTTGAACTTGCTCAGCCGCCGGAATCGTCCCTTAACTTTCATGCCGATCCAGGACAGATCGGCCTCCTCTGGCTCAACGCCGATGAGCCGGGCCAGGAACAGCGTATCCACTCCGGGGAATTCAACCAGAGTCAGCACGAAGGGACATTCGGGCAAAAACTCTTCGCTGCCGAAATGACAGACCGTAAATGCATGTACAGTGCCCTCGGCCGCTATCTCCAGCCATTCCGTCTCCTCCCCACTATACATGTCATGCCCTCGAGGCGTGGCGTAAGTATAGCCGCTTTTTGAGTCCCGGTTCACCAGGAAGTGACCATTGGCCAAACCGGCAAAGAACGGTGAATCCTGGCCAAAGGAATGTAAATAGGTAACGCTATAAGGCTGTTCGATCAGGATCGGTTCCATCTCTTTTAAACTGGCCAATGCCGCTTCATGCAACGCGCTGGGAAAAGGGACGCTATGCAGGATGTAACCGCCAAATGTCTCTTCCATCTTTTGGGGCTGTTTCTTTTTTGCCATCACTACGACTCCTTCTCTAGGATGCTGACCGTCACGTACGTACCGGTGCCTGCGTGGCTATGAATTGCTCCCCGTCGAGCACCGGATACTTGCAAAGTCGGGTCACCGAAATGGGCCTGGATCGTGCTTTGTAACTGCCACAGGGCGAAGACCGCCTGCATCAAACCTGTAGCCCCAACCGGATGGCCGCAGGCGATTAAACCGCCGCTAGGATTGACCGGGCAAAGCGGTTCCTCGTGCAAATTCAGCCCGTAATCGATGCCGGGCATAAAAGCTTTGCCGCTTTCTGCGAAAGAACCTCCCTCGCCATATCGGCAGAGCCCCATATCTTCATAGGTCTGAATCTCGGAGCTGGTATAGGCATCGTGCAATTCGACGAAATCAAGCTCAGCCAGGGGATCGTTGATGCCCGCGTTTTTATAGGCTTCTTTAGAACCCATCCGGCCGGCCCGGAATGAGTGGACACCTGGGTAGCGAAAGCCACGATCCCACAATTTCCGGTAATAGGCCCGGGTATCGACACTATCTTCATTGGGCAACAAATTAGCCCGCAAGAAATCATCGAAGCCCTGGTGCGGCCGGTCGGCCATTCGCATGGCGTCGGTGCCCCGGCCAATGCCGCTTACTTTGACCAACGGTCGCGGAATTTTGGCGCCGGCCGCTTCCAATCGCCGCAAACCCTCCTCGCTGCACAGGATCGTGGCCGCCGCGCCGTCGGACATCACGCAGATATCCAGCCGGGTCAGGGGCCAGGCTACCATAGGCGCCTGGCGCACATCCTCGATGGTCAACCGTTGCCTCTTTTGGGCATAGGGGTTGTGATAAGCATTCATATGGTTCTTGACCGACACATGCGCCATCTGCTCCGGCGTTGTGCCAAATTCTTTCATGTGGCGGGTGACCATCATGGCGTAATAACCAGAGTAAAATCCGCCCACCGGATAATCAAAGCTCACATCTGAGGCCAGGGCGATGAATTCATTCCCCTTCCAGGTGGCCACATGGCTCATGGTCTCGAAACCGTAAGCCAGGCATATATCCATGTAACCGGAAGCAACCGCCTTCCACGCCTCCTGAAAACAGATGCCGCCGGTCGCCCCGCCCCCTTCCACCCGGTGGCCCGGTTTTGGGCACAATCCCAGGTAATCCTGGACCATGATACCGGCCATGAGTTGCCGGCTGAAATGGTCTGAAAAGTATGAGGCTACGCTGCCATCCACCGCCTCCACAAATTGGCGATGGTCCAGGCCCAGATCATCGATGGCATAATCATAGGCTTCTTTGACGACCGCTTGAAAGGTTTTGTCAGGGCGAGCTTTACTGAATTTGCTCAGCCCCCCGGAAATGATGTAAACGGATCGCATGGGCTCAACCTCCTTTAGATCCTAGAAGTAAGCCGATTCCGTTGACTCGAACAGAATGGCAATCCTTCGGCTTACTCAACCACAACAACTAGATCGCGAAAACAAATCGACCAAAAACTGGATCGCCAATGATAGGATCGGCGAAGCGAATAACTTCACCGGCACACTGCGATCGAATGGCCACTCTGGATAGCTGTAATCATTGGGCATAAGCGCCCGCAATACTTCTAGTTCCTCGGCCGCCTGCCTAGCATCGGCCAACCGCTCGGGCTCATCCAGATTGGACCTGATCTGCGCCTCCAATCCGGCCGCTTGTTTAGCATATTGATCTTCCATCGCCTTCTTTAGCTGGATCATCCGCGCATGCACGCCCGACACCGGTGCGTAGAAGCTGATACCCGTGAATGGGAGCACGACTAGAATGAGCGCCGCGTTGGCCACGGGGACAACTGTCTCGTAAACAATCACTCCTGCATCCTGGAGAAATGAATGTCCCAGGCCGAATATGGCCAACATCAATCCGCCAATGACCACCGGCAAGGTCATATTAAAACAAAAATCGCCCCACGATTTAAGACCGCCACACCGGTCCGGATGGGATGGCTGCACTACCACATCAAAGCGATCGCTTAGGATAGAAAGGTGCCGGCCGGTCACGTATACGGGCCAGGCAGCCAGCCCGAAAAGGATGGCCCAAATAGAAAAACCAAAGAACCAGATGATGAAGAAACGGATGGCAATAAATCGTCCAGACACTTCGTCTGTAACCCAAAATGCGGTTATTAACTCGGGAATATCTGTGATCCAACTTAAGACCACGACAAATATCAGGCCGATAATTACAAACAGCAACGGACCCTTGAAAGAATGAAGTCGGCTTTGGTACTCCCTCAAATATTGCCCGTATTGTTGCTCAAGATCGCCTTCCTGGGAATTGATACGCTCCCCATCATAAAGCCACGAAAAAAAGACCGGGATCTCGTTCTGCCACCTGTAATATACCCAAATGATCACCAGCAAAAAAGCCGTGGCGATCAACATCGGCCAGAGGGTAATCGCCTGCTTCGTCCATCCCCAATCGGTATTTTCGGTCAGATCAGCGATGACGGCCGCAACCAGCAGCGTCAAATAGGGCAACAGAGCAAAAAAGGCGGTGTACGCAGGTTGGGTGACTGCCCGGGAGCGAGACAACCGGAAGTTGTCCCAAAATTCTTTGAATGCAGAGTCGGCTACTTCGGTCTGCAATTGGTCCATGGACTGCCTCCACCAGTATGATGAAGCGTGTCAGTTTGTCAGGGTGCGATTCTCTTCAACCAGCTCACAGCCCAGGAAATCATCGAGAAATTCCTGTCGAAACGCTGACGATTCACGATATTTTACGATCTTGCTTAGCCCGTTTCCGCGCCTCCTTCATTAGAAGTTCGTGGAAGTCGCATTCTGAATCCCCCTCTTCCGGATGGCGCAACCTGTAATAGCCCTCGGCATCCAATTCCCAGGCCAGGCGATTATCACTGAGCGCATCCTCCAGGATGCCGATGGTCCTGTCGCGCAACGCTGGTTCTTCGATAGGAGCAATCAGCTCGACCCGGTCACTTAAGTTTCGGTTTCGCCAGTCGGCGCTGCCGATATAAACCTGCGGATCGCCATTATTATGAAAGTAATAGATGCGATCGTGTTCCAGGAAACGCCCCAGGATGCTGATGATCCGGATATTGTCGCTGAATCCGGCCAATCCAGGCCGCAAGCGACTGTGCCCGCGGATGATCAGATCAATCTGCACGCCTACCTGCGAGGCGCGATATAATTGCCGGATGATACCCACATCGTCCAAGGCATTCATTTTGGCCACGATACGACCGTTGCCATGCTCTTTTTGGTTGGCGATTTCCCGGCGGATGAGTTGGTAGAAAGTTTTACGCATATCCCGGGGAGCCACCATAACTTTGTCGTAACGTTGGTCGGGGGCGTAGCCGGTCAAATAATGGAACAGGTTGACGATATCCCGGCTGAGTTCTGGCCGGCAGGTCAGCAGGCCTAGGTCAGTATACAAGCGAGCCGTCTTCGGATGATAGTTGCCCGTCCCGATATGGCAGTAGCACCTGATGCCGCCCTGTTCCTCACGCACGATGAGAGTGGCCTTGGTGTGGGTTTTTAGGCCCACCAGGCCGTAAGCCACGTGAACCCCGGCATCTTCTAACCTCCGGGCCCATTCGATATTATTGGCTTCGTCAAAACGCGCTTTCACCTCCACCAGGACGGCCACTTGTTTGCCCCGTTCGGCCGCTTGCATCAGCGCTCGTACAATGGGTGATTTATCCGACGTCCGGTATAGCGTTTGTTTGATAGCCACGACACGTTTGTCAAGGGCCGCTTCTTCCAGCAACCGCTGCACGCTGGCATTGAAAGAATCATAAGGGTGGTGTACCAACAAGTCACCCTGGCGAATGATGGCGAAGATATCTTGTGTATCCTTGGTCTCGCCTTCATGAACCAGGCGGTTCGGCACCACAGCTTCCCATGGCTGGTATTTGAACTGGGGCAGTGGCAGGTCAGCGATTGAGTGACAATCCGTAAGGTCAAGTAACCCATCCACCTCATACAAATCGTCGGATTTCAGGCCTAGCTCACGCATAAGTAGGCGACGATCGTAGTCTGGCATCTCTTTCGCCACTTCCAACCTGACCACAGGCGCAAAGCGACGCTCCCGCAATTCTTCCGAAATCATGGCTATCAAATCTTCGGCTTCCTCTTCATCCCTGCGCAAGTCGGCGTTGCGGGTGATGCGGAATGGGTGGACGCTCACCACTTCCATTCCTTGGAAGAGCTGGCCCAAATGGTGAGCGATCAGCTGTTCCATCGGTAGGAAGCAGCTTCGTATCGTGCCTGTAGTTTGGTTCTCCACATTGTTAAGCGGTATCCATCGCCCAAGGCTCTTCGGCACCTTGAGGCGAGCGAAATGAAGGGTATTCCGGTAAGGATGGCGCAAGATGATGGCCAACGATAGGCTCAAGTTAGAGATGAAGGGGAAAGGATGGCCTGGATCAACGGTCAAGGGCGTCAGGATCGGGTAAATCTGGTTTTGGAAATAATCGCCCAACCGACTCTTCTGTTCCTGGCTCAATTCATCATAGCTGCATATATCTATGCCCGCTTCCGCTCGCATCACCGGTTTGAGCTCTTTTTCCCACATTTCGGTCATGATTTGGTGCATCTCGCGCGCATTCGAGAGTATCAGCGCCAATTGTTGACTCGGCGTGCGGCCGTCAGGCGAGAGCTTACGCACCCCAGCCGCCTCCTGCCGTTTCAAGCCGCCTACCCGTTTTTGGATGAACTCATCCAGGTTACTGGCGGTAATAGCCACGAAACGCACCCTTTCCAGCAGCGGGGTCCGCTCATCCATGGCCAGATAGAGAACCCGCCAGTTGAAGTCAATCCAGCTTAGCTCCTGGTTAAAGTACAAACCTGGATGTTTTACCTTGCTCCCCGCCTCAACCGGTTGGGGCCAGACTGCCCTGGGCAGCAGGCCCGTTCCGGGCAATGCTACCTCCTTCTCGGACCCATTCCCACTGGGCTCTGGCTTCGCTTCTAACTCCTCCTCGGCTATTTCTAGGGCAGCCTCGGTAACCTCTTCCACCACTGTTGGACTGTCTGCTTCATTCATCGTCCCGGCTCTCTTTATAAGTAAGTTAATACTGTTAGCTAAACAAAACTGCGATCCTCGGCTTACTCCACTACAAGATTTTGGACATCATGGTTGCCACGGCCTGATAGACCTGGGATTCATCGCCCAATTCTACCAGTGGCCGGCCGCTGAATTCAAACTCGAGCAGCGCCGCATCGGCTGGAATGACGCCAAGCAAGGGGATATCCATTTCGTCGATACGTTCCTGCAAAGCGGCTGGCATTTCGCCATTCAACCGGTTCAAAATCAAGTATGCGTTCTCGATATGAATATCCATCTCATCGCGGAAGCCCGCGATTCGTTCAGCGGCAACCAATCCCCGTTGGGTCGGGTCGGTGACCACCAACAAATGATTCACGTCGCGCGTCGTGCGGCGGCTTAGGTGTTCCATGCCCGCTTCATTATCGATCACCACGTAGCGATAATTTTTACTGATGGAATCCACCACCTCGCGCAAATTATGATTGACAGCACAGTAACAACCCGGCCCTTCCGAGCGTCCCATAGCGATCAGGTCAAATCGTTCCCCTTCAGAAACGGATGACCGGATCTCGTAATCGAGATATTCCCTTTTGGACATACCGCCTTGCAGACTACCCATGGCCGCGCCGCCGGCCGCCAGCGAGTTTTTGACTTGAACCAACATGTCCTCGCGAATCTCGCCCACGGTCCAATCCAGATCCAATCCCAGGACCATATTCAAATTGCTGCTAGGATCGGCATCAATGCCCAAGATCGCTCCTGATTGATTTTGAGCCAGGTATTTGATCACCATGCCGGCCGTCGTAGTCTTGCCTACGCCCCCCTTGCCCGCCAATGCAATTGTCTGCGTCATAATCGTTATCCCTATACGCCACTTTCTATTTTTAGATCGTCTGTCTCGTTAATATTAGCCATCAACTTCTGCCCAATCTGGCCGGCCGCTTCCTTCATTGCCGGCACATAATCATAGACCGCCTCTCCCAACCGGTCCGCCTCCTGGACCGCTAAATCGGCCGGTAGATATCCTAACATGGGCAGATCCGGTGTCGCTGAACGCAAAAATTCAGCTTCTTGCTCATCTCGTACCTTATTGCCCACCAGCCATAGCCGCTCCAGCCCAATATCGTTGGCCAAACTTTTGATTTGAGCGGCCGTGCCCAAACTACGACGGGTCGGTTCCACAACCACCAGCATGGCATCTACGAAGTCCACCGTGGCCCGGCCCAGATGCTCCACGCCGGCGTACATATCCAGGATCAGCACATCATCCTTACGGAACATGAGATGGGTGAACAAAGTCTTGAGCATGGCGCTTTCAGGACATATGCAACCCGATCCGCCAAAGTCCACCGAACCCATCTCCAACAACCGCACCCCCCTATGGGAGACGCTAAATCGATCAGGGATATCATCTACCCTTGGGTTGAGAGTAAAGAATCCACCGGAGGCTCCTGGCTTGGCGCCAGTACGTTCCTCAATTAAGGCATCCATTTCCGAGATCGGGTGCAACTGCTCCCGTAACGGGTCGGGAAAACCCAAAGCGCCCGCCAGGCAAGGTGATGGATCGGCGTCGACGGCCAGCACATCGCGACCCGCATCGGCATAAACCTGGGCCAACAGCGCAGCCAAGGTCGTTTTACCGACGCCCCCCTTCCCACTAATAGCGATTTTCATCGATTGATACTCCTCATAGTGCGTCACAGTTGGAAATTGAAGTAAACGCTCCGTGACACCTCGATGTGAATTTCATCACTCTGCAGTTTATTAAAATTGGTGTGCAGCCGTCAATGGTCCTTCATGACCTGATAATTATTTATCAAGCGTCGCGTTAATGTCCCACCTACGATGGCGCAGGCGTCGGTGGACAGGTGATGGCAAACGGCCGCGTCAAATAAGATATTGTACGAAGAGGGAAAATCTTCGTCACCTAACCAGCAAACGGCTAGCAATGAAACCTGGGGTAAAACACGAAAGGAAAACGCCTTGTCACCCAAAACCTTCTCCAACTGAGGCATCCGACCGCCGGCTCGCAACGATGCCTGGGCGAAACCGTCCGCGTCATCACCAATGATTTTAGCCAATTCTCCGCCCGTATAGCCCTGAAAAGCCTGATTATAAAAGCGTCCCTCCGGCAATTCCGAAAAAGAAATCCATTTCCCGGTCGGGGGCGTGCCATCGGATATGGTGAAGTAATAAGCCAGCAACGCCTGCGAAAAAGTGCTTAAAAGCTCGCCCGTCCTGGCATCACGCCCGGTGAATTCCGGATAAGTCAAAGAGATATCCTGACCCCACAAAGGTAAATAAAAGGTGCCTCGTCGAGGATCGGCCGGCAGGTAAGTGACGCCGGTATTGGCAGCCAAAAACTTGGGGTCAGCCAGGCGTAATTGGTCGTGAAGCTGGCCCACCCGTAAAGCCAGCTGGTTAGGATCTTCGGCCTGCGGCCGGTAATGATTATTCATCGGGTTTAAGCTGCCAACAAACCCTTGCTCTTCAGCAGCGGCCGTGGGTCGATCAGGTTCTTATTCAAGGCTGCTTCTTTCTCAGGCAAACCTAAAGCCAGCGCCATCAATTGGGTGAAATAGAGCACCGGCATCGGCTCCTCCACTTTCATTTGGAATTGCCGAGCATCTAGGTTCGTATGGCATAGGGGACAAGCAACGGCGATGGCGTCGGCACCTGCTTCCCGGGCATGGCTGATCAGATCTCCGCTGAGTGAAAGCACGATATCAGGGCGCGTGAGCGAATGAGCCGCGCCACAGCAACAAGTCTTGTACGACCAATCAACCACTTCCGCGCCTAGGGCTTCTACGATTTTGTCCATATCCGTCGGGTTTTCCGGATGTTCCGCTTCAGTCACCTGAGGCGGCCGAGTCAGCAAACAACCATAATAGCAGACGATCCGCAGCCCCTCGAGAGGCTTTTTCACCTGAGTTCTCACCTCTTCGGCGCCCACGTGATTCAAGATCGACTGGGTCACTGTGCTAACCTGCACCGAATCCTGGTAAGCGTAATCTAATTCTTCCTCGACGGCCGCCTTATGCCCATCGTCACGCCGGATTTCAAACTGGGCCACTTTGTGCCGATTGAAACAGGCCGCGCAGGGCATGGTGACTTCGGTGAAGCCGCTTTGTTCGATCAGCGCCAAATTCTCCATAGGCAGACGCACGGCCGCGTCGCTATCGGTCCGGTGCGCTGCGCTGCTACCGCAGCAAACCCAGCCTTTTGGTTCGATCAAAGTCATGCCTAAGGCTTCGCAAACCGCCTGGGTGGAAACGTTAAACTCAGTCGCCGTGGAATGGAGCGAGCAGCCGGGGTAATAGGCGATGGCCTCGGCCGCGCCGGGCACAGGTTTAGCCTTGTCTGGTGGACGGCCCAGGCTCGGCAGAAATCCGACCTTCCGCTTTTGCAGCATCTTAACGTACAGACCTATATCGTCGATGCCTGAGCCGGGATCCTGCACTATCATTTCAGCCATCAGGCCCGGTTCGTACGCCCGGCCCCATAGCCGGACCTCACGCATGAAAGCCTTGTTGAAACGATCGACCTTGGGAACAGATGGTTCGATGCCTTTCTCCAACGCTTCGCGGGTCAAAAATTCCATGATGGCTGCGATGTCTATGCCTTGGGGACAGCGCGTGCTGCACGTCTGGCAGGCGGCGCATAACCAGGGCGTCTGGGCTTTCAGGGCGATATCTTCCTGGCCCAACTGCAGAGCGCGCATGATCTGGTTTGGCTGCCAATCAAAGAATTGGCCCACCGGGCATCCACTGGTGCATTTGACGCACTGATAACAGAGATAAACGTTCTCCCCCAACTCATCCTGGATGCGTTGGGCCAATTCTGCGCTAACGCTCATCCCCTCTTCGGCGCTGCTCGTCTCGTTTGTGACGGAGTTTTTATTTTCGCTCATAACGACTTCCTAAAACTATTTTACTCGTAATTACTCAAATCGGTTGGCCATCAACTGTCAGACTATCATTTACTCGCCAACCTCAGGTCGTGGGTATAGGCCGGCGCCTTCGACGATCGGCTTGACGGCCGATTCCCATTCGATAGCCATGACATGTACGCCGGCTACGCCTTCGATAGCCTGCAACTGCTGGATCAATTCGATGCAGATCTTGATCCCCTCATCTTTCCAGGCCTGAGACCGCTTCTGTTTATCTTCTCGCGTCAATTCATCTTTTTTCTTGTCGGCCCATGGGGCGCCTGCGCCTGCCATTCGCTGGATCAGTTCGTCAGGCACCAATATGCCGGGTACATTGTTTTTCATGTAGCGGGCCATGCCGGGGCTCTTCAATGGACCGACACCGGCCAGGATATACGTTTTTTCGTGAAGGCCTAATTCCCGCACCTTCTCCATATATCGTTCGAAGGCTAGGATATCGTAAACTAGCTGGGTCTGGATGAAATCAGCGCCGGCGTTCACCTTTTTCGCCAGGCGGTAGGGCCGGAAATCGATGGGATCAGCAAAAGGCGCGGCCGCCGCGCCCACAAAAAAGCGCGGTTCCGGTCCCTTAAAAGCATCGCCGCATTGGAAGATGCTTTCATCCCGCATATCACTCACCATGCGCACCAGTTGTAGCGAATCGAGATCGAAGACGTTCTTCGCTGTCGGGTGGTTGCCGAAGATCTGGTGATCGCCGGTTAGGCATAGCAGGTTGCGCATTCCCAACGCATAGGCGCCCATCAGGTCCGCTTGGATAGCCAGCCGGTTGCGGTCGCGGCAAGTCATCTGGATAACCGGCTCCAGGCCCTCCTGAACGACGATCGTGCCGGCGCCGATGCTGGACATGCGCACAATAGCGGTCTGGTTGTCAGTGATGTTGACCGCGTCACAATAACCTTTCAACAAGCCGGCCTTCTTACGGATCTCTTCGCCATCCGCGCTCTGCGGCGGACCTAACTCGCCGGTCACGGCAAAATGACCGGCCCGCAAGACTCGTTCCAATGTTGAGCCTGCCAGGTATCCGTTCCTCGACATCTTTGTTTCACCTTTTACTTCAGTTTCACTGTTAACTTCAGTGACCATGGCTTAATCCTCCTCCTCTGATAGCAGCCGCAAATCCTCGCGGATGATCTTACGCGGGCCACCATCGCGGGATGTTTGCCAATTCTTGGGCGGTTGCAATTCTAGCAGGACATGCAATTTGTCCGCGCCACTCAAACGATCGTAAATCAATTGCCAGGCGCAGGGAACGTCGGGGTTGATCTCACAATGCCCAGCTTCCGAACCGCCGCAAGGGCCGTTGAGCAAAGACTTGGAACAACGGGCGATCGGGCAGATGCCACCGGTTAAACCCAGGACGCAATCGCCACAGGCGGCACAGCGTTCAGCCCAGACCCCTTGTTCGGTCGGCAAGCCCAAGAATTTCGTGTTTAGGCCGGGCACAACCCAGGCATCCGGGTAATGTTCAGCGATGGCTTGCACGCCGATGCCGCAGCCCATAGACAAGACGATGTCGGCTTCCAGGATCTGGTCTTCGATCTGGTCCAGGTATTCCCATTCGCATTGGCGTTGCACCGTCACGTCGGTCACATCTTTGGGTTCACCATCCAGCTTGGATGCCATCCGCAGCGACGCCGACGTGATGGCCGCTTCGCGGGCACCTCCGGCAAAACAGACCGTGACGCACGTGCCACAGCCCACCACCAGCACTTTTTCAGCTTCGCCTATCAAATTCTTGATTTCATCCAGCTTCTTTTGTTCCGCTACAATCATGTTTCACACTCCTTGTGTGGAGATTGGTAATTGGAGATCGAAGATCGGATTTCGCCATCCAATCCCTAATCTCCAACTGCCAGCCTTATGCAGGTTTTTCCACTCCTGTTTCACCTTCTGCTAACGTTCGCAGTGGATTGGGCCCCAGGCTCGATATCTGTTCGGACATCTCCGTCGCAGCCTTAGCAAATTCTCCAGCCATAGCCGACGACATATTGAACATACGAACCCGATCCGGTTCCAAACCTATTTGGCTCAACAACTCTTTAACTCGTTCCACTCGCCTTTTTGCATTCACATTACCTTCCAGGTAATGGCAATCACCGGCCAGTCAACCGGCCACCATCGCGCCGTCGACGCCATCTTCAACAGCCTGCAACACCATCAAAACATCCAGCTTGCCCGTGCAGGGCAATTGGACGATTTTAACTTCCGGTGGGTACTGCATTCGTAGCCCGCCGGCCAAATCGGCCGCCGCATAAGCGCAATGCTCACAACAATAGGCGACGATTTGAAATGCCACGGCTGTCATTTTCTCTACTCCCAGACCTCCATCAAATAACCTCTATCTCGGCCGCTTTCAACAGCTTTTCCGGCAAACCAACCAGCGCCCTGACCTTGTTCATCATCTGGGCATCGGTATAGTGCATGAGTTGGATGGCCCGGGCCGGGCACTCGGCCACGCAACTGCCACAACCCTGGCAAACGGCAGCCTCGATATAAGCCGCGCCCATGATATCCCCTACGCCCGTCAAGCTGGGTTTCATGATAGGCACACCAAAGGGACAGATGCGCACACAGGTCAGGCAACCGGTACAGTGGGATTCATCCACCACGGCTACCCGACCGCCGGCCGTCAGGCTTTCTCGGCTTAATACCCGGGCAGCCCGGGCGGCCGCCGCCTGAGCCTGGATCATCGTCTCGTCCAACATTTTCGGATAATGGGCCATCCCGGCCATGAACACACCATCGGTGCTGAAATCAACCGGCCGCAACTTGACGTGAGCTTCCAAGAAGAAACCATCATCATCCAAGGACACCTTGAACAGCGCCGCCATCTTCTTGATATTGTCCGGCGGCACCACCGGCATACTCAAGACCAACAAATCGGGTTCCAGTTGCAGCTTACACTCCAGGATCGGATCCCAGGCCTTGACGGACAAAGCCGCTGTCTGCCTCGCCTGGACACTGGGCCGGTGCTGGTCGTCGTAGCGTACGAAAAGCACGCCTTGCTCGCGGGCCCTGGTGTATAAACGTTCCTTAAAACCATAAGAGCGGATATCCCGGTATAAAATAACCACCTGGCACCCGGGATTCTCTTTTTTCAAAGCCAGTGCATTCTTGAGAGCCACCGTGCAACATATCCGGCTGCAAAAACGTTCGGCCGGGCCAACGCACTGAATCATGACCAACGACTTTAGATCCCGAATCTCTTCCGGCTGGTTCGTCAGTACATACTCAAACTCTTGCTGGGTCAGGATTCGGGGATCGGTGCCATAGCCATATTCCGGGCCGCGATATTCCTGCCCACCCGTGGCTAAAATCGTAACGCCATGGTTGATCTCAACCAATTTGGTACTTGCATCGCGAATCGTGGTGGCGAAGTTACCTGTGAAGCCACGGGTCGTCGCTACCTGGCTATCCAGGTGAACCGTAATCGCCTCACTGGCCATTACCTGCTCCACAAGTTGGGACAATATTTGCTGGGGCTCCTGACCATTGCCCGCCGTGAAGACGTGTCGCAAATTGCCGCCCAGTTTCGTTTCTTTCTCCACCAGGTGAACGGGAAAACCCTGCTGGGCCAGCGACAGTGCAGCCATCATGCCGGCCGCCCCACCGCCCACAACCAGGGCCGTTCTTTCCACCGGCACCTCGACCGTATGCTGCGCTTCAAGCAATGCCGCTCGAGCGACCGCCATGCGCACCAGGTCTTTGGCTTTGTTGGTGGCGATATCCCAGGCATCTGAATGTACCCAAGAGCATTGGTTACGGATATTGGCCATCTCGAAGAGATAGGGGTTTAGGCCGGCCGCGCGGATGCTATCCTGAAAGAGTGGCGCATGGGTTAAAGGCGAACAACTGGCCACCACGATCCGGTTTAAGCCATATTCTTCCACCCGTTCGGCGATCAATTTGATGGAATCCTGGGCACAAGCGTACAGGCTATCCTCGGCATGGACGACTCCGGGCAACGTCCGGGCATACTCGGCCACGGTCGGCACATCTAGGAAACCGCCGATATTCGAGCCGCAGTGACATACAAAGACGCCAATCCGAGCCTCTTGCCCGGTCACGTCTATCTCCGGTGGGTACTCATGTTGGCGAGTCAAGGACCAGCGCGCTTCGGCCAATAGACCGGCGCTGGCAGCGGCTGCGCCGCTGGCTTCAACCACCGACTCAGGAATATCCTTTGGCTCGCGGAAAGGCCCCACGGCGTAAATGCCCGGCCGACTCGTTTCTACCGGGTTGAATTGAGTCGTATGGCAAAAGCCGTATTTATCCAATTCAACGCCCAACCGCCGTCCCAGGTCGCGCACCGAGGCCGAAATTTCCATCCCAATTGAAAGCACGACCAAGTTAAACTTTTCAGTCACTTGTCGGCCGTTCTCATTCTGGTAATGGAGTAGCAGATCGCGACTATGGGGATCTTCTTGCAAAGCGCTCAGACGAGCCCGCGTGTAATGGATGCCATACTTATCACGGGCTCGTTCGAAGTATCCCCAATAACCTTTGGAATAAGCCCGCATGTCCATCATGAAGACATGTATATCCGTCTGCGGTTGGTGCTCCTTGGCGATAACCGCCTCTTTGGTAGCATACATGCAGCACACGGCCGAACAATAATCATGGCTCTGGTCGCGGGAGCCTACGCATTGCAGGAACGCGATTCGAGCTGGCCTCTGGCCATCAGACGGCCGGCGCACATCCCCCAATGTTGGCCCGGAAGCCGATAACAATCGCTCAAATTGTAAGGCGTTCACCACATTGGGGTAACGCCCATAGCCATACTCCTCGGATAGAGCGGCATTATAAATCTCGTAACCTGGCGCGAGGATGATGGAGCCAACTTCGATCTGCTCCTCTTGGGCCACCATATCATGGTCTATGGCATCAACGCCACAAGCGTACTGGCAAGCCAGGCACTCGGAACAAATCCCACACTGCAAGCATCTTTCTGCCTCACGGCGGGCTTGCTGTTCGTTAAGTCCTAAAACAACCTCACGGAAACTCGTCACCCGCTCGGCCATGGGCAATAAGACCGGTTTCACCTTTGGCCGGGAGACGATTTCGCCGGCCGCCATGCGTTGTACCAGCTCCTGGCGGCTGAATTTCACCGCCGGAGGCCTCGGTTGTTGGTCTTGGTCCAGCGGCTGACCTTCCAGGTAACGGTGGATACTCGTCGCTACCCGGTGGCCAAGTGCCACCGCTTCGATGATGTAGCTAGCGCCGGTTTTCCGGCCGGCTACCACAAACAAGCCGGGAACTTCGCTGCTTAAAGTCTTCGTATCGACGCCCAAATCGTCAAATCGTTGGTCGAGAAAACGAAGATCTGAATATTGGCCGGCCGTCCCGATGACCGTATCCACCTCGACCGTGAACTCGCTGCCCGGCTCGATCTTGGGCCGCCGCCGTCCATCAGCATCTTTGACCATGCCCCGACCGGTCTTGGCCAGCTCTACACCGCTGACTTCGCCTTCTTGGCCCAGGATGCGGGTGACTGTGGTCCGTTCCAGTAAATGGATGTCTTCCGCTTCCACGGCCGCCACTTCCCAATGATATGCCGGCAATTCGCCCCTCGGGCGATCAAGAGCCAGGTAAACTTCGGCCCCCAAACGCCGGGCTACCGCCGCGGCGTCCAGCGCCGTGATTCCACCGCCGACGACGGCCACCTTTTGGCCAATCCGCACTGGCTCGCCTAGGTTCACCTTGCGCAAGAAGGTCGCCGCCGGAATGACGCCGGTCAACTCCTCGCCCTCAACGCCCAGGGAATGGTCGGCCGACGAAATGCCAGTCGCCAGGCAAACGGCGTCATATCCTTCGGCCAGCAGCTTGCTCGGATCTTGAACTGGATGATTCGTCTTGAGGACGACGCCTAGGGCCAGGATATCATCGATATCTTGTTGCAGCACGCCTTTAGGCAGGCGGTGTGCGGGAATACCGGCCCGCATCATGCCTCCGGCCACCGGCAAGGCCTCGTAAACCGTCACGCCATACCCCATTTTCACCAAGTCGTGGGCGGCCGTAAGCCCAGCCGGACCGGCGCCCACCACAGCCACCCACTCGGGCCGGCTACGGGCCGCTGGTTCCACCGGCTCCCGGCCATATGCCAGCGCATGGTCTACCACGAATCGTTTTAAGGCCATGATCCCTACCGGCTCGTCGATCAGGGCCCGGCTGCAGTGTCCCTCGCAAGGATGGTGGCAGGTGCGACCGCAAACGCTGGGGAATGGATTGTCTTCTTTAATCACTCGGAACGCTTCCCGGTAACGTCCTTCGGCGATGAGGGCGATATAACCCTGGGCCCTTTGACCGGCCGGGCAAGCATCCCTACAGGGAGCAACGCCTAGCTTCTCGATAGCGAAAGCCCCGGGCACCGCCTGGGCATACAGGCGGTAAGCGGCTTTGGTTTCTTTCAAGCCCTCCTCGTACAGGTCGGGCATGGACACGGGGCAAACCGCTGCACAATCGCCGCAACCGATGCATTTATCGACGTCCACATAGCGAGGTCTGCGGCGAATATTTACCCGGAAATTACCCGCCTCTCCTTCGATGCCTAGCACATCAGTGTCGGTCAGAATTTCGATATTCAGGTGGCGACCGGCATCGACCAATTTGGGGCTGATATTGCACATCGCGCAATCATTAGTCGGAAAGGTCTTATCCAGCTGGGCCATATGGCCGCCAATGGCCGATTTCTTCTCAACTAGTATGGCCTTGAACCCCTGATCAGCCAGATCCAGAGCAGCCTGGATGCCGGCAATGCCGCCGCCGACAACCAAAACCGCGCCGGTTGGCGATTGGGGCCCTTGCTGGCTATTTTCTCGAGTCGAAATTGTATTAATCATGTCCCTATTATTCGGGGCGCTTATGGATTGAACCGCCTATCGTGTGTGTCCCTTATAGTATAAGCCTTGTGACCGTCCTCAGGAGAGTGACGGCCGTCATAAATATGGGATGATACATGTCAGCCATTTTCGCCGGCCTCTCGCCATAATTGGCGCCGCATTTCCGGCGTCCTTAGATTCTTGGGGATGATCACCGTGAAACAGGTCCCGGTTTTTTCATGATCATTGGTGCCGCTGGCGATATTTCTCACCAGGATTTGTCCATCGTGTGCCTCAACGATTTTTTTTGCGATGGACAGGCCCAGTCCCATCCCCGCTTCTCCCTCGACATTCCTGGCCCGGAAGAAATCTTTGAAAATGTGGGCTAGGTCCTCGGCCGGAATGCCCGGGCCTTCATCTTCCACCTCCACGACCATGGCCTCCGGATCGTACCAGGCCCGGAAAGTCACCGTGCTGCCCTTTGGCGAGTAGCGGATGGCGTTATTTAGTAAATTGGTGAACACCTGCCGCATCCGTCGTGGCGCGCCGACGATAGTCTCAAACTCGGCCGGTGGCTCGACATTGATGCGAATATCCTTCTCCGCAGCTGCCAGCCGCACGTCGTCGATAGCCTCCATACCCACGCCGCTCAGATCGAAGTAGGTAAAATCCATCTGGATTTGCTCTGGGCGCATCCGCGCCAGATCGACCACGTCGCCAATTTGCCCCCGCAGGTCGGTCACCCGCAGGAGGCAGCGTTTCATCATGCGTTCTTGTTTGGGGTTGATATCACCGGCAAACCCGTCGAGGATCACCTGCAGGTAATTCTCAATGGCCGCCAGCGGCGAGCGTAATTCATGAGAAACAACG
>JAHEJP010000365.1 GCA_024638855.1 Chloroflexota bacterium
GAGATACACTGGCAAGCTCCCCGATTATTTCTAGCGTTAGCCGCTCAGTCATAGTCAAAGCCACCAAGGGACCTTAGTTATTGAGAGCGCTCTCAAATCAGATATTCCACAAAGTCGATTATATCCAAAATACCTCCATTTCCCCAACTTTAATGGATGAATAGGGGTTCCATCACGTAAAATTATTGAGAGCGCTCTCATAAGTTTACATTAGCAGAGACAACAAAGGCTGTCAAGTATTTTGGAGTGAATGGCTTCCCCAAACAAGTAGTCAAGCAGTTTGTTGACGAGTCTTTCGTGCACCCGGAGTAATTAGTCAGGGGCCTAGCGAAAGGCAACTTTAACTTCGTAATCCAAAGAAGGATCACAATCTATTCTTTGGCACTGATTTCACGCAGCCGGCTTAAACCTCACTCGAACAAGCGGCTTTAGTCAGAATGGCTTTCGCTATCCCAATTCATGCAGGAATAAAAATCCTCGTCGGGCTCTTCATCTTTGTTCATGGAGCATCACGTCAAACAAAGCCTAATATCTTCGGCTCACGATTTTGAAATGCTTACATTATCGACAAGCGCTTTGTTGATTCCAACTACAGGGAAAAAGTAATTATTCCTATGTTATGCTCTCTATCTTGATTAAATTTAGTCACCTGTCCTACGGGTGGCAACATCGAATATAACCGCGCCCGCAAGCACAAGGGCCCTGACGATGTACTGGACCGAGTTGTCGATACCCATCAGGTTCATGCCGCTGGTCAGCGAGATCATGACCAGGGCGCCGACGACCGAGCCTACGACCGTGCCGATACCACCCGCGGCCGAGGCCCCGCCGACAAAAGCGGCGGCGATGGCATCCAACTCCAGCAGGAGCGGGCCGGTGGTCGTAGCCGAACGCAGCCGGGCAGCATACAACATGCCCGACAAGGCGGCTAGCATGCCCATAGAAGCGAAAACGACTTGGGTGATCCTCTTGACACTGATACCGCTTAATTCGGCCGCTTCCGGGTTGCCGCCGACGGCGTAAATGTGCCGGCCAAGCACCGTCCGGCGGGTCACGAAATCATAAACCAGGACCACGATCAGCACGATGACACCCGTCCATGACAGTCCCTGGTAGCCGGCAATCGTCCAGGCCACCGCACCGATCGCGAGCGAGATCAGCACCAGTTTGAAAACAAACAGTGGGGTGGACAATTCGTCGACCTGGCGGCCTCTTTTTTGGCGAGAACGGATACTACTGGCCACATAGAAGACGATGCCGATTAGCCCCAACAGGAGGGTCACCTTGTGCTTGTCAGGCAGGAAGGTTACGCCGGTAATATCGGGAATGAAGCCGCCGCCCAGGGCATTGAAGGTATCATTGGGAATGACGATGGTGCCCGTCGCTCGGGTCACCAGCCCCAAGGCGCCCCGGTAGCCCAACCAGCCGGCCAGGGTGGCCACAAAGGACGGGATGCCCAATGTCGCGACCATAAACGCGGTGAGGAGCCCGGCTAAGACGCCAAAGAACATGACAAGTGGGATGACGACGTATACAGGCAGATTCCATTGGACCATGGCGATAGCGGCTACGGCTCCCAGGAAACCGGCCAAAAAGCCGACCGACAGGTCAATGTGGCGAATGACAATGACCAGCGTCATGCCCACGGCGATGACGATGACAAAGCCAGACTGATTGACCAGGTTGACCAGGTTGCGCGGTGAAATGAATAAGCGATCGGTGGTAATGGCAAAGACTAGCCAAATGACCCCCAGGGCAATGAACATGCCGTAATCGCGGATGTTTTCTCGAAACAATCTCCGAATCTCTTGTGACATGATGTATCTCCTGGCGCCTATTGAGCAGTAGTTTTTTCGGCGAAGTCGTCTCGGGCACCAATCATGTAGGCCACAACGCGTTCGCGGAACTCGTGGAGGTCACCTGCGACCGGGGTATCGCAGACCTTGCGCCCCTGGCGGAGCACGATCATGCGGTCGGCGACCCGGTAGATATCCTCCAGACGGTGACTGATGATAATGACCGATGAGCCCTGTTCCTTCAGTTGGTGCACCAGATCCAGCACCTTGTCAATGGCGGCCACACTCAGCGCGGCCGTGGGCTCGTCCATGATAATGACTTTGGCGTCGAAGGCGGTTGCCCGGGCGATGGCTACAGCCTGGCGCTGGCCGCCAGACAATCGCTCCACTTTTTGACGCACGGAGGCGATATCAATTTTCAGGCGGTTTATCAGACTTTTCGTCTCCAGTTCCATGTGAGCGTAATCCATAACCCCAAATGGGCCGAGACTCATCCGTACCACTTCGCGCCCCATGAATACATTGGCCGACACATCGAGATTATTGGCCAGGGCATAGTCCTGGTAAACCATCTCAATGCCTGTGCGGCGCGCATCCATCGGACTGGAAAAATGGACGGCCTCGCCTTCAATATAGACGCCCCCACCGTCGGGGGAATAGGCGCCGCTGAGGACTTTCATCAGGGTCGATTTGCCGGCGGCATTGTCGCCCATCAACCCCAACACTTCGTGGCGATGTAAGGCCAGATCGACGCCGCGTAGTGCTTGAACGGCGCCGAAGTGCTTCTTGATATGCCGCATTTCAACGACAGGGGCTTTTGCTGCGGACTGTTCCATTGACCCTCCTAGTGCCTGGCACGAGACCATAAAGAAAGGAATAGAGATGGGTGGCGCGAGTTTGCGCTACTCGCCCATCCCTATTCCTTTTAGAGACTTACACTAATAGTTTACTCCAGACCGGTGAACTCGCTGGCATCCCAGTAACCGGAGTCGATGATCGCTGCCTGGACATTGTCCTGGTCTACGGAGATCACGACTGAGGGTTTGGCCGGGACATCGATCACACCGTTGTTGTAGGTGTTGGTTTGCTCCGGCTCACCGTCAGTGAGATAGGCGACGGCGGCGGCGATGGCGTCACCAACCAGGGTGCGCACATCCTTCAAGACGGTCATGGACTGCTTGCCGTCGATGATGTACTGGACAGAGGCGATTTCAGCGTCCTGTCCGGTAACCACGTAGCTGGAGACATCGGCGTCGGCGCCGAAGGCATCGGCGATTGCCCGAGCCGTGCCGTCATTGGGAGCCAGGATGAACACATCACCCTTGTCCTCGGCTGTGGTGGCCGTCAGGTTGGCTTCGGCCAGGCTCTTGGCAGTGTCGAAGTCCCACTCGGTGGTGATCTGGCCGATGATCTGGCCCATCTCGTCGCGAGTCAACTCGGCCTTGTCCTGCAGGGCTTCCGCCTCGCTGGAGTTCTTGATGACGAAGGTACCGTCGGCGATCTTGGGCTGTAAGACGTTCCAGGCGCCTTCGAAGAACAGGAAGGCATTGTTGTCGCTGGCAGCGCCGGCGTACAGGTAAAGCGGGTTGCCGGTGCCGGAGGCTTTGTCGACCAGGTATTGGCCTTGGGCTGCACCCACGGCAATGCTGTCGAAGGTCACATAGTAATCAACAGCGTCTGTATCGAGGATCAGGCGATCGTAGGCGATCATCTTGACCCCGGCATTGCGAGCAGCCTCAGCCGCGGCAGCAGCCGCAGACCCATCCTGCGGGGTGAGGATGATGACCTCAACGCCCTGGGTTATCAACTGTTCGACGTTGGTCAACTCGATGGCCGAATCGCCCTGGCTGAAGAGGATCTCAACATCATAGCCTGCCTCTTCTAAGGTATCTCGGAAGCGACTCTCATCTTGAATCCAGCGCGGCTCTTCCCGCGTCGGTAGAACGATGCCCACTGAGCCGGTCACTTCGGCCGCGGGCGCTTCAGCCATGCCCATTTCTTCCAGGCCGGAGAATTCGCTGGCATCCCAGTAACCGGAGTCGATGATCGCTGCCTGGACATTGTCCTGGTCCACGGAGATCACTTCGGATGGTTTAGCCGGGACATCGATCACACCGTTGTTGTAGGTGTTGGTTTGCTCCGGCTCACCGCCTTCTAGATAGGCGACGGCGGCGGCGATGGCGTCAGCAACCAGGGTGCGTACATCCTTCAAGACGGTCATGGACTGCTTGCCGTCGATGATGTACTGGACAGAGGCGATTTCAGCGTCCTGTCCGGTAACCACGTAGCTGGAGACATCGGCGTCGGCGCCGAAGGCATCGGCGATTGCCCGAGCCGTGCCGTCATTGGGAGCCAGGATGAACACATCACCCTTGTCCTCGGCTGTGGTGGCCGTCAGGTTGGCTTCGGCCAGGCTCTTGGCAGTGTCGAAGTCCCACTCGGTGGTGATCTGGCCGATGATCTGGCCCATCTCGTCGCGAGTCAACTCGGCCTTGTCCTGCAGGGCTTCCGCCTCGCTGGAGTTCTTGATGACGAAGGTACCGTCGGCGATCTTGGGCTGTAAGACGTTCCAGGCGCCTTCGAAGAACAGGAAGGCATTGTTGTCGCTGGCAGCGCCGGCGTACAGGTAAAGCGGGTTGCCGGTGCCGGAGGCTTTGTCGACCAGGTATTGGCCTTGGGCTGCACCCACGGCAATGCTGTCGAAGGTCACATAGTAATCAACAGCGTCTGTATCGAGGATCAGGCGATCGTAGGCGATCATCTTGACCCCGGCATTGCGAGCAGCCTCAGCCGCGGCAGCAGCCGCAGACCCATCCTGCGGGGTGAGGATGATGACCTCAACGCCCTGGGTTATCAACTGTTCGACGTTGGCCAACTCGATGGCCGAATCGCCCTGGCTGAAGAGGATCTCAACATCATAGCCAGCGGCTTCCAAGGCATCCCGGAAGCGGCTCTCATCTTGAATCCAGCGCGGTTCTTCCCGCGTTGGTAGAACGATGCCCACTGTGCCTGCACCCACTTCTGGTGGCACTTCTGTTGGCATTTCTTCTTCAACCGTTTCAGATACTTCGGTGGCCACCTCTTCGACAGCTTCCTGGACCTGTTCGGCCGCATCGCCGCCACAGGCAGCTAGTAAAAACGCTAACAAGATGATCGGTATTAAAAGGCGTAATTTCTTCACAGCTTCTATATCCTCCAAAAGATTTTTCTAATAGTGTTACTAAGATTATTTATACATAGGTTGGAATACATTGGTAGTTCTTGGCTCGCCGCATCACCTCACTTTTCATTTTTATCTGTTCTGTCCAGATCTAATTGACACAAAGTGTCCTACCTTTCCAAATTATATTCTTTTTGCCCAAATTCCCAAGAATC
>JAHEJP010000366.1 GCA_024638855.1 Chloroflexota bacterium
TGAGCGGTTCTTGGGCGACTTGATCGGCCTGCCACACAGTCTGGAGATAAACCGTTTCTCCCGGAGCATAAGTTCTATCGAGCTTGCTCCGGCCGCGCAAAGTCACCAGCTCGCCAAATTGGACCGGATCGGTCATTTCGGTTGCGGCCAGTAACTGGTTAACAGCTCGAGCCGGGTCCTCAAGGACATGTATCGAGAAAGAGGACAGATCCCCACCGGCACTAGTAACCTGGACTACCTTCGGATCGTTAGAAAGGACTGATAACCAACCATCGTCCAACGGCGTATTGTCGCGTATGTAGTAGGTGACCGGGCTATCTACAACGGGGATAATCAAGCTGTTACTGCCATTAAACCAGCGTATCGGTCGATCGCCAACCAATAACAACTCCATCTGAAGTCGATCCCAGGGATCGAAATAATTGACGCCAGGAGTCGATATGACTATCGTCTGACCGGTAGGTTGAGTCTCTATTCTTTCGGCCAATTCAAGTATTGCCGAACCGTGAAGCGCTTGCGCCCCTGGGCTATGAGCCCAGACGCCAAAATATGTGTAGAGTTCAGTCCCGAAATAAAGTGTAACCAGTACAGCCGTCAGCCCATAGATCAGGTTTCTCCATCGCGCCCATCGGCGAGCAGCCCAATTTATGCCTGCTACCAGTGCCAGCGCCGGAAAGAGATAGACTACGGGTAAGATGTTTATAGCCCGGCTAAAACCGGGATTGGTGCTACTGAGCATGACGGGGATGAGCCCCCCCAGCAGCAATAATAAAGCCAGTACATAAGCCGGTTTGCGCCAGCGCCAGATAGCCAAAGCAAGGCCGAAGTAAAACAGGATGGCCACCGGTAGCGGGAAAAAAGGCCGGTCGGCGATGTTGTAATACCATTCGGAATCTCCGCGCCAGATGAACATCGTCAACGACTGCCAGATACCGGAGATGAAGGGTTGTAGATTACCCTCTTCCAATGAAAAAAATAAACCTGATAACTGCTGGTATCGTTGCTCAGCATCGGGATTGGCGCGCAAGTAAAGGAACATTGGGGCCGAAATAAGCGCTGCCAGTCCAAAATAGAGTAATAGACCCGGCCATCGGCCGCGTAGGGTCTGGCGGTGGAAAATGGCCAGGTAAAGCACGAAAGCCAGCAACATGAATGGCAGTACCCGGGCTGCTGGGTAGGTCAAGAGGCCCAGCCCCAGGCATAGACCACCCAAGGTAAACCACAGGTATGGTCGCCCACCACCTTTCTCTTGCCCTTGTGGATCGATGGCCCGCCACAGTGCATAAGCGGTCAGCGCCGTAAATAGGGGTAGGACGATCACCCGCAGCGCCAGCCGACCGAAAAGCAAGGGTACGAATGCTGTTGCCAGGGCCGCAGCCATCAGCAAAGCGACCCAGCGGTCGAATAGCCGGCGGGCCAGCAACCAGCCGGCGACCACGCCCAGTATAGCCAGCAGAGCGGCAGTTAACCGAAAGGTCACGACACTACGGCCCAACAGCAGCCAGACCAAAGCCGCCACGTGCTGAAATAGAGGTTCGTGCCCCCAACCACTGGTGAAGTAAATAGTAGGTCCCTCACGCAAGACCTGGTCTACGCCCGTGGCATTGACCAGCTCATCGTAACGAAAGCCAGGCGGCAAGGAACGCAGGGCGAGAACGCGAGCCAGTGTGGCAATCAATATGATACCGGCGACCAGCGCCGGTTCAAGCCAGGCTGGCACCTTTTGGATAGCATGTTCTTTGGTGGTGGGATCTAGCACAGTTACATCGCACGCCGCTGTTTTTGTCGTTAACGCAGCCGGCTATATTCGAGTCAAAGCAACCAAAAGTATAGCTGAAATCCATGAGCCCTAACAGCCGTGCGATCTTCTTTCATTTGGTGTTAAAGCATTCTGTGCCATCGTAAAGAAGGTGAAAATGAAATAAAGAAAGGTATACCGTCAATAGTCCCGAGGCTTGGTTCCTGGCAATTATCGCCGGTATGCCGAATTTCCTGTTTGATCATTCGGCGATTGGTATGTGTAGATCGAGCACCAACTCGATCCCCGGCAGCTCTACCGGAATAAATTCTTCCAGCCATTGGTGGGAGGCCCCTTTAAAGCGGCTACTCTCGCGCCAAATCGCCAACTGTTTCCAGGCGCGATGAATGATGGAATAATCTCCCTCTGGAACTTCACACCGAGAAACGGCGTAGGCGCCTCCCTGAAAGCCCTCAATTCTGACATCAGCATCCGGCCCAGTTTCGGAATCGACCTCAATCCACAACTCATAGCCATAATTAGGGGAACCGGCCGAAGGGTTAGGGTTGTTAAAGCCGAAGATCCGGTGTTTTTCCGGCCTGTCGAGCAGGCCTTTTGATCCAGCCCAGGCTTGGAGTTTTTGCCAGGCTATCTCTTCTGGAGAGGGGCCGAAGCCCCAAACGCTGGCTACCCGTATGGGTTCAATTGTGACTATCCTAATATCAAGATCACTCATTTGATCATTCCCCTAACTTTTGTCAGTTGACATTCGCCATATGTATCTGATTTCTATTATCCATGACATTCCTGACATCTAATGTCAGGAATCTGTGGCATAATGGTATAAACATGCAGGAGTAAAAGATGCGAGCCGACCGGCTATTGTCACTCATGATGCTATTGCAGATCCACGGGCGTATGACGGCTCGCGAATTGGCCTTGGAATTAGAAGTCTCCGAACGAACCATTTACCGGGATATCGACGCCCTCAGCGGGGCCGGCATACCCGTCTTTGGTGAGCCAGGTCCTGAGGGTGGCTATGCATTACTCGAGGATTATCGAACCAATTTGACAGGTCTCACGGAGACAGAGGTGAGGGCGTTGTTTATGCTCAGCATTCCGACGCCCTTAGTCGAGTTAGGTGAAAGCCAGAATCTCAAATCGGCACTATTAAAGTTATCAGCAGCTTTACCTGTTACCCACCGTCAGGACGAAGCGTCGGTTCGCCAACGTATCTTGATAGATTCAACCTGGTGGAATCAAGGCAACGAGAAGGTGCCTCATATCCAGACCATCCATCAGGCCATATGGCAAGATCGTAAACTTCATATCGTCTATGACTTATTCTTTCAGGTTACGATTGAACAGGTGGTTGATCCTTATAGCTTGGTTGCCAAGGCCGGCATTTGGTTCCTGATTTTTGCATCGAACAAAAAGATTCAAGCGCATCGGGTATCAGATCTAACCGGTGCGCATATCACAGACGAAGTTTTCGAGCGGCCGCCGGATTTTGATCTGCCGGTATTCTGGAAGGATTGGTGTGACGCGCATGAATCGTTGATGGCTGAATTCACGGTCACTGTTCGCGTCGCTCCAGAGTTTATACCAATGCTTCCTCACTATTTCGGCCGCGAGATTTACAGCGGCCAAAACCAGGAAGAAAAACTGGATGACTTAGGGGGCATTACCCTCGAGCTGTCCTTTGAATCATTTGAAGCTGCACGAGACCGTATCCTCGGCTTTGGGCGTGGAGTAGAAGTCCTGGAGCCGCTACAACTTCGAAGGAGTATATTAGATTACGCAGAACAAATCACCAGTCTTTACCGAAGCTAACAGCCATTCTGAGTGTGCTACGGTGGATGGGAATGGGACCAACTGATATCAGAACCTTAGCCAAATTCATGTATGATTGACCTAGGTAAAAGTACAGGCAACGAACTGCAGTAAGAGTCTTGTTAGAGCTCGTGTCGCGCCTTTAATAAAAGGAGTTGTGAATAATGGCTGGAAAGAGAGAAGAAATGATCAAATTACTTGAGATCAGCAACCGGGAACTGCAAAAATTTATTTCTACCTTGACTGAAGATGAACGATCGGCCGAAGGCAAAATAGATGCATGGTCTGCGAAGGATAGACTGGCCCATGTGGTTTATTGGGATGCTGATTTAGTGGCCCAAATCTCCGGACAAGAGCGAGATAGACCAGCTGAATTTGAGGATTTCAACGAAGCTAATGCCTTTGTCTGGAATAAGCACCAGGAAACGACCTGGCAGGAAATTGAGCAGTTGATCGACAGGACGCATGATCGATTTATGGTGCTGTTGGGGGAGTTGACAGAGGAGCAAATAACCGATCCGGAATGGTATGATTGGATGAACGGCCGGCCCCTTTGGCGTTCAATCACCTTTGGCTGTTTTTATCATGCTTTGCAGCATTTGGCCGAACTGTATGCCCAGCGAGGGAATACGGCTTATGCCAATCAACTGCAGGAAAATTCGGCCGGCTTGCAAATGAAGCTCGACGATTCCGATCAATGGCAGGGCACTGTTACTTATAATCTGGGCTGCCACTATGCCATCACTGGGCAAAGGGAGTTGGCCCTAGCCAATATTCGCCAGGGGATAGAGCTTTACCCATACCTCAAGGAGTGGGCGCCCCAGGATTCAGATGTCAAACTGTTGCATGATGATCCGGAATTTCTGGCCCTGTTCGGGGACTGAAGTGTAAAAAGTCCTTTAAAAAAAATACGCACAATAGAAAGTCCCTAGCCCACCAACCAGGGACTAATTTTTTTTGTAATCTTGTCTCTTTTCCTTGGATGATATCTGGAACCAATTACCAGGAGCGTCCACCCTCAGGCGGTTCGAGCATATAGTCGCGAGTTGTTACCGATTGAGCAACGAAGCCGATTCCGGCAAGCAGTAACCAAGCGATAAACCAGAATATCGAGTCCTCAAGTACCGGTTGGACCGGATTCCTGCCTAGGTCGGCCAGGCTGATCCTGCCAAACAACAACAAAGCGCTGAAAAAAATAGCCGTCGAACCACCCACAGCAGTTATGGCGATGATCACCCATTTTTGGAGGTTCAAAACCAGGGTGATGCCTGCCAACAAGATGGCGGCGACGATACCCACAATGAAGGCGGTGAGTGATGCATCTGGGAAGATGGCATAGATCAGACCTGCGCCAAGGGCATAGCCGATCGACCCTGAAACGATGGCCACGCCCACGATGTAGAATAAATAGGATAGGATGGCGAATATCAAGCCCAATAAAAAGCCTACTACCCAGCCTGTTAAGGTTGCTAAAAATCCATCGTCCAATAGCAAGGTTAATGCCGATGCGCCAATAAAGAAACCCGCACAGAAACCCCAAATGGGCAGTAGCAAGAGAAATAGCCGGTAGCCGGCGAATAATGCCGCCAGGC
>JAHEJP010000367.1 GCA_024638855.1 Chloroflexota bacterium
TGTAAGGCACTGGCAGATGAACTACGCGCCGATCCCGATGTCATCTTCTTCGGCGAAGATGTGGCTGAGGCCGGGGGCGTTTTTAAGGTAACGCCCGGTCTATATGAAGAGTTTGGTCCAAACCGCGTACGCGATACGCCGATTTCGGAACAAGCGATAACAGGGACAGCTTTAGGCGCGGCCATCACCGGTCTGCGTCCTGTTGCCGAACTAATGTTTGCCGATTTTGTTCCCATAGCCATGGATCAAATCGTCAACCAGATCGCCAAATATCGATATATGAGTGGCGGGCAGTTTGTAGTGCCGCTGACCATCCGCTCAGCGCAAGGGGGCGGCAATGGATTCGGCACGCAACATTCTCAATGCGCCGAGTCATGGTTAATGACCGCCCCGGGAATCAAGGTGGTCGTACCTGGCACGCCGACCGACGCTTATGGCTTACTGCGAGGAGCGATTCGGGAAAACAATCCCGTTTATGTACTGGAACACAAGGGGCTTTACAACCTCAAAGAAGATGTTCCCGATGACACCGGGCCAATGGAACTGGGAAAAGCAATTGTGCGACGCAAGGGTAAGGATGTAACTATCGTCGCGACTCAACTGATGATGCATCGATCTCTAGAAGCGGCCGAGAAATTGTCCTCAGAAGGGATCGATGTTGAGGTTATAGATTTGCGCTGTATGGTGCCCTTGGATAAGGAGACGATCATCAATTCGATATCCAAAACCAATAGGTTGGTCGTGGTGGAAGAGTCACCACACTCGGCCGGTTGGGGAGGCGACATCGTCTCACTGGCTGCCGATGCCGGCATCTATTGGCTGGACGCACCTGTGAAGCGGGTCAATATGGGTGAAGCGCTCATTGCCTACAGCCCGCCTCTGGAAGATGGCGCCCTGCCCAATGTGGAGAGAATTATGGACGCCGTGACTGAGGTATTGGCTTCATAGCAGCAGGTAAACGTTACTGAGTTTGGAACCATTCTGACCGAAGGAAGGATGCTCTCATGGAAAGAACAGATAATTGCCTGAAGAAACTGGATAGAATGACCAAGGCCTTGAATCACCAAGAGCCAGACCGTGTGCCTATCAGCGATTTTTTCTGGGGAAGTTTCCTCGAACGATGGCGAAAAGATTTGGGCCTAGTGGAAGACACCGATATTTATAAATATTATGATCTGGACTGGCAAGTCACGATTCCAAATATGGACCCTCACATCAAGGCGTTTGAGATCCTGGAGGAGAATGACGAACACGTCATCGTGCGGACCGGTTTTGAAGCGGTGATGGAGAAGAAGTTCGCCGACCCGATGCCCAGATGGTTGAAATTTGAAACAGATACCATCGAAAAAGTAGATGACTTTGAATTTGACGATCCTTGGGACGACCGCCGCTATTACAGCGCAGGCGACAACCAGATTGCCGGTGTCGGCGATGGTTATGCCCGTAATTCGCCTCCCTGGGTTCAGACTGTCAAAGATCTCTACCCTGACTTTGTCGTCTATGGCAGCGTTTGTGAGGCCAATGAATACTTGACTCGCATCATTGGTCCGGAAAACAATCTGCTTTGGGCGGGCCTTCACCCTGAACGGCTTGGTAAATTTGTCCAACGAATCATGGAATTCGCCCTTGAAATAACCAAGGCCCAAATCAAAGCGGCCGATGGCTTGCTCGATGGCATGGTTATTTGGGGTGATATCGCCTACAAAAAAGATATGTTCTTCTCGCCCGCTTACTGGCGAAAATATTACAAGCCAGGTCTCAAAGCGATGATCGATCTGTGCCACGAAAACGATTTGCCAGTCATCTATCACGGCTGTGGCAACGTCAAGCGCGTTTTTCCCGACTTCATTGAGGTTGGTGTGGACGCCTACAATCCGCTGGAGGCCAAAGCCGGCCTGGATGTGGTGGACTTACGAAGCCAGTATGGCCATCAGATTGCCTTTTGCGGCAATATGGACGTCATGGATTGGGCTGATAGGGACGACGAAGAACTAAAGAAGATCGTCCTAACCAAACTGAATGCGGCTAAGGGTGGAGGTTGGATCTTCCAATCCGACCATTCTGTACCACCGACTATATCGGGGCAAAAATATGATTATGTGGTCAATTTAGTGCGCGAGTACGGCCAGTATCCGCTCCAACTAGGCGAGTATGATTTGCCGGCTTTGAACTAATTGCCTGGGCGGTTTTCCTAGCAATTTACCTGGAAAAATTGGTCTTCTCATCCTGAAAAAAGAGACTATTGATGCGTTTGCAAAATGCGCTGCCACATCAATTGGAGCAGGCCATAAATGAAAAATGGCCCTTGCTCGTTCCGACTGGATGCATTGAGTACCATGGCCCCCAGCAAGCCCTTGGGTTGGATACTATTTTGGTTGAAGAACTGTTGATCCGAGTAGCCAAAAGAATCCAATGCCTTGTAGCGCCTCCCTTCTGGTATGGTCCGGCCAGCTACGCCGTTAGCGGTCCAAAGCAAGGCTCTATCAATGTGTCCACTGAGAGATTCGGCCGGCATGTTAAAGACGTGTTGAGCAGTTTTTGGGATGCCGGATTTTTGAGGATCATCGTCGGCGTCCATCACCAGGGCCTGGATGGTCCCGAATCGTTAGCTATCCGGCAAGCAGCGGCCGAAATCATCTTCGAAAGGTCTCACACCGAACGTGGTGACGCCTGGTGGGGTGAAGCGCCCCTCGCAGAGGACGATGGTGTTTTTGAACGAATCCAGGTCTGGCCATCCGTATTACCTCAGGCTGCCGAACAAGGGGTCGTTATGGCCGATCATGCCGGATTCTATGAAACATCGCTCTTAATGGCCGCTCATCCTGAACTGGTTGATCTGAGTAGGATTGGCGCGGACGCGCCTTGGTACACGATTTCACCTGCCAGCGATGCCCGCAAAGCAAGCATAGAGGTCGGCGAAAAAATGTGGGCAGCGATGGTTGCTGCCTGGGTAAACAAACTGTCCATACTTTGAGAGCTAGCCACACGCCTGACGAAGGGCAGGTCGCATTATTATTGTGAAATTGAGGAGAATCAAATGCCCCAAAATGGGTCGATGACTTCAAGGGAAAGAGTTCTGGCAGCTTTTGCCTTTGAAGAACCGGATCATGTCCCGGCCTGGCTGGGCGCGGCCCCTGAAACCAGGCAGATGATGGTCGAACAATTGGGATTGGAGAATGATGAAGCCCTCTCGGTCTATTTAGGCGATGATTTCCGTAGAGTCTACGCCAAATACGCCGGCCCTGACCAATTTAGCCCAGATCACAATCTAATGCCCGGATCAACTTACCGCACGCCTTTTGGCGTCGAGCGGCACGGTTATGGCTACGGCATGCCCAGGGAACATCCCCTGATCGGGGCCACGCTAAAGGAAATACATGCTTATCACTGGCCTGACCCAGCCTGGATGGATGTCTCCAATATCAGGACTGAGATCGAAGGGTGGCAAGGACAATACGCCATTCTTGGTGGTGACTGGTCTCCTTTCTGGCACGACGCCATTGACCTGATCGACATGGACAACCTCTTTTATAAGATGTATGACGAACCGAACTTGGTCGATGCGCTGCATGAACATATCGTCGATTACTATTTCGGTGTCAGCCAGCGCATTTTTGACACTACGGCCGATCTAATCGACATATTCTTCATCGGCAATGATTTTGGCGGCAAAACGGGTCCGCTGATGAGTGAAGCCATGTTCAGGCGATTTATCTTGCCCCATCTGAAGCGATTGATCGATCTAGGACATGACTATGGGCTGAAGGTGATGATGCATTGCTGTGGTGGCTATGCGCCCCTCATCCCGTCGATGATTGAAATCGGGATGGACGGTTTGCAGGCGCTCCAGCCATCGGCAAAAGGGATGGACCCGGCCGAACTCAAGGCTAACTTTGGCAACAAGATGGTTTTTAATGGTTGCATCGATACCCAATTTGTATTGATTGAAGGCACACCCGAGCTCGTTAAAACTAAAACCCAAGAGGTTTTGGATATCATGATGCCCGGTGGAGGTTACGTTGCCTCCCCTAGCCATGATTATTTGCTACCTGAGACGCCTATCGAAAATATCATTGCCCTGTATGACACTGTGCGTGATTACGGGCAGTACGCGCCCAAAAGGTTCCAAGCGCTTTCTGATACTTTCTGAAAGTTGAAAGGAAAACATAATGACTCAAAAAGGCAGAATGACGTCGAGAGAACGGATTTTAGCCAGCATACGCCACCAAGAACCCGATCAGATTCCGGTAGATCTCGGCGCTACCCCCAGTTCGGGCATCTCGGCTATCGCTTATTACAATCTCAAGAAGCATCTGAATATTGTCGATGGCCATACGCGCGTCTACGATGTCGTCCAGCAACTGGCCCAACCCGAAGATGAGATCCTTGATCGCTTTGGCATTGACGTGCTGGACATAGGGCGGTTATTCAATGTTGCTGACGACGATTGGTACGATGTGACCCTACCCACTGGACAGCCGGTTCAATTTCCAGACTGGTTTCGCCCAACCAGGAACGCCGGCGGCGGCTGGGACGCCTATGCCTCCGACGGCGCTCTGATTGCCACCATGCCTAACAAAATAGCCACATTCTTTGATCAAACTTATTTCCCCTATCTAGACGGCTATCCTGCGGACTACAAAAACTTGTCCCAGGAAATGCCTAAGATCCATTGGGCCGGATTAGCCCATAGTCCCTGGGATCATGCTGCAGAGCCAGACTTCTGGCAGCAGCTGAGAGAAAAAGCCCTTTATCTACGTGAAAATACCGACAAAGCGCTGATGGTTGTGGCCGGTTGCAACCTGTTTGAGTGGGGCACCTTTCTGAGACGATTAGATAACTTCCTGATCGATCTACTTCTTGAGCCGACCGAGGTTCAACGCTTGCTCGATGCCTTGATGGAAATACACCTGGTTACCCTGGAAAATGTGTGCAATGCTGTTGGCGATGTGGTTGACATTATCCGTTTCGGCGATGACCTGGGCATGGATACGGGTCCATTTATGAAGCCGGAAACTTACCAGCAGCTATTTAAGCCCCACCATACGATCCTGTGCGATTACGTCAAAGAGCACAGCAGTATGCACACCTTCTTGCATTCATGTGGTTCAATCTACAAGCTGCTCCCGGATTTAATTGAAGCCGGATTTGAGATCATCAAT
>JAHEJP010000053.1 GCA_024638855.1 Chloroflexota bacterium
CATCTGGCCTCTAATTTCGATTGGGAGCTCCTGGCAACCACTGCCGAACATATATATCTCGAATTAACATAGTTGACATAAATAAATTCCGCTCACTATAGGGGTCCTATTTTTATTTGAGGTCAGCCCCTAGACAAATCCTATCGCAATCTGCTATAATACCCTTAACTGGTATGACCTCTTACCAATAAGGATAGAATTATGGATTGGCAGGCGCCTCCGAAGCCGGCTGAAGTGGCTGAATCTCGTTTAATAACGGCTATTTTAACCGGTCACTTCCCCATCGGCACAACACTACCGGCCGAGCGAGAGCTTGCCGGTCAACTCGGCGTTACCCGGCCGACCTTACGAGAGGCTCTTCAGCGGCTAGGCAGGGATGGCTGGGTCGAGATACGCCACGGCAAGTCAACCAGGATAAGAAATTATTGGCAAGAAGGTAATTTGGGCGTTTTGGGTTCGATAGCCCGATACCCAGAGCAAGCGCCGGAGGATTTTGTGCCTAATCTGTTGGAAATTCGAACGCTGATGGCCCCGGCCTATACGCGCCAGGCAGCAGCTCAAAAAGGACCAGAAGTCATCGATTTGCTGCAAAGCTTGCATGACGTTGAGGACCAGCCGCTTCTTTTCGCAAACGCCGATTGGGAGTTGCATCATGGGCTAACGATATTATCGGGCAACCCGATCTTCACCCTGATCCTGAATGGTTTCGAGAATCTTTACTGTCGTATGGCCCGGATATACTTTGGATTTGAGCCGTGTCGGACTCACTCACGTCGTTTTTACCTGGCCTTGCTGGAAGCTGTCCAGTTGTTGGATCTGGATCGTGTTGAATTGTTGACCCAGGAGACGATGGTCGAGAGTCTTGGGTTTTGGGAATTGGCGATTCGACAAGCCGATACCGATGATGTGAATAATGGCTGGCGGGGATAAAGGCCGGGTCATGGTCTTAGAAGATTGGGAGTCGCACCACACGTAAGCTAGGAGTCGGTTTATGAGGCGATGGAATGGATGGGGAGATGAGGGGCAAGAATATCCGCTGCCTGAAACGGCCGCCGTTTATTTGGCCAGTCTAATAGCCCCGGGTCAGCCTATCCCCGATGCGGCTATAGCTAAGGTATTGGCAACTATTCCAGAGTCCAGAGTGGCCAGTCATGCGCTAATGTCAGTCGAACCTGTCGATCGCCTGCAACATGCCCGTGGGCAAAGCTTACCTGATTGGATCGCCTTGCGGTCGGGTCGCGTCGGAACCTATCCTGACGGCGTCGCATTCCCTGCCACAAGCGATGATGTAAGGAATCTCATGAAATATGCCCAAAACAACGACAGCCGGCTCATACCTTATGGTGGTGGGACCAGCGTTACTGGGCACATAACGTCTTTATCGGGCGACCGGCCGGTCATAACTGTTGATCTCTCCCGCCTAAACCGGTTGATAAGTATTGATGAAGTAAGCCGGACTGCGACTTTTGAGGCGGGAATCAGTGGACCACAATTGGAGACCCAGTTGAAGAAATATGGCTTTACCTTGGGTCATTTTCCGCAATCCTTCGAATATTCAACCTTGGGAGGCTGGATCGCGACCCGCTCTTGCGGGCAACAATCTTACCATTATGGCCGTATTGAGGGAATATTATTGGGCGCGTGCCTGCAATCGCCAATTGGTCCTTTAGAACTACCTGTGTTTCCAGCTAGCGCTGCCGGACCCGATCTTCGTGAAATGCTCCTCGGATCTGAAGGGCGGTTGGGCATTATTACCACAGCCACTGTCCGAGTTCGACTAATTCCGCAAGCAGAGCGATTCAAAGCTATTTTTTTTCACGATTGGTCATCTGGTGTAGCGGCCGTTCGAAAAATCGCCCAAGAGCGTTTGCCAGTATCGATGGTGCGGTTGAGCGATGCCTTGGAGACGGAAACCACCTTAACCTTGGCCGGCCGAGATTCGTTGGTTCGTTGGGCTGATCGTGGTTTGCGATTACTGAAATATGGCCGTGAACGTTGTTTGCTCATATTTGGTGTGACAGGAGACGAAACTTCGGTGGGCCGTGTGGGTCGTCAGGTGGCTTCGCTAGCTCGCAAAGAGGGAGGTCTGTCGGCCGGAACCATGATCGGCGAACAATGGCGAAAGAATCGTTTTCGAACGCCCTATTTGCGTAATACATTGTGGCAGCATGGCTACGCTGTGGATACCCTGGAAACAGCTGTACCCTGGACGGCCGTTTCGGAAACAAGCGCTGCCATCAAGGATGCTATACGGCGTGCGTTGGAGGAGCAAGGTGAACGGGCCCTGATCATGGCCCATCTGTCTCATGTCTACGAGACCGGGGCCAGCATCTACGTGACTATTATCTTTCGTTATTCACCAGATCCAGAGAAGACACTATACCAATGGCGTTCACTCAAGGATGCTGCTAGCCGGGCTATCGTGGCAAGCGGCGGCACCATCAGCCACCAACATGGTGTCGGCTTAGACCACCTGCCTTACCTGTCGGCTGAAAAGGGGGAAATTGGTTCGCTCTTACTTGAATCAACCTGTAAAAGTCTTGATCCGTTAGGAATGATGAATCCAGGAAAACTGCTGCCTGTGTAGCGAATCACGTGTTCTTGGATAAGGATATGCGTTTGGAAAATATCTGATGTGGGAAAATGGTTGGCGAGATCAGGTTTGGGGTGAGCTTAATCGTCAGTGGGATATCATCATCGTCGGTGGCGGTATCACCGGCGCGGGTATCTTTAGAGAAGCTACTCGTGCAGGATTCCGGACGCTCCTCTTGGAAGGGCAAGATTTCTCCTCGGGCACATCGAGCCGATCATCTAAGCTTGTCCACGGGGGTTTGCGATATCTGCGCCATGGTCAGCTGAAAACAACCTTAGCTTCAGTACATGAGCGGGAGCGCCTGTTAGATGAAGGTAAAGGACTGATCAGGCCGTTGGCGTTCCTTTACGCTAGCTATAGCGGTGACAAGATGCCTCTGTGGATGCTGGGCGCTGGTTTGGCCTTATATGATTTATTTAGCCTTCATTGGGGCCACAAGCGTTACGATCCACATGGGTTAGCCAGATTAACGCCGGATTTAAGTCAATCGGAATTGAGGGGCGGATATCGCTACTGGGATGCCCAAACGGATGATGCCCGCCTGGTCTTGCGGGTCATACAGGAAGGAGTCAATGCCGGTGGCGTGGCGCTCAATTACGCTCGTGCAGAGGGATTATTGCAGCGAGCCAATGGCTCGGTCTGTGGCGTCAAAGCAAGAGACGTTGCCGGTGAATGCCAGGCGCGTGCGACTGAGGTCGAGGCAAAGATTGTCGTAAATGCCACCGGCGCCGATGCTGACAGATTACGCTCGCAACTCGATATGGGCGCACGTTTGCGACGTCTGCGAGGCAGCCACCTTATTTTCCCGATTTCAGTTTTTCCTTTAAAACGGGCAGTTTCTTTTTCCCATCCCGTCGATGGCAGACCTGTCTTCGCACTTCCATGGGAAGGAGTGACCCTGTTTGGTACGACGGATGTGGACGACAAAAACGAGGCCCCAGTTGAACCAAAGATAAGTAAGGCCGAGCTTGATTATTTAATGGCGGCGGTGACGTATGCTTTCCCCCTACTCGAAATAAATGAAGGTGATGTCCAGGCTACATTTTCCGGCATTCGATCAGTAGTCGATTCGGGCAAAAAAAATCCATCACAGGAATCACGAGAGCACGTGATTTGGTCCGAGAGCGGCTTATTAACAGTCAGCGGTGGCAAGCTAACGACCTTTAGGATGATGGCCTTGGACGCACTTCGGAAACTAGGTGTTCGTCCAACCAGGAACCAACGAATTAAACACCGACCGGTCCTAGATCCGGTCGAGCTACCACACGAATCGAGCGGTCTGGAGCCTTGTCTGCGCCAACGATTATTGGGCCGCTACGGCCGCGATGCTTGGTCACTAATAACAACAGCTGCTCCTGGCGAATTGACACCCGTTGACGAAGCCCTCGGAAACCGGGTTCTTTGGGCCGAATTACGCTGGGCAGCAAGGGCTGAAGGAATTGTCCATCTCGAGGATTTGTTGTTGCGCCGGGTGCGTCTGGGTCTTTTGTTGCCGCAAGGAGCAATACCCTGGTTAGCTCAAATTCGCCACGTCGTATTACCAGAATTAGGCTGGGATGACCAACGTTGGGATGTTGAAGCCAGGGCATATGCTAACCAATGGCGGCAGAATTATTCATTGCCTTCACCAGCAAAACGTCATCTGGTCGAAGCTGCTTGAATTGCCGGTGTTAGCTACAATCGCGTTGAATTCAGTCGATCTTAAGGACTGAACTCAAGGAGTCAAAGATCGGCCGGGCAGAGCCATCCGGCCGGAACAGACTGTAACTTGACTCGACAAAATCGGAGCCAAAGGTGGGAGCAAAATTGAGATTCCACAAAATTAACGGGCCAATACCAGGCCAATCTTGAGCCAACAGGTAGGCTTCCATTGTATAGTCAGCTTGTTGCTCTTCATTGACAGCCGCCAGATATTCGACTCCAGGAGGCGGAGAGGCATCCAATCCATCATAGCTGCCCCAGCCAAATTCGGTGACCCAAATCGGGATCTCCATCTGGCCGGCCGCATCGAGCAACTGACGATAGTCGCGCAATGTATCGGCGAAAAAGAAGCTGGGATGGTTGTTATGGCTGGTTGATACGGGATCGGGATTGGCCGCGCTGCTGGACGGTGGGTTAGCCCAACCATATGGGTGGGCCCCAATAGCATCGACGTGACGAGTCACACCGGATGCGATCATTTGTTCCAGATACACTCTATCATCGATGGCCGTGATCCCATCATTGATCCCAGTAGTCGCCGGTGCCGCGCTGATTAGGGTGGCTTCGGGGTCGGCCGCTCGAACGCCGGCCGCCCCGGCCTGAATCAGTCCGACGAGGGCCGGAGCGCTGAGTGGGGTTCCATACCATTCCCGTTGCAGGTTTGGTTCATTCCATAATTCATAGGCAGCGACTAGACCTTTGTAACGAGTCGCCAGCAGGTTCATGAAGGCTTGAAATAAGGCGGCATCGCCAGGGGGGCCATCTTGTTCGGTGGTGGGCCGACTCCATTCGGGCGCCTTGGCAACACTTAACATAACGTCGATGTCCTTAGTGGCGGCCGCTTCGATCAGTTGGTCTAATTCTCCAAAACGATAATCGTCCAGCCTATCCGGCTCGGGTTGGTAGATTTTCCAAGATACCTGGACCTTCACCCAACCGACGCCGAGTTCGCTTAGTTGGCCCATAATGCTGGACAAATCTTCACGGTGCAAATGGATCTGTACGCCAAATTGGTTACGCTCAATGGGAGGTCCCAGGGGCATTGTTGCCTCGGCGGAGGGTGATGGGCGAGGCTCATTTGACTGTGGCGTGTCCGTGCGGGCCGGATAAGCAGCTGTTCCCGATTGGCCAGAGCTTACCAAGGGCATCAGGATATTAGGGGAAGGTTCAATATCATCATTTTCCCCTGTGCTGATGGTTGGGGAAACTATTGGTGGCGTTGAACTCCTTTGTGCCGCGTCAGGAGATGGTAGAGTATTATTAGCTAGTTCTTCAGGTGCGGGGGTCTCTGGTTGCCCGGATTGTCCGAAGCAGCCGGTAAGAAGCCCTAACCATAGAATAAGTAATAGTGGAAATTGATACCGTCTCAAGCTGGACCTTCCGATTTGGTATACCAAGAGGATTTTATGCCACAAGGATTAGGTGTTCAAACCGTCTTACTTGGCATTAACTGTTTCGTAGTCTCAGATTTTAACCAATACCACTTTGCCTCGTGTGAGCGTCATACTTTTGGAGCTGGTCTAGTCAAACTGGTCTAGTTTTATTCTAGCCACTCTATGATTTTGGTGACGCGAAACTGAACCAGTCTATGCCCCCTCATTAATACAAAACATGACGGCCACCCTTTTGCCTCTGGCGCTGTCTAGTCGAGTCAGCACGGGGTTGGCCGCTCTTCATTCCAATTCACAATCCAGTTTGTGGCATATTGTCTGATTTTTAATCTATGACAAAAAATGGCGAGCAAAGATATCTAACTCTTCTGGACCTCTATCAGGGAGGGGCACCAAAACAACCGTGTGAGCGCCTGCTTCGACGAGACGATTAATGGCTAGTTTCCAATCCTTAAGCGTACCGGTAATGGCCAATTCGTCAATCCAAGTATCAGGCATCACTGATTCAAGATACTCATGGTCTCCCCTATCCAAAAGATCGTGTATTTGCGACAAGATACCCAGCGGGGCAAGTTGGGCGTCAATTTTTCCGGAAGCAATGGCCGATGCAATTAGAGGACGCAGATGGTGGCGGGCTTCGGCCGTCGTTATGCCTGTACAGGCAAAGGCAAAAACGGTCAAACGGTGTTGACGATCATGGCCGGTCTCTAATTTTCCGCTTTCGATTTGTTGTCGAGCCCACGATACATAAGCCGGAGCCGCAAATTCAGCCAAAATTGTGCCGTCAGCCACTCGTCCTGAAAGGGCTAATGATTTTGGGCCTCTTACCCCCAGCGAGATAGGAGGAATCTGCGCCGGTGGGTGCACCAGTTTGACCTGGTCGAGGTGAATTTGCTTTCCATGGTATGTGAGCCGTTCTCCGGCGAGCATCTCCCGAATCGTGATCGTCGCTTCTTCTAGGGCCGCGAGCTGTGATTTGGGAAAGGCGCCAATCTGGCGCATCCAACTAGCTACACCATGACCGAGCCCAGGCAAGAAACGGTCAGGGTAAATCCGAGACAAGGTGGCAATTTCCATCGCCGTAAAGACTGGATTACGAACAACCGCTGGCATTATTCCCACTCCCACTGTGATCGCGTCTGTAGAGGCCAAGGCGGTTGCGGCTGACGCTATCCCACTGCCATAGAAACAATCTTCGACTAGCCAAAGTTCGTCAAATCCGGCTTCTTCGGCTCGGCGAGCAAAACCAGGTAAATATTCGGGAGCGTGTTCACGCCTGAACATGATCCCCAAGTTGTAATTTTTATTCTTCATCATTGGAGCAATTCCTTATGCTGATTTATATTAGAACTATGTAACTATAACGCCACTCGGGTTCAACCAACGATTAACGAAGGCAATCATAAATCTTAGATCCATTCGTGCGGCCGACAGCTTGATTAGGAAAGTTTCTTATGCCCATGCTTAAAAAGAGCAAATATATCATTCGAAATTTGGCCCTGAAATTGAATATTATCCGTGAAAAGATCCTGCTAAGGTCATTAATTCGGATAATTCGACTTAATGGATATTATCCTTTTATAAACAATGTCGCAGCGCAACTATATACCGGCTAAAGAAATAAGAATCGAAAGAAGGGTGGTTAATTCGCGTTTCATCGCCACATTAGCGCCGGCTTTTACCGTCGATGAGGCGCGAGATTTCATTGAGCGAATCAAGGACGAATATTCTGATGCCAGCCACAATGTGCCGGCCTTCGTCGTTGGGCACGGGTCCTCGGTCACAGCTCATTGCAACGATGATGGCGAACCTTCAGGCACGGCCGGTCGACCGGCTCTGGCTGTCCTGAAGGGCAGCGGTTTGGGAGATGCAGTCGTGGTTGTCACGCGATACTTCGGCGGCACGAAACTTGGGACAGGAGGGCTGGTACGAGCTTATGGCGACGCCGTGCGAGCCGCGATTGAGGCTGTACCCCGGGCGGAAAAAGTGCCTACCTATACGGTGATGTTAAGTGTGCCTTATCCACTCTTTGAACAAGCACGTTTGCTAGTGGCTCATCATGGCGGTCGCATTCTGGAAGAAAGCTTCGCGGCTGATGTGACTTTAACAACACAATTCCGGGTAGATTTGCTTGCGGGATTTCAGGATGCGCTTGGCGATCTTTCCCACGGTAAAGTAGAAGCGCTTATCGTCGCATCTAATCCGGATACAATCATGCCGGTTAACCAGCCAGAGGATGATCCGGAACTTTAGACCGTAACTCAAGGCAAGACTTGACGAAGCGCCTCCAAGAGTAAAGTAACATTTTCCCGTCGGCTATTAAAGCCCATTAAACCGACTCGCCAAACCTTGCCGGCAAGCGGACCGAAGCCACCGGCGATTTCGATGTTATATTCATTCAATAGGCGACCAGCGATTTTTTTGGCGTCTACGCCTTCAGGAACACAAACAGTGGTTAGACTTGGTAAGCGAAGCTCTGGCGCTACATAACAAGAGAGGCCTAATCGTTCCAAGCCCTGCCAAAACAGCTCGGCCGATTCCAGATGACGGGCCCAGCGTGCTGCCAATCCTTCTTCGGTTATTAATCTCAAAGCTTCGCGCAAGGCATAATTAGAATTAATGGGGGCCGTGTGGTGGTAAACGTGTGGGTTGCCCCAATATTTCATCAACAGATTTAGATCGAGATACCAATTTGATACGTCGAGCTTGCGTTGCTCTAACTTTCTTACAGCTCGAGGTCCGAAGGTGAGGGGTGCGATACCGGGCGGACAGCTTATACACTTCTGGGATCCCGTATAAACGATGTCCACTTTCCAGTCATTGGTGAAAAAAGGAATACCACCCAGGCTAGCGACCGTATCCACCAATAATAAACAATCGAATTCCTGGCATAGCTCGCCTATCCCCTCGATGGGCTGGCAAGCCCCGCTAGAGGTTTCGCCATGTACCAGGGCTAACACGGAAGGTCGATGTTGTTCAACTGCAGTGACTAGTTCGTCGAGTTCCAGAACCTGACCCCATGGTTTTTCAATTGTACGCACATCGGCTCCATAACGAGCCGCTATGTCGGCTAGCCGTTGTCCGAAGTAGCCAATGATTCCTACCAGAACCACGTCACCAGGCTCGATGATATTGGCCAGGCTGGCTTCCATCGCCGCGGTTCCGGTGCCGCTGATGGGTATTGTGACTTCGTTGTCACACTGGAATAAGTAACGCAACAGTTCCATTTCCTCGGCCATAACTTCCAAGAAAGCGGGATCGAGATGGCCAACCTGGCGCATGGCCAAAGCTTGTAACACCCGGGGATGGGCGTTTGACGGGCCGGGTCCCAAGAGCAGACGCGGTGGCATGTCTAATTGTCGAGGTTGGATACGATGGGCATCATTTATCTTCTGGGTCATGATTTATTACTCCTGGAGACAAGAAAAATTCGTGTAGGGTGTTGAGGTAATAGTTTAGTTAACTATGGCCACAATAGGATGATCATATTTTAATTAGCCAGGCCGTCAAGGACTTTATCTAGATGGCTTCGCCGCTGTCAAGTTGGCTGCTTTTTGGCACTGGCCGGGTAAATACTGGCGTGCGGATGATATTTGCTGGTGGTGGTTTGAGCGTTGCGAAGTATGTTTGAAGCAATCCATGCATAAAAATATAGCTACCCCCAACTTTTCTTAGAAACGCCAGAGAAGAGCCGTAATCAAGGAACTCTGCATAGCGCCATGGTATATCCCCGTGGAACCAGAGCAAAAACCTCACCAGAATGTGTTTGACCACATTATTTCCCCCAAAGAGTGAACCGGCAGTGATGAAAGTTAGAGCACCGGCGAGCAAAGCATAGCTTGGGTCTTTAAGAACTAAACCGGTGATCAACCCGACAAACAAGCAAGAGATTGAAGCAGCAATGAAGGAATTCCTAAAAGACAATAGAATTCCCTGATTGGGTCGACTCTTAGCTTCAATTCGGCGACCTCTTAATCCGCCCAAAATTAAGAAACCGGAACCGATTATGAAGGACGATTGTGGTCCCATGGGTGCTTTGTACAGTAATTTGCCTAAAACTTCGGCGATCAGAGCCACCAGTAACCCGATTATCAAACCTCTTGCTGCACTGGGCCAGGACCAGCTCAGCGCTTCCACGGTGCGAATCTCATGTTGGTAGCTGCGTCCATATATATAGCGGGCGGCAGTCACAAACAGGATGACCTCGCTAATTGCCCAGACGATCGCCAATTCCGGAGGTCCGGTAGAGGCGATAACGACGATAGTTAACAGGCCAACAACCGCGCCAATTGATAACAAGTGGCACCTGTAAATCCACCGTGTGTTGTCGGCGGCAGATCTTAGCCTTTGTGCTTCGAAGAATCGTCCTTGGAGAAGCGCTACAACCAGACCCAAGGTGATATTGGCAATTAGTAACGCCAGGAATTCAGCCCTTCCCTGAGCGATTTGAAGGAATGCAGCAAAGGTTTCTGATATTGGGGCGGGCAAGTAGGGGTTAGATTCCCTCAATAGTTGTAGAAATAACCACATGATGATGCCGCCGATAGAGCCCAGTATTAGTCCGGTCAGCATCATATAAGTCCAACGCCAGCGCCGATTTATTAGCCAAGATGGTTGAAGCTGCTCAAGAAGAAATTGGGAGCGATTTTGATCGAACATGTTTCGGGCTAGCCAGGCTAGCCATCCTTTCATTTCATCGGAAGAGTAATGGTCAGCGGTGGCGCGCCGATGCAGCATGTTTTCTACATATGTCTCGAATAGGTGGCGGCGCCAAAAATCTAAAGACCGGCCGGTGGGATCAATTTGACTTGTTAAAATTACATTCGGCTCATCGCGACTGTGGCTATAGGCCTGGCTCATGATGCTTAGCATCAGCGGAGACCGGGCCATTTCACCTAGATTAGGATCGCCTTTCACTGCTGCTCGCAGTGAGGTTAGACGAGAACTCCTTTTTGCCAGAAAGGCGTCAATTTGGTCCGGGCTTAAGGATTCAAGCAGGATGGCTCCTCCGAATTTCAATAACACAGCGGCCGTCCGATATTCCTCAGAACGGCTGCATACGACGATGCCAGAAAGTCCTCTTGTTTCTCTGAAGTTGTTTATCGCCTTGATGCAGTGGGGGCGCAACCTATCGGGCACTTCGTCTAAGCCATCAAGGAGCAGTGTAAGTTCATCTCGCTGGAGCCAATTCGCCCCCAACTTCCTAGGAATCTGGTATTTTGACGCTAACTCTTCGACCACCCACTTGTCTAATGTCGGTCGTCCTTCAGCCCAAGAAACCAGGTTCAAAATGACCGGAACAGGTTGTAAGTGATCATGTTCCGCTCTGCTGATGAGATCCCGCGCCAAAATCATCAGGGTCACCGTCTTGCCAGATCCAGGCTCTCCCAATATGAGTAGAGCGCGATCGGAGTCGAAATAATGTTCGAGGATGCTATGATTTTGGCCGGCTGATTCCTGGTTGATATTTTGTGGTGAGTTCACTCCTTGCCAGGGATGTTGTATTGCCTGATCAAACTGGCGAATCGAGAGCCGGATCATGGTAGATTCGTCTACCGAATCCTGCAGTAATCCATCGACCCAGAAATTCTTTACTTTGTTTAGCAGAAGCAACTGTTTACGTCTCCAGCGCCGGATCTTTACCGTATTTGTCGTAGGCGAAACCCATCCTTGGCTGGTTGTTGGTTTTTCTATTTGACCTAACGAAGTAAATTCCGGCGTTTCACTTGACGAAATTTCGTTAACCCGTGATTCTTGGTTGAGTTTTGGAAATGCATGTTGTTGTTCGGCGTTGTTTAGGCCTCGATAATTTCCGGAACTTAATAATTCATCAGCTTCGGTTGGGGCGCTTAATCCACCGAATTGATGCAGTATCTTCACCAGACTCACGAGTACAAGACGTTCGTCGGCATTGATTTTGCTTTTATCGCGTTCCCAGTCGCTGATGGCAGCACCCGAGTAGCCGGAATCCCCCATGGCATCGCCCATTAGCTCACCCAGCCGTTCTTGGGTTAAGAGCCCACCCCGGATCGGATCGCGGCATTGCCTTCGATAGTATCGTAGTGATTGGCCAAAGGAGGGCAAAGTATCATTCCTCTCTTCATAAGCGCCACTTAAGCGTTCTTAAGCGGCGCCCTCTACATTTTTAAGTCCACTTATATTAATCTGGCAATCAGTACAAAAGACCGGCTGGTACCTTAAAAATTCCAGTATAGATGGCAGTTGAATGTCTCATGAGCGGGTGGATCACATTGGGCCCACCCGGGCGCCACACTCGACCAGCCTTCTCCTAATTCCGAGAGGAGGTTTGAGATGTTCACATCCGCCAAGAAAAGGATCGCTCGTACGCTCCTGGCCGTTACCGTAGCTCTCATTGCTGCAGGCGTTCCGGTGTTTCAAGTTTTGCAAGCTGCTGAATGCGGGGCCGGATCGGCCGGCTGCGGTTGACCTGTTTAATCATCTTCTGTTAGTAACACCTGAGGGCGACCATCCGTAGGCACTGCGGATGGTCGTGCTTTTATTTTCTCTATGGCATCGGCTTGTTCTTCTAAAAACATCACCTTTAGTCTTTGGCCCCAGGCATCATCCGGGAACTCTTCAATGATGGCCAGGGCCCGGTCGAATTTAGGTAATGCCTGCTTGATGTATCCCCTGGCGACAAGTGTCTCAGCCAGACCTCCTAAAGAGTTGGCTAACATGAGATTTGAGCCAATCTGTTGCCACAAATTTATGCAAATACGCCAATGCTCTTCAGCCTCGTCGAGTCGACCCTGAACCAAGCATATGTTGGCAAGATTCATGATGGTCATTGAGCGTTCGTAAATGGGACCCCAATGCCGCATATAAGGTGTATTGGCACGAATAAAGGCAGCTTCCGCCGCCGCCAGGTCGCCTTGATGGTAGTACAGGGTGCCGATAGAATGCTCAATCCTGACCTTATCCACTTCATTGTCAGTGTCTTTAAGAAACGATAAGGCTTCATAATAGCAAACCAAGGCCTGTTCCGGTTTGTCGCCGTTTTCCAAGATATTGCCCAGATTCAGCAACGAGCGAGCCAAACTAACCGTTGCATCAGCTTCACGAAAATGGTTGACAGCTTGAAGCAGCCACTCTTCTGCCACATCCAGGGCGCCTCGCGACTGGTGCACCAGGCCGATCATCATCATAGCATTGGCCAGAGGGACCGGACCGGCCCCGCAATCATGGAAACCGGTCAGGGCCGCTTTGGCGGCCTTCTCAGCGGCGTCGTATTGGCGCAGCCGCCAATAATCCCCCGACTGCTGCATGCGGCCAAAGGCTATACGTTCGAGGTCACCAAGCTGAAGCCCGATTTCTTCTTCTTCGATATGAAGGGCCAATGCCCTTTCAAGTTGACGATTGTGCCGGTAGAATAACCCTAATTGATCGAGTATTCTTGCCCTCAGAGCCAGCTTATCTTGTGGGCAGTCCTGTAATATTTGTTCTAGTGTGGGAAGCCACTCTCGCCAATAACCTTGCTTATCGAAATAGTCGAAGAGCTCTAAGGCTAATTCGACTGTATCAAGCCAGGTTTCTGGTAATCGTAAGCCAAACTTAACAGCTTTGAATATGTTTTGCCGGTCCCGATTTAATTCTCGATAAGTGTCGACATCGAGAAACTCTGTACGCTTGCGCCAATAAGCCACATTGGCGGCGACGCTTTTGGTGAACTGAGGTGTGGAGCTCATTTGATAGACGTTTGCTTTAGGTGAAGAATCCGAAATTGGCAGCGATGTTTACTATGGCCAATAAATGATCTCCGTGCGTAAAAAAGTATCTGTCAGGCGATGAATGCCATATCGTCTATCATGGATAGTCCCGCGCACCTCCAAAAGAGAACGAGCGGCAAGTTCAGTCACGGCCGGCCAAAAGTCGTCAGAAGATAATTGACTAATAGCCTGCATTTGTTCCGGCTTTGCGCCTGCTCCGGCTACCAAAGGCATGGCTTGAAGTAGGGCCTGTGCCTCGGCGCTCAATAAACGCCACGACTCCAGGTAGATGAAACGATACATCTCCTCTATAGGCCCCGAGTGATTCCTTGTTAAATCGTTTAAGATCTGCGGAAAAGGTAAGACGGCCGCGAGGCTAACCACCAATTTTATGGCCAATGGGTTGCCGCCAGTCAATGAATAAACCGCTTTGATCTCACCCTCGCTGGCATGTGATAATTCGATGAGACCGATAGTCTTTGCATGATGGCGAAACAAATCGGAGGTATCTGGTAGCGAAAGCTCCTCAAGCGATACGAAATGAACGGCTGGAGAAAGAGTAGGTCTCGCCCGGGATGTAATCAGGAACTTCGAAGGTTCGGTAAGCTCTTGAACTTGTTCGAGAACAAACGCTGTGTTTTCTTCGGTTTCCAAATTGTCTATTATGATCAAGTGAGGTCGTTTTTTTAATACCCGGCGCAAACGATCTCGTTCGGCACCGGTGGCACTAAGTGAAAATTCAGGCCATATTTTCTCGGCGAGATCGAGCAATAGATGCTCATAACATTGTTCTGGCGACAAAGTCGCTCCACTCAAGCTACGCTCATTGGCTCTTAACCAAACAATATTCTCAAAGACAAGATCGTTTAGCAACTGCCGGGTAGCAAAGTCGGCCAAACTGGTCTTGCCGATGCCGCCAATGCCGACAATTGCCACGATCCAACTATCGTCTGAGCGACGTAACAAGTCGATTACTTCTTGCCGGGTGGATTCGAAACCGAACAATTGAACATAGGGCGAAGGCGGCAGCATTGCTTCTAGTTCTTGCCGTCGTTGTTCTCTTAATACGAGTTCACGGCTCAGAATAATAAGGGATAAGTTGCGGATCGCCGTTTTTTGCCATCGATTCACCTGGTCGGTGCTGGCATGTTGCCGCTGGGCTACCTGGCGGATGATCTCGCCTTCTAAAAAACGAGCCCGCAACACGGCCGCTTCTGTTTGTGATTGTTCTTCCAGTTCTTCGAGAGCACTTAGCAGGATATCGTTGGTGATCCGGCGCTTGTCTAGAACGCTACCCTTATTTTCTGTTTCTGTACGCTTCTCTTGGACAAGTAACAAGAACGAGAGCAGATCATCGTCAGAACTCCCTAAATCTCCCCAAGTAGTCAAAGCACCATGTATAGCAATTTGAAACTCATCCAAGTCAACCAATGACATCTGGCTCATAGATATAGCTTCCCTCCTCGACCGAGAATAACGTATTAGCGATGTTAAGGATGGCCTATTTCTGTACATGATACAACACTTTAGCCTACAAATTCCACTTTTCGTACCCTATTGGTAGGCGCTACTCTGAAGCGCACAAGATCGCACAGATTGGACACACCATTGCACACCCTTTGGCTTTATTCTAGGTATAAGGAAACACTTGATTTGATTTGGAGTAACTGGGTGACCTGCCAGTTAATATTTATTGGAAGCAAATCATGATTAATAATGTTCACTCCAGAAAAACCAAATTAGTTAACCAAAATCATACTTGAGGAGGGACCGGTGCGAGTAAAAGTCATTCTTAACCCATATGCCAGGCGAGGATTGGCGCGAAAGCAGATCGGCCGCGTGCAAAGCGTTCTGGCAGCTGCCGGGATAAGCGCTGATCTGACGATACTCCAACGAAAATGTCAAGCAAGGCAAGAAGCTATGGGGGCTGCTTTTGGACCCTATGATGCCGTCGTTGTTGCCGGTGGTGATGGGACATTGCATGATGTCATCAACGGTCTCATGATCGCTTCTTCTGGAGGCCAAACCTGCCCGGTAGGCATTTTACCGCTTGGTACAGCCAACGATTTTTATGAAATGGCGGGTTTGCCTTGCGATCTTGAAGATGCGGTCCAAGTGATCGCAGCGGGAAATGAGCGACGGATAGATGCCGGGTCGGTCAGGTTTATTGATAGTCCTTCCTTTAACGGGACTGAGGCCACTTTTCGAGGTTGCTTTTTTGATAATAATTGTGCTCTGGCAATGGAACCGGTGGTCACGCAACAAGCAAATAAGATCGCTTATCCCCGGGGTCATTTACGCTATGTGGTAGCCGTCGCCAAAACATTACTCCAAATGAAAGCCTGGAATATGCAGATCACCTGGGACAACGGCGCGTACGAAGGACCCATCTACCTCCTATCCATAGCTAATTCACCACGAACCGGGGGAGTATTCATGGTTTCCCCTGATGCTTCGATGGATGATGGTCTTTTCGACTTCGTGTTTGCGCCCGTGCTTCCAAAGGCTCAAGTCTTAGCATTACTGCCCCGTCTGCTTAACGGCAGCCACATTCACCACCCAAAGGTCGTATCCGGCCGAACGACTAAGATGCATATAAAAAGCCAACCAGGCACCCCAATCCATGCTGACGGTGAAATTATTTCCGTTGGGGCGACATCGGTTGATTACCGTATATTGCCAGGCAAAATCACGCTATTATCTCCAAATTGATGAAAATGGTGACGATTAACAAATCTGGTTTCGCGGAATATTGCATAAAGTTGCCAAACTATCGCAGACATTTTTATATACGATCTAATCGGCAAAACAGTTGTGGCAGTTGGTGTAGGCCTCCCGGAAGTGTATGTACCCGGTTTGGCACCGGGGGGAGTAACCGGGAGGCTTGTCGCACAAATATCGATGTTAATAACCATTACGATTGGACTGAAGGCTTCTATGGGATCAATTCTGGCGCTAAGAGTCGCGTCAGGATAAAGGTCGCCTTAACGACAAAAAAAGGCCGATCACTGCATCCTACCAATTATTGCTTGTGTTTCAGCAGGGGAAAGGAAACCATTACCATATATATATCATCCTTGGCCATCGGTTTGTTCGAGGACAGGCGGTTCGGAAATCGACATCTCTACTCATCAAAAGTAGCCGGGGTCTTGCTTTACCTCTTCGCCATTCATCTATTTTTGAGCAACAGCTACAACAGATTGTTTTTTCTGGCTGCAGTCACAGCCTTCATGATTTCCTAAACAGAAACCCTGATATTACAATTGACCCGAGATAACGTGGATCAGCATAGTGGTTCCCAATTCCATATGATTATGCGAGGTCGATCATCATGAGCTTTAAAATACTCTCCCTGGATGGGGGTGGTGTCCGGGGTCTAATCGGCTTACAGATTCTACAAAAACTTGAACAGCAAAAACCAGGTTTTATTGGGCAAGCTGATTTGATCGCAGGTACCTCAATCGGTGGTATCACAGCCCTGGCCTTGATAAATGGTTGGCGTGTCGAGGATTTGATTGAGTTGTTTGAAGAAGATGCGCCGAAATTGTTCTGGCGGCCGAGGCCTTATGGAATTAGTAATCTCAAGCGGTTAATTCGTCCAAAATACAATAATGGCGGGTTTAGAGACATTGTAGATAAGTTGTTTGCTGATAAGACGCTAGGAGATGTTGAGGGATCCGTTATAGTAACTGCATTCGCTTTGGATAATATCGAGAGCCAGGAGGCCGATCGCCGGTGGCAGCCGCGAATGTTCCATAATCTGGGCCAAAATGACGTTAATAACGGTCTAAAGCTGAGCGATCTGGCCATGTATACTGGAGCTAGTCCCTGTTACTTTCCTTCAATCGATGGCTATGTAGACGGGGGTGTGATAAGTAATAATCCTGGCTTGTTAGCCCTCACGGTAACTCAAGATAAAACGATAAACCTCTCAGATAGACCGGCGGTTGACGATATCGTTCTGCTGTCATTCGGTACAGGAAAGTATCAAAATTATATCGAGGGCCAACGACATGACTGGGGCTATTGGCAATGGCGCCGTTATATGCTCGATCTGATGCTAGAAGGCAGTGTCAGTCTGACAAACCAACAATGCACGCATCTACTTAACGGCCGCTACCATCGAATTAACCCATTGCTTCCTAGAAGGTATCATGCTGATGAATGGCAACGCCTGGATGAATTGAAACAGATTGGCCAAGACGCAGACATCGAGACAACGGTTGCCTGGCTTGAAGAGCACTGGTCATCATCCCTATAGAAGACTCTTCTTCCCAGGATTGACCTGTATACAATCGTGGGGGTTCCGTCTAACATCGAACATACAAGTGAACGATGACCAGTAAGATGTGAGGCTGACCTGCAAGTAGTCTCATAAAACAATTGTCTACAAACGGGCATCGTGCTATTCTCGCTTGTTGATCCTGAATCTCTGCCCTGACCTTATGATTACAGATAATATCCTGCGTGGAGAAAAAGTCCGGCTGACGGCCGTAACCAAGGAAGATATCAAGGCCATATCATTATGGTATGAAGATGCGGGTTTCAGCCGTCTCTTTGACGCCACGCCGGCCGTCCCGAAGAGCCAAAACCAACTGGCAAATTTATTAGAGGAACAGGAAAAAAATAAGGATATTTATCTCTTCGCCATCCGGCCAATCGACGATAATACAATGCTGGGTTACGTTGAACTCGATGGCTTTTTATGGGCCCATCAAAATTGCTGGCTCAGTATAGGCTTGGGGGATAGGAACAATTGGGGCAAAGGATACGGCCAGGAGGCCATGGAGCTAATCCTGCGGTTCGTTTTTCAAGAGCTCAACTTGCACCGTATTCAATTGACAGTCTTCAGCTATAATGAGCGGGCCGTTACACTGTATGAAAAGTTAGGATTTACGCGCGAAGGCGTCTATCGTGAACACTTGCAGCGTGATGGTCAGCGTCACGATATGTACCTCTACGGCTTGCTCCGGCGGGAATGGCAGGAGAAACGCATCGCTAGAAAGAAGGACTAGAGAAAGAATCGTCAACCTAATTGGTTATCTAAAAAGGATTGCCGAAAGCCAACACATTCTCCATGGATTCAACTGACCATATATTTGATCCTAATAGGATAGCCATCGCATGTTCTACCGGAGGATTTAAGGGCGTTTTTATCCACGGTGTCTTAAGCGCTTTTGAATCAAAGGACTTTCGGGTGGCGGCCTATGGGGCGGCCTCCTCATCGGTTCTGCCGGCCGCCACGGCCGCCGCCGGAATCGTTAACCGTCTGGGAGTCGACTTTTGGGATGGAGGTCGGCGAATCATCGCCCAATCGGGCAAGGGGATGAGCGAGATGGTTTTGGCAGGCATATCCCAAGTAAGTCCCTGGCTGCGACCACAACTCTTTCACGATACCTCGTCAAGAATGTTGATTGCCGCCAATGCCGTCGACGAGGCTGGGGGCCTGGAAACGCAAGGAAAGGGCGGTCGACGCCGCGGCCGTCATTTACTGCTTGATGCAGCTCGCGGCCGGCGAGATTGGATTGAAAAACATTTAAGCCTTCATCTTTTTGATACAGCATCCGAGGACAAATACACAAAGCTAACGGTC
>JAHEJP010000368.1:0-2692 GCA_024638855.1 Chloroflexota bacterium
GCCATCATTTCGATCACGCTGCCGGCCGAGTAAGCCTCATTCAGTAAAGACATCCTATCGTTGAGCTGGACCTCATCAAATTCCCGTCCGGCCAGGTCAGGATGGTAACGGCGGGCTAAGCGGTGATAAACTCTTCGAAGTTGCTTCTTATCCGTCTCAGTAGTTGATATAAGCTGGGAAGGAACCAGTTGTTGCGTAACAACATTGGCGTTCCTGATTTGCTCGTCAATGGAAGGATAACCCTCATCGTAGAGGCAACGATTTTGTTGCCGTTCTAGTTGCTCATGGTATAGCATCACTTCGTTTTCGATAGAAGTCAGCTCGTTGGATAGCGGTTCCAGGCGAGCAGCTACGATCTCTTCGAAAGCATTTGCCTCGGCCATTTGTTTGGCCAGTTCGGCTTCTGCCAAATGCATTTCATTTCTAGATTGGCCGACCGCTTCTCGCAATCGGGCGATTTTTTCTGCAGCAGACTCTGCGTGTTTAGTAGGCAACGAAAGATCCTTTGTGCTTCAAGGGCTATTCAAATAGTTGTTTTCAGATTAGGGCCAAAGAAGCAGAGGATCAATAGGCAGATTGTACCGCGAGCTAGTCGAAGGGGGAGAAATAATAACTATTAATTTTTTACTTTACATAACACTAGCGTAATTTTTCGAACTGATCTTTGAGGAAATCGCGTTCAACGGTCTTTCGAGCGATCTGGCCTTTTAGATCCCTGGCCATTTCCGCCAGCAGATCCCGGCCGCTGCGGCGAGCGACTTTGACTTGCAGGCTCAATTCTACGGTGGGCAAGTTATGCAGATTTTCTAGTTCGTTTTGGATGAGCATGGTCCGGCGGCGGACGTTGGCTAATTCTTTTTCTAGGACGCTTATCAATTGTTGATCTGTTCCGGCGACTTCGCCTGCGCCGGCCAGGGCCGCTAATTCAATTAAGCTACCGGCTTCGTAGGCTTCATTTAAGGCCGCCATCTGCACATTGCGAATTTCCCGTTCTTCTTGATCGCGCGCCAGGTCTGGATGATACCTGCGCGCCAACTGCCGATATAGCCGTTTAAATTGTTTCTCATCCATGGAATTGCCCGAATCATACGCCTTGGCCTGGTCTTCCTCAACTGCTGCATGCCAGACTCGCCGGTATTGTTCTTCTACCGGCAGATAACCTGCATCCAGCGCATCAGGATCGGGGCTGCGATACCTCTGTATTTTGTCTCGGTAATCCTCGAGCTCTTCGTCAAGCGCGGATAATTGCTCTAGTTGGCGACCCAGGCGTAGTTGAAGCCTACGCTCGAGCTTGATAATTTCCGCCTGTTCTTCTTTTAGCCGATTTTCGGTTTCGGCCAGGTCGTCTTGGGCCTGTTTCAGGGTCCGGCGAAGATTAATCAGCTTTTGGCGATTGGATTGACTGTACTGGCCAGACAGAATGAAGCTCCTTAGACACTAAAACTATTCCGCTACAATATACCTGCATTCTAATTCGGCCGGAGCCTAGTGGCAAATCTTTTCTTAATTCAGAATCTTTTTGCGTCGTCCCCCTAATCGCCATGAATTAAGCTTAATAATAGATGAAGCATACAGCGGCTTATCCATTTAGAGATACTATCTTGACGAGCCATTGCTACTCGAGGTCAGACTGGCCTAAAGAATCTATTTTATAGGTGCAGGTGCATTTCACACCGAAGAGCCATTCCACAAAAAAGTTGGATAATAAGACTGACAGGTTCTTGTGGCGGCCAAACGTCGAGAACCATTCGTGTTATTATACAAATCTTAGTGAAATAAAGGGTAATCCCGCGAGCGTTATTGCCTGGAAGTAAACGATGGCTGACAAAGTACATTCCAGAGTATTAATGACGGCTTATTATTATATTATGTTAAGTAGGTAATGGATCAGTTCTATGATAATGAAAAGAAACCAGGATGGGCGAAGGAAAAAAAAGAGAAGTCCTACATCACCAACACCAGCCCAAGATGATGCCCAGAGCCTTATCGAATTGAGACAGGTGGTCAAAACTTACCGCACGCCGGCCGGTGATTTTACGGCTCTGCAAGGGATCGATCTGAGGGCCGAGCCTGGAGAATTCGTAGCCATCGTCGGCAAATCCGGCAGCGGTAAGTCAACTTTGATCAATATGATCAGTGGCATCGACCAACCCACGTCAGGAGAAGTCTGGGTCAATCGTAAGGCGGTCCACGCCTTGAGCCAAAGCGAAATGGCTAAATGGCGGGGGCGCAACCTGGGGGTTGTCTTCCAATTTTTCCAGTTGCTGCCAACCTTGACCGTGGCTCAGAATGTAATGTTACCTATGGATTTCTGTAATACTTATCCCGTTCGCGAGCGGCGAGATAGGGCGATGCTCTTGCTGGAGGAAATGGAGGTAGCCGATCAGGCCGACAAGTTGCCTTCGGCCATCTCGGGAGGCCAACAGCAACGGGTGGCTATCGCCCGATCCGTAGCCAACGACCCGCCAATCTTACTAGCCGACGAGCCGACCGGTAATTTGGATTCGGCCACGGCCGAAGTGATTTTCAAAATGTTCAGACGGCTAACTTATGAAGGAAAAACCGTTTTGATGGTGACCCATGACCAGGATTTGGCCAGCCGTGTTAGCCGGACACTGACAGTCGTCGACGGGCTTATTTTCGACGATAACAATCATCAATTCGACGACAACGATCATCAATTCGACGATAA
>JAHEJP010000368.1:2792-5152 GCA_024638855.1 Chloroflexota bacterium
TCAATTCGACGATAAGGGCCGTCAAAAAGAGTTCGAGGAGAAAAACAGGCTGCCGGCATGATCGAAAATAGACCGCGCTGGAGCAAAGTCCTGACCGATTTCTCTTTCAGCAAGACCAGAACGGTACTAGTGATCTTGTCGATCGCCGTGGGCGTCTTTGCCGTAGGTATGGTCGCCAGCACCTACCTCATCCTGATCAGCAGTTCGAATGAAGGTTATGCGCAGATAAACCCAAGTAGCGCCTTCATCATCGTCCTGGATTATGACGACGATCTAATCGAGATCGTGAAAAAAATGCCCGAAGTAGCCGAGGCGGACGGCCGCCGGGCCGGCAACGTGCGCTTGAAAGTAGGGGAAAACTGGTATGCGTCGCAGATAACGGGCTGGAATTTCGACCAATGGCGCCTAAACTTAATTGATTCGACGGCCGGCCTGCCGGTCCCCGAAGATCGCCAACTATTGATCGACCAGACGGCTTATTTTTTGACCGATTTTGAAATTGGTGACATTGCGACAGTTGAGATGCCCGACGGCAGGCGCTACGAAATGCCCATCGTCGGCACTGTCCGGGATCTAAATTCGAACCCATCGATCAATAGTGGCGCCATCAATATCTACACCACCTTGGATACTTTTGAATGGTTGGGCGAACCGGCCGCATATAATCGCCTGACTTTCACTACCGTCGAAAAACAGACGGACTACGAACATATACGGGCGGTCACAGCCTTGGTTAAAGAAGAAGCCGAAAAGAGCGGCTGGCCGGTTTTTGGTTCCATCATCCTGGCCGATCCCGGCGTAAGTCCGGTGAATTTCATCATTGAAGCGGTCCGTTTCGTTTTGGGTGTGATGGCCGTAGCTTCCCTCACGTTAAGCGTCTTCCTGGTATTTAACACGATGTCAGCCCTGATCGTGGCCCAGGTGAAACAAATCGGTATCATGAAATCGGTCGGGGCAAGCTTCAGAGATGTCACCTTGATGTACCTGGTCTTGGTGTTGGTTTATGGCCTGCTGGCCTTTATCCTGGCAGTGTTTCCGGCCGCTTGGGCAGCCTACTTTTTCTCAAGTTATATCGCCGGCCCCAAAATGCTCGACCTGAATTTGCAACCCTTCCAAATGTATCCTGGCGTCATCTTGCTTCAGTTATTCGTCAGCATCATGGTTCCTCTTTTGGGTGCCTTTCCAGCCGTTTTAAGAGGCGCCAAGATATCCGTTCATGAAGCCGTCAGTACGCACGGCTTGGGCGATAATTTCGGCGCCAGTATGCTGGACCGGTTATTGGGCCAGGCCCGATCCATTACCGGCCCCTGGATACTGTCCATGGGCAACGTGCTTCGCAATAAGCGGCGCGTCTTTCTCACCTTGGGAACATTGGTCCTGGGTGGCGCCGTCTTCATCGGCGTGCTTAGTGTCAAAGCTTCGGCCGACAAGACAGTGGCCGAATTGGGTCAAGCTTATAATTTCGACGTCGAAGTTCAATTTTCGCGAACATACCGCACTGAGCAGATCGCTCGTCTTGCCCTCCAAGTGCCGGGCGTCGAGGCGGTGGAAGGTTGGTTGAACATTTCCGGAGCGCTGATCGATGACTCTGGAGAAGAAGGCAACACGGTGCAGATTCTGGCCCCGCCTACCGGCAGTGAATTGACCCGGCCGAAGTTAGTTGAAGGGCGTTGGTTATTGCCAGAGGATCAGAATGCCCTGGTGGTTGACTCCAGCCTGCTACGCGAGGACCCATCCCTGTCGGTGGGCGACACGATCACTCTAAAAATCAACGGCGATGAATATGATTGGACCATCGTCGGCGTTTACCAGTATCTGGGCGTCAACTTCGTGTACGTCGGTTACGCCAATTATCCTTATGTGGCAGAAATATCCCGTAACCCGGATCAAAGTCAAAGATTGCAGGTAGTAACCAGCCAGCACGATCCCGCTTTTCAGGCCGACGTTGCTGCGCGGCTAAGCGAACGTTTCAAAGAAGCCAGTGTCCGCGTGCGTGGGGTTGAAACGAGCGCTGGTCTACGAAATGTTCAGGCTGAACAATTTAATATCGTCGTGGTGGTCCTGATCGCGATGGCCCTGCTCGTCACGCTCGTGGGAGGCCTTGGACTTGCCGGCACGATGAGTATGAGCGTCATGGAACGGACCCGAGAAATTGGGGTCATGCGGGTCGTGGGGGCCGAAGATGGCATGGTGATCCGCATCGTACTGGTCGAAGGTTTGTTAATGGCGCTAATGAGTTGGTTCGCGGCCATCGTTTTTGCTTGGCCTGTGGGACTATTGATGAGCCGCTTCATCGGCCGGGAATTGGTCAATGGCCCCTTAAGTTATGCCTATTCCGTGGCTGGAGCCATCATCTGGCT
>JAHEJP010000369.1:0-2495 GCA_024638855.1 Chloroflexota bacterium
GAAGACTGCTGTACCCGCGGTGAAGTTCAGGATTACCAGCAGGCGATCGTCCCCAAGCGTACGCGTGAAAGCATAGATCGCCGGGTCGTCGTCTAGGATGAGGTCATACCGTCCATAGACGATGACCGGATTTTCTTTGCGTAGGCGAATCAGCTGCTGATAGTAGTGAAAGATGGATTCCGGATCGGCGATTGCCTGCTCGGCGTTGATCTCGCGATAATTGGGGTTAACCTTGATCCACGGCGTGCCCGTGGTGAAGCCGGCTTTCTCGCTGTCATCCCATTGCATCGGAGTTCTGGCGTTGTCGCGGCTTTTACTGTGGGCCAGCTCCAGGGCCGCCTGGGGATCCATGCCTTCTTCCTCAACCATTTCCTTATACCGATTGTGGGTCCAGATATCTCGATAGTCGTCGATCGATGGGAAAGCTACATTCGTCATGCCGAATTCTTCCCCTTGATAGATGTAGGGCGTACCTTTCAGCAGGTGCAGCAATGTAGCCAGCAGCTTGGCCGACTCGACTCGGTATTGGCCGTCGTCGCCGAAGCGCGATACCTGGCGCGGTTGATCATGGTTGGACAGATATTGACTATTCCAGCCCTTGCCTTCCAGGTCATTTTGCCAGCGTGTCATGACACGCTTCAGTGCCACTAGCTCGACGGGGCGCCAACTCCAGCCCAAAGGGACGTCGGGGTCGACGTCGAGTACCATATGCTCGAACTGGAAGATCATATTGAGCGGTCCAGTTTGTGAGTGGGTCAGCTCTAAAGCCTGCGCGGTCGTCGCCCCGAATGCTTCGCCCACGGTGAGAAGGTCATACTTGGCGAGTACCTCCCGCTTCATCTCTTGCAGGAATTCCAGGAGGCGCGGCCCGTGGATGCAATACTGCCCACCGAACTGGTAGCGAGAGGGGCTCACCACCGGTGCGTCCGGCAGTCCGGGTACTTTCGAGATCTGGTTGATAACGTCCATGCGGAAACCATCGACGCCTTTGTCTAACCACCAGCGCATCATCCCATACACTTCGCTGCGGACCTGAGGATTTTCCCAGTTGAGGTCTGGCTGCTTGCGGGAGAATAGATGGAGATAATACTCACCGGTCAGCTCGTCGTACTGCCAGGCCGAGCCGCCAAAATAGCTCGCCCAGTTATTGGGCTCGTGACCTTCACGTCCCTCGCGCCAGAAGTAATAATCACGGTATGGGTTATTCTTGGACTTGCGCGCCTCGATAAACCAGGGGTGCTCGTCAGAGGTATGGTTAACGACCAGGTCCATCACCAGCTTGATGCCGCGCATGTGCAGCCCGTCGACAAGCGCTTCCCAATTCGCCAGGGTCCCAAACTCGTCCATGATATCTTGATAGTCACTGATATCGTAACCCATGTCGTCGTTAGGAGATTTGTAAACTGGCGAGAGCCAGACCACATCGACGCCGAGCTTCTTTAAATAGTCAAGCTTCTGGATAATACCGCGCAGATCGCCAACGCCATCACCATCACTGTCCTTGAAACTCCGGGGATAGATCTGATAGATGACGCCTTCTTTCCACCACGTTTTGTTCATGCCTTCTCCTTCTTCTCTTTGAAGGTGATATCTAATAATAGCGTTTTACCACAAGATTGGGGAGGGCTGTCAGCTTAGATTACTTTCAGACCTAAACAGGATTGCAAACACTCCGTAACAACTTCGAAACAACATTTGGCTACTATATCGCCAACATTGGCCTGGCCAATGCTTTGATTTAGAAACCATATCTTTAGACAAGGAGATACAAATATGATAGCAAGAAAACGATCATTGATTCTGGTAAGCGGCATTTTGATCCTGGCCCTGGCCTTGGGTGTAACCGCTGCTTTGGCCCAGAACGACGACGAACCGGTCACGCCTGAACCAGGTACTGCCCAAGAAGATGAGGCCCAAGAATCAGATAAAATATTCCCGGCTCCCCACTGGGGCATGGGCAAACATCATGGTTTCGGCGGCCAACTTGAAGGCCTTACCCCGCTAAATGAGTTGGTAGCTGCCGAGCTTGGCGTCGACGCTGACGACCTGCAGGCTGCTCTCACCGCCGCCCATGAAGCCGCACACACGGCCGCCATGGAAGAAGGAACCTTTGGATTCCGTGGCCATCATGATTTCGACGACAATGAACAATACCAGACCTTCCTGGCCGACGCACTGGCTAATATTGGCGTGACGGTTGAAGAACTGCAGGCGGCCCAAGAAGTGGCCCAAGACCAGTTGCTCGACGAAATGGTCGCGGCCGGATACATCGACGCTGACCAAGCCAACCTGATCAAAGCTCAGAAAGCGCTCAAGGAATACATCGACCGCGAAGCTTTGCTGGAAGATGTCCTGGGCCTTAGCCTCGAAGAGCTCCAGGCGGCCCGAGAAGCGGGCACCCCGCTGTCCGAACTCCTGGGAGAAAGGACCTTCGAAGAGTTCGCGGCTGAGATGCAGGCCGCCCACGAGGCTGCCGTTCAGCAAGCGATTGACGA
>JAHEJP010000369.1:2595-5140 GCA_024638855.1 Chloroflexota bacterium
TCCAGGCGGCCCGAGAAGCGGGCACCCCGCTGTCCGAACTCCTGGGAGAAAGGACCTTCGAAGAGTTCGCGGCTGAGATGCAGGCCGCCCACGAGGCTGCCGTTCAGCAAGCGATTGACGACGGTGTCATCACCGCTGATCAAGCCGAGCAATTGCAGAATGGTGGCATGCGCGGTTTTGGTGGACGTGGTGGACATCATGGCTTCGGCGGCCGGGGTGGCTTTGGCGGCCCTGGTAGCTTTGAAGGCGTTGCCCCAACTACCGGCATCAGCCTCTAGTAACTTGAGGTGACTGTCATCTCAAGCGGGTTTCGCCCCGCCGGTGACAGTCACCTTTTTCGCGCGTAGGTCACACCTTGAACAAGAAGCGACTTACATTTACAATGCTCTGACCGGGACGAATCCTTTGCCCGGAAGAGAAAGCTGCAATGACCCAGACGATCTTAATCGTTGATGACGACTTAGAATTACGAAAGCTGGTCCAATCCTACCTGACTGAAGAAGGCTTCCGGGCCGTGACCGCTGCCAACGGCCGCGATGCTCTCTTTATCGCCCGCCAGGAAAAACCCGACCTCATCATCCTCGACTTGATGATGCCCGAGATGGGCGGTTACGATTTCATCCGCTTTTACAACAAGGAAGCCAATGCTCCCATCATACTTCTGACGGCTAAGCTGGAAGAAAGCGACAAGGTTCTGGGTCTAGAATTGGGCGCCGACGACTATGTGACCAAACCCTTCAGCCTGCGCGAGTTAACGGCCCGTGTGCGAGCAGTGCTGCGCCGGGCCGGCGGTAAGCCGATCGAAGAAGCTGTCCTAAGAGCGGCCGACGTTACCCTGGACGTCAACGGCCGCATCACCACCGTGGGCGACCAACGCGTTGATTTAACCCCTTCCGAATTCGCCATCTTAGCGACGCTGATGTCGGCTCCCGGCCGGACTTTCTCCCGGCTCGAACTGCTGGATCATCTAGGGGATTCGACTTATGAAGGGTATGAACGGACCGTCGATGTCCATATCCGGCGTTTGCGCACCAAGATCGAAGCCGATCCCCGCAATCCAACCCACATCGAGACCGTCTTCGGTTTTGGCTATCGTTTTTCGGCTGAGGAGAGGGCCTGAGGCCCTCTATTAGGTTATGCGTTCCCTATCTCTGAAACTCACCCTGGCCTTTCTTTTCGTCAGCATCATCGGCGTGGTCCTGGTGGCCCTCTTCGTGCGCCAGCGAACCCAAAGGGAATTCGATCAATTCGTCCTGGACCGTTACCAGGTCGATTTATTAGATGACCTGTCGACCTACTACCAGCAGAGCGGTAGTTGGGACGAAATCAATGCCATCGTCGTCCGCGCTCCCGGCCGTATGGGATCGCGTGGCGCCTTTCCCGCCCCGCTCACCCTGGCCAACATCGAAGGCCAGGTCGTCTACGGCGGGCACGAGTACGTGGCCGGCCAACAACTATCCAAAGATGAATTGAAGCGAGCCGTGCCGGTCGAAGTAGAGGATGATACCGTCGGTTGGGTGTTGTTTACCGGTTTTGGCGGCGAATCCATCGCCCCGCCCGAATCGCCCGAGTCCAGGTTTTTAGCCAACGTCAACCAGGCCATCCTTTTCGGCGCTTTAGGGGCGGTGATCGTGGCTTTGCTATTGGGTATCTTGCTGGCCCGCACCATCTCCCGGCCGGTCCGCGAAGTCACCGAAGCTACCCGAATCGTGGCCGGCGGCGACCTGGGCTACCGGGTGCCCGTTCGCACCAAGGACGAACTGGGCGAGCTGGCGGCTTCTTTTAACCAGATGAGCGCCGACCTGGCCCAATCCAACGAACAACGCCGACAGATGACGGCCGATATCGCCCATGATTTACGCACCCCGCTCAGCGTGATCCTGGGTTACATGGAAGCCTTCAGCGCTGGCAAATTGGAACCTACCCCCGAGACCCTCGATATTGTCTACGCCAAAGGACAGCACCTGCAGCACATGATCGACGAGCTGCGCACCCTGGCCCTGGTCGATGCTGGCGAATTATCCCTGGACAGGCGGTCAGTCGAACCGGCCGCCTTGCTGGAACATACCGCCCTGGCGCACATGGTCCAGGCCCAAGGGAAAGCGATCGATCTACGCGTCGAGGTCTCCGAAGAATTGCCCGAGATTGAAGTCGATCCCCAGCGTTTGGCCCAGGTCTTAGGCAACCTGCTCGTCAACGCCTTGCGCTATACACCGGCCGGCGGCCAGATCATCCTCTCGGCTGCTAGCAGCGGCCAAAATGTCCTCTTAAACGTGAAAGATACCGGCCCCGGCATCGATCCCGAGGACCTGCCCCACATCTTCGACCGTTTCTACCGCAGCGACAAGTCGCGCCAGCAGAACGGCGAATCGGGCCTGGGTTTAGCCATCGCCAAATCCATCGTTCAAGCCCATGGCGGCGTCATCAGCGTCGCCTCGACAAATCAGGGCACGACCTTCACCATCACCTTGCCGGCCGCCCCCCGTTAGCGCTATAAGTGTTTCGCTGTTCTCCATATGAACTAATTGAGTAGGTTCAATAGCGA
>JAHEJP010000370.1 GCA_024638855.1 Chloroflexota bacterium
TGGCCCCATTTCATGCCATCGCCATGCTCGATCCCCAGCTGCACACGACGGCCCTAGGCAGTTACAGAGAAGCAAATGGCGGTTGGCAAACCGGCGTCACATTGGATGTCCTCCGCGGCCGTGGTACCCTTCTTCCTGGTATCTCCTTTCCTTTGCTCTTCCCAAGCGTTAATGGTCAAACATGGCTGCATCAATACAAAGGCAATGAGTGGCCCGATCCGCTCACAAGCTGCCCTGGTTATTCCCCACCAACTGGAGCGCCCATTATGCTTCAACTTGGCGCCGGCGATGTGACCCCCAACGTCACCAATTTTAGTTTGAAAGCCGGCACGTCATCAAAGCCCGCTTGTATCTTCGATGAAACGAATTATGTCAACCCAGATGGGAGCACTCAGAACACCGGCCGCGCAATTCTCAACAGCCGTGACGCCGTCATCATAATTCCCCGTGATCCGCTGGTTTCCGGCCAAGAGTACACCGTAAGCGTATCGGCAAACGGCAATCTCACACAATGGAGATTTACTGCCGTAAGCTCGCCGACGCCAGATTCTATGACCGATTTCTTCCAATTTAGGGTTCGCTAAAGCCTATACCATGACACTTGTCACCCCTGATAAGTGACAGATGACGCTTACCCCATTCAGTCGTATCCCCTATACTCTGTCATGTATTCGAATACTTAAATACATACTTTGTAATTCGCATCTGGCTTAGCTTCTTCAATACAGTCGACGAAGTGCCGACCTAGATGTGGTCAAATCCAAGGAAACATTCAGGCAATTATGTGAATTATCCATCACTGCAAGAGCTAAATTTACTCCACGCCAATATCTGCCGGGCTTTGGCTGACCCGAAGCGTATTCTTCTGCTCTACGCTTTGGATCACAAACCCCGTCATGTTACTGCTCTAGCTGATGAATTGAATATTCCCCAACCCACTGTTTCTCGTCATTTGCGAATCTTACGCCAACATTCACTCGTTAATTTTGAGCGTAACGGGTCATCGGTTGTCTATTATCTATCCGATCGGCAAATCATCCAGGTTCTGGATATGATGCGGCAGATCATGTATGATGCCTTGGCCAAGCAATCCAATATGCTTAATCAAAGCGTAGCGATGGGGACTGACTAAGTTTCTAATTCTATAGGAGAGATTTAAGATGAAGGTAATAATTGACAGAGATCTATGCGATGCGAGCTTACCTTTTTGCCAGCGCTGTTCTGCGGCGCTCATTCGCTATCCGGAAGGCAGCGACCGGCCCTGCATCATGGATATCATCGAAGACGACAGTGAGACTTTAACTGTCGTGATGCATACCGATGACCGAACCTTGACGATCGAACTCACAGAAGAAGAACGGGAACTCGCCGCCGTAGAAGGTTGGGAAGCGTTAGCCGATTTTGATCCTGCCTTATTCCGCAGTGGAGCACAAGAGCGCTGGCGTGCTATTCGCCAACTACCTGCAGATCATTAATTAATAGCTTTCGTAGCTTATAGAAACCTTTTCAATCATTCACGTCCGGGTTCACAAAGTGACATCGCAGCAACAATATGACCTATCCAACAATCGCTTGCCCGGCGAATATCAAACCCTTGGCCTCGAGACTGATTCCTGGTGAGCATAGCCAGCAATCGGCCGGCGAGGCTTTTTGTCGTTTTGTGACGACATCTATTCCCAGGGATTTATTGAATGATTTTCCGATAAATCATCGAAAAAAGTTTAGGGAGGATTAATTATGAAACTTGGCACTACAGCCTTCCGGGAAATCAATCGAAAAGAAAGAGCAAATGATATACCGGTAAAATATTATAAGCGCGCGGTCGAAGATCGCGTGCTTGATTTTGAGGAGGTTGTCCTTGGCTATGATGCAGAAATGGCAATGGAAGAGGCGTCTCGTTGTATGCAATGCCCCGATCCCCAGCCTTGTACGTTGAACTGTCCGGCAGGAAATGATCTGCCGGCAGCTTTGTGGCACATCAGCCAAGGAGAATTCCTTGAAGCAGCGATGATATTCTCGGCAACAAGCCCATTGCCCGAGGTTTGTGGCCGGGTTTGTCCGAATCTTTGCCAGGAGGGATGCGCCCTGAGCTGCCGCAACGGGGCTATTTCTGTCGGAAAATTAGAGGAGTTCGTCGCCGACGAGGCTCGATTGGCAGGCCTATTAGCGATCGCCAAGCCTGCCGTAAAAAGCGGCAAACGGGTCGCTGTGGTCGGTTCTGGGCCGGCCGGAATCACCGTGGCCGAGGATTTGTTAAAACTGGGTCACGATATTACGGTATACGAAGCCTGGCCTGTTGCTGGCGGCGTACTCGTTTATGGCATCCCTAGCTTCAAGTTGGATAAACAAGTCGTTGCCCAGAAGATTCAAGATCTCGAGGAAGCTGGTGTCAAATTCGTGACCAATACCCGAATAGGCGAACAAATCACCGTCGACACATTGCTAAAGCAAAACGATGCGGTCTTCCTCGGCACAGGAGCTGGCGTCGAAGCATCGATGAATATCCCGGGTGAGGAGTTAAATCTCGTTTATTCAGCGACTGATTTTCTGATTCGCGCCAATGTCCCACCTGATATGTTGCCCGAGGATCGTCGCGAAAAGCCTTGGGTCGGTAGGCGTGTGGCTATTATCGGTGGCGGCGATACGGCCGTCGATTGTGCACGATCCTCCATACGTCTAGGCGCCGAAGAGGTAACGATCATTTATCGACGTACCGAAGCCGAGATGCCGGGTAACAAAGTCGAGAGGGGAACCTGCCTGGAAGAAGGTGTAGAAATCGTCTACCTACAGGCCCCAGTCGAATATATCGGTGACGATGATGGTCAGGTCAAAGCGATGAAGGTCATTCGCATGGAATTAGGCGAACCCGATCGATCCGGTCGACGCAGGCCTGTGCCCATCGAAGGCTCGGAATTTATTCAAGAGATCGATACGGTTGTTTTGGCAGTTGGCTATTGGCCAGATCCCTTGATGGGTGAAACCACACCTAAACTGGCTACCCACAAATGGGGTCTAATCCTTGCCGACGAAGAGAATGGTGCGACGAGCCGTGAGGGCGTGTTCGCCGCCGGTGATAACGTCCATGGACCAGACCTGGTCATTACGGCCGTTGCCGGCGCACACAAAGCGGCTGCAAGCATTCAGGCTTACTTGGAAGGCCAGGAAATTGCTTGGGCTGGAGCCCAAGAACAATAGAGCCTTAATAAACTAGGCTTCTCCCCAAAAATAGAGGGCGAGGGTCAAATGACCTTCGCCCTTTTTTTACTACAATACAACGTGTTGCCTGCCAGCGGCAAGTAATGCAATTGTTTCTGCCTCCAACAAGCGATTGCCATCGCCAGAATGGACTAACAATTTTGCATCAATGGGGAAGCAAGCTAGAGTTAGGTGTTGCTCATTTTCAAATACATTCTGCTTGATGAAATCACAACATCGACGAGCAAGATCGGTCCAGTTAGGGCAATCTAAGCGTCTTCCTCTTGTTTGGAAATCCTTCGATTTGTTAAGCTGTCTTCAACTCCTTCACTAGAACCAATCGTTGCAACGCCACCAACGGCAATCAACATTAGAATTATGAAGAGAAAAATAAATAATCCATCTGACATAATATCATCCATCATCGTTAAAGTGCTGGGATAAATAAAATCAATACGTTCATTCTAATCTTTCAGGGGAGCCAGCACTAGCTGACATTGGTCCTAATTAGAGGCTTAAACCGAATAAATAGGACCATCGTATCTGGCTTTCAGCCAGCAATTATTGATTTCACAATGTAGAGCCATTTTCGATCATGCCACCCAATTATTGACACAAATTAGGTTTGACAACGACTATCATTAGCATTCCTTATTCAATTTGATAAGTGAAAGCGATAAGGAAAACCTATCAAACTATTGATTTCACCGACTAAGTACTTATATAATGTTGCCGGTTGTTACAAATTTCACAAAGTTTTGTTTCTCTGCTCTCACAACGTATCGAGGCTTTCATTATGACCAGGTTGATGTTAGCACTTGGCGCCCTTCTTCTAATGCTTGCCCTGGCTGCCTGTGGTCCAAGCGCTGAAGAACCGGCCCCAACACAAACTATAGTTGCGGCTACGGCCACCAATATACCGGTCGAATCGACCGAAACGACGGCGCCGGAACCGACGGCGACAGAAACAGTCCCTCCCACCCCAACAGATGCACCAAAACCGACAGCCACGACTGAACCAACGGAAACACCTGAACCGGTAGTGGTTGATGAGTGTCTGGCATGCCACATGGACGAGGAACAATTAATTGCAACCGCAGCCCAGGTGGAAGAAGTCCCGAGTGAAAACTCAGGCGTTGGCTGAGGTGGCGAGGTGGCTCCGTTGGAGCCTTGGGAAAAAGTACTCGTAGATGCTGAAACTTTCCCCGAAACCGATCATGGCGAAATTCCCTGTATCGAGTGTCATGGCGGCGTTCAAGATTCAGACAAAGAAGTTGCACATACGGATTTAATCACCAGACCCAGCGATGGGCCCGGTTCGATTTGTGCTGATTGTCATGAAAAACAGACTGATCTTCAATCGGTAAGCTTGCATGCGAACCAACAAGGATACTGGACTGTGCTGGAAGCCCGCGGTGCGTCTCGGGAAGACCCCGCTATGCAAGAAATGTTTGGAAACCACTGCGTTGGCTGTCATACCAGCTGTGGTGACTGCCATGTTAGTCAACCCAAAAGCGTTGGCGGAGGTCTACTAGATGGCCACAACTTCACCGACAATCCACCCATGTCCAAAACTTGCACTGCTTGCCATGGCAGCAGGATCGGCAGTGAATTCTTGGGTAAACATGAGGGTCTCAAGCCTGACGTTCATTTCCGCCAGGAACGGATGACCTGCATCGACTGCCACACTGGGAATGAGCTGCACGGCGATTTCGATGATCCCCTGCCAGCACACCGTTACGACCCTCCTGAAGAACCAGTGTGTACAAACTGCCACCTTTCACTAGGTGATGACAACATGTACCACGAAGCGCATGGGGAAAGTTTGTCTTGCCAGGTTTGCCATTCGCTGTCCTATACCAGCTGCGATAGTTGCCACGTGGCGATCAGCGACAAGACTGGTAATCCATTCTTCGAAACCTCGGACAACTATCTGACGTTTT
>JAHEJP010000371.1 GCA_024638855.1 Chloroflexota bacterium
GAGCATCTCAAAAAACTGAATCTTATTAACGACAGTTTTGGGCCAGGCAGTGCCGACCAACAGATACTTAGTCTGGCTATAGGGCAAGCCTATAAGCGGGACATGCCCTTTGTAAATGAGCTGGACGCTTTCGACCGTCAGGACTTTCTCGACTACGTAGGATCATGCAAGAGCAATCTACAGTATGCGGATTTAGAGGCCGCGAATTTGCCGCCGGCCGCGCTGGCCAAGGCGAAGCAGGCGCCGGCCCCAGTTGGACCGCTGGACTGGTATCTAGATTTTTTTCGCCTGTATGAAGAGGTTCGCCTTGAGCGAGGCCAGATCACCTTTGACGACATGTTGTTGACCGGCTGGCAGGTGCTAATTACATACCCTGACGTACTTCGCCAGGTTCAGCTATCCTATGAATGCGTCCTGGTGGACGAATTCCAAGACGTCAATAAGGCCCAATCTGAAATCTTGGATCTGATTACGAAACTACACCGGAATTACATGGTAATCGGTGACGACGACCAGACGATCTATGAGTGGCGGGGAGCCAGTCCTGATTACATCCTTGGCTTCCAAAAACGGTACAGCGCTCAAACCTATTTAATCGCCGACAATTTCCGCTGTCCGGCCGCTCCACTGGTATTAGCCAATCAAATCATCGCTCATAACAAGAATCGCCAGCCGAAACAATTGAGCCTCACCCAGGGATTTCGCGGCGAAGCGAAAGTGTCTGTAGATCGGGATGGTCCGGCTATGGCCAAGCGCATTGTCGCCCAGATCCAGCGACTGCTAGGTGACGGTCATGGGTTAGATGATATGGCCATACTGGTGCGTTTGAATGCCCAGACGCCTCATATTGAGCAGAATCTGATCGCGGCCGAGATACCCTACCGCGTGAGTAACCCGTTCTATGAGCGGCCGGAGATAGTAACGCTCATTAACTACTGTCGATTAGCGTGGTTAGAGCAGCAAATGGCAACAGATCCTCGTACCCTACAACGAACCTCTATCAGGGAAATGGCCGCCGAAGCCTGGAATAACATCTCTAACCGGCCCAAACGCTACATCTCTAATCAACACAAAGAACAGATCCTACGCGCCGTGCTTGTCGGTAGTGCCTCGCCGAGTCAAACATTGGTGAATTACGCAGATTTGGTAGAAGAAGATTGGTTAGCCGAGAGTTTGAAAAAGCTGGCCTCGGAAATTAAGTGGTTGGCCAAGGATCTAGATAAATCCGCCGGTAAAACGCTCTCAACTCTTGAGATTGGATTGGATTACAAACAGTTTCTGCGCGATTCTAGCGGTTTCATCCAGACTGGCGAAGCTAAGGCTGCTAGTGTGGCAGCATTCATAGATTACGCCCATGGTTACGATGCGCTTTTGACATTTATGCAGCATATTCGCGAACTAGCGGAATCAGGCGCCGGTAAACCGAACGCTGACTCAGAGGAAGCCGTTACGCTCTCGACCATTCATAAGGCGAAAGGACTCGAATGGCCGCTGGTCTTTGTCCCCCAGTGTAATGAGGGCGTCATTCCATTTTTGAGCGAGAACCACAACGATAACCTAGAAGAAGAACGCCGGCTCTTCTATGTGGCGGTAACGCGCGCTCGCCATTCTCTCTACCTGTACTATGTCCAAAACGAGCCGGTTTCTCGTTTCCTAAGGCAAGCCAAATGGGGGATAACTCTGAAGTCTGTCGCTATGTTAAAAGCACTCCTGGCCAAATCACCGGGTCAATGGCTGGTTGAAGATGCCTTAACTGTGGCTAAGATGGTTCCATCATTAAATCTTGCCCGCTACTTCGAGCTATGGTGGGATGTTCCACCGGCCGAGCAACAGGAAGTAGCCCACACCATGCAGCGCTTTTATGCGGCCGTTAAACATCATCACCTATTCCGCAGACTTCAGCTGGACCCAGGCGGTGAGGCGCTTTGGCGGTCTCTCTCCCCCTTACCGGCGTTAACACCGGTTGATGATTTTCCAGGGCTTGAACGCTACTTGCCGAAGAAACAGAGTAAACCAGCGGCCCAAAAGCGCTCGAAAGATAGAACGTCTGTGACCGCGTCCCAGTCTGCTCAAACCACCAAGGAAGACAGTGATTCGCTGAATCAGCGCATGAAACGGGTTCGAGAACTTGGTAATCTGGCCACAGGCGAGGCGATCCGGGAGTTGATCGAGATGTTGGCTGATTCCAGTTCTACCGTTCGTTATCTAGTTGGCTTTGAATTACGAAAAATCGGCGGTCTTCGCGTCGTCGACGCCTTAGATAAAGACTGGCGGGCCGGGGGCGCATCGGGTAATAAAGTGGATGAAGTTCGCAAAGTGCTGGAGATAATAACAGATACGGACAGTGACCCGGCCGCTCAACAGCGAGCTCAACTCGTGCTTGAGCGCCTAGGGGAAGAAAACAATCCGTAGATATGCCCACGCTTGAAACCTACTCGATAAAGACAGCCGGCGAGACATGAAAGCGTCTGGCTAATACCCGTATCTGGCGCACATTCAACTCTCTTTTGCCATTGAGTATTTCAGACACAACGCCTTGTGAACCGACTTCTGGCAAATCGGCCTGCCACAATCCATGCTCTTCCATCAGATAAGTTAAAACGTCCGCCCCGCTTACCGCCGGCAAGGGATAGTTCTTTTCCTCATAGGCATGAAAGACCGTGCCCAAGGTGTCCAGAAAATCATACATGGGATGATCTTCATCCGTACCGACGATGTCGATCAGCTCGTTCATCTGCTCAACGGCTTGATCATAATCTTCATCGTTACGAATAGAAAGGTAAGGACGGATAACAGTCCAATGTGGTTGGATTTCTCGAATAGTCCTACTCATTCTTTCCAAGCTCCTGAATCATACTCTGGATGCGTCAGAACATGGCGGATGTAAACCTTGCTGCGATTAAAATGAATCGAGGCGATTAGCCTGTATTTATTGCCGCCGATGTTAAAAACGATTAAATCTCCGACTTTATCAGCAGTGGGGAATGGATTTCTCAATTCACTGAAGCCGGCAAAATCACTTTTTTTCATGATCTTGAACCAGCGGGAAAGCGGATATTTACTGTCTGGATGACGTTCCCCAAATTGCTAAAGCGCTTTCCGTGTGATAACGTGCATGTGTTGGCTGGTGTCGGTGAAACTTGTATTATTGTAGCAGTCTGAGTTTTCGGGTTATTGAGTTTGGTTCGATCTTTTGGAGGAACTTTGTGGTCAAGAATAGTGAAAAAAGCAGTGGATTGAAAATCGGCATCGTCGGCGGGGCCATCGCCGGCTGTTCGGCGGCCATCGAATTGACCCGCGCCGGTCATGATGTGACCGTATTTGAGAGGACGCGAGGCGAATTGAAGGGGCGCGGGGCGGGCATCGGCACGCCGATTTCCATGCTCAACGCCCTGATCGAGCGCGATCTGCTGGACTCCGACTTTCCCTACTTTGGCCTGGCGGATATGCCCTTTGTCGGCCGCACCGCGGCCGACGATCGCCTGGGCCATACGGCCTGGGTTTTGCCGGTCAGCCTGGCCTTGCTCAACTGGGGAGATCTATACCGAAATTTGCGCAAGCGCGTCCCTGACGAGATCTACCATCAAGGCATTAATGTCGTCGGGGCGGGCATGTACGATGCCAATACGGCCGAATTGCAGTTGGACGACGGCGATGTTCAGGGTTTCGACCTAGTCATCTTCGCCGACGGCTACCAGTCCTTTGGCCGTCGTCTCTTGTGCCCCGACGCCGACATTCAATATCGCGGCTATGTTCTCTGGCGAGGGGTTTTGGATGAGAAAGAGCTGGACGACACCACCCCACTGGAGACCAACATTTCCCGCCTGACCTACAAGGGTTTGAGCGGGCACCTGGTCCTCTACTTCGTGCCAGGTCACGATGGCTCGGTGACCAGGGGAGAGCGGCTGGTCAATTGGGCCGCTTATATTCCGGTGACGGCCGAGGAGCTACCTAACTTTTTGATCGACCGCGATGGCCGTCAGCGGCCGGGCTCAATTCCCCCCGGGGGCATGCGTCTGGAAGAGGAAAATCGGCTTAAAAAACTAATGCGCGATCATCTGCCGACCTATTATGCCGATATCATCAGCGCCAGCCAGGGCACTTTCGCCCAGGCGATTTATACCATCAACCCGCCAGCCTACTATAAGGGCCGGATGTGCCTGATGGGCGACGCCGGCGCGCTGGCCCAACCTTTCACCGGCAGCGGGGTCTTCAAAGGGGTCCATAACGCCATTGACATGGCCACCACTCTGCAGGATTACGATAATAATGTGGGCCTCGCCCTCCGGCAGTGGGAGGCGGACCAGATTAAAACGGGCCATCACCTGGTGATTCTTGGCGAGCAGATGGAGCAGGCCTTCATCTGGAACCCGATCGATTTCTCCCAGATGGATGAGAAATCGACGGCCGACTGGTGGCACGAAGCCGTCACCTTCCCCGAGGAGTTTAGTTATGCCGCCGGGGAGGGCGAATAAGCCGGAAACGCCGTGATCTTTTTACCGACAAGGGAAACTCCCCCATCCGGTAATCTCACTTGCCGAGAAAATTCACCAGTTTGATCTTGAGCGTTGACGAACTTGAATATCGACGACGGTTTCGTAGGTGACTTGATATTGCATACTGACAAACCATTTCATCGTCTAGTTCTGACCTGGGATCGCCACATGGACCATTATAGCTTTGAGTGGCAGCTGAGAAGACTAAGCGCATACCACCACAGTGGATAACGGCCCAACCACTTCCACGAGAAGGCCCGGCCAGCGCTCCCGAAACCGTTGTTAATTACCTAGCCGAGGCTTACCCTGAGGTCTTTGGCATCTAAAAAATAGTATGTTAAACGCCCTTTAACTTTATCCCCCAGATTACATCAGATACTGCGTATTTACCTCTGGAGGAGATGTTAAGAATTCCCTCCGCGTCGATGGGTTTCTTAACAATTTAACTCTTAACGTTTCCCGATTGACACCTGGCAATTGATAGCTAATTGTCTAATCTTATTGCAGGGGGATGAACAGGCAGATGGAGCACAGAAAATCTCCATTCTTTATCATCCGTTTTGACAAAAATTGGCGCATAATAGGTGCTACTGGGGCGGGGGACATGATTCTAGGTGAA
>JAHEJP010000372.1 GCA_024638855.1 Chloroflexota bacterium
TTTAGGGATAATGTTGGGAACAACGAAGAATCGATATTGCCCATCGGAAATCTCCAGGTGACTCAAGAGGAGTGCGATTTCTTTCTGCCGCCAGAAGCCACTCGTCTCAATGCGGTTTTTGGAGAACAGTTACGCCTTGTTGGATATCAGTTGTCGAGACCCGAGAACGAACTTCTTGAAGTAACCTTGTATTGGAAGGCAGACCAACGTATGCTTCAAGATTATAAGGTCTTCGTGCATGTTTTTGATGAGGAAACAGGGATCCCCGTGGCACAGGATGATTCTATGCCGAACCGAGGTGATTTCCCGACAAGATTCTGGGCACCAGGAGAGGAGTTAACGGATCAAATTCCAATATCATTAGGGGATTCACCAACCGGTCAATATGGCGTTGCCATTGGTGTATATGATCCGCTTACAGGTGGTCGTTTAGCGGTTGTCGATAGAGATGGATTTGCACCTGAAGATCACCGCTTGATATTAATGGATGAAACAATCGAGGTTGCCAATTGAGGGGAAATCGCGACTGATAACTGCCCATTTGAGAATCTTATTCATATTGACCAGGCGAGTTGGTAACGAGCGCGCTTGACATCGAAGGAACTGTGTTTCTCTTCCGAAGGGCAAGTTTCGGGCGATCAGAGACCGATTTTTAGCACGGAATTATGATAAAAGAACTGGCAAACTCTAAGGCCATACGAAACCTCCTGCTATTCTTGGCAATGTTCCTAGCCATCAGCCTGCCACGGATGTTATCCATTGAACAGTCTGTGGTGGTCGACGAATCAAAATGGCTTGTTCGTTCAGCTAATTTCTTGAGTGCAGTTTCCAATGGCAGCTACGCTGACACCTACCAGAGGGAGCATCCAGGTGTGACTACAATGTGGGCGGGAGCATTGGGCCTGGCGCGGCTCTTTCCCGAGTATAAAGACGCAGAAATAACTGATGTCGATCGGGTGCAACTCATTTCGATGCTACGGCAAGCCGGTTACGAACCTCTAGAAACGCTAGTCTCCGCCCGTGTTGTTGTCGTATTGATAAACTCTGCTGTCCTTGTGTTCGTCTTCGCCTATGCCAGGAAACTGCTTGGCACGGCTGCTGCGACACTAGGCACACTGTTTATTGCTTTCAGTCCTTTCCACGCGGCACATACCCAGATTTTGCACCTGGACGGATTAATGGGATCGTTCATGCTACTCTCATTGCTCGCCTTTTTAAGCTTTGGTTCCTTTCAAAGCTTTTCTGATCTGATCGTGTCAAGCATAGCCGCCGGTCTAAGTTGGCTGACCAAATCTCCGTCGCTTGTCCTGCTACCGACAGTCGGACTTCTTGCCCTGGTGTTCTATTTTCGCCGGCTCAAATCGCAGAAAGATATTAATACTATCAGGACACTTTGGCCGACCATTAGAGAATTGTTCTTTTGGGTGGTGATCGCCAGCATAACTTTTATTGTGCTGTGGCCAGCCATGTGGGTTGACCCAATAGGATCGGTGACGAAGATCCTCACTTCGGCCATAGGATATGCTGTCGAGGGCCATGATAACGCTATCTTTTTTGATGGGCGGATTTTTCCCGATGGCAGAATAGGACCGGAAGTGTTGCATTTCTACCCAGTAACATACCTGTGGCGAGCTACACCAGTTGTTCTATTCGGATTGCCTCTCAGCCTATTCGCTTTTTTTAAGCGTGATTATCCGCTGCGCCGCTTCCAAAGCCGAGTGACGGTTGCAGGACTGCTCCTTGCCGTAGTCATTTTTGTCCTCGTCATGAATTTTGGGACAAAGAAATTTGATCGATATTTGATTCCGGCTTATGCGCCCCTGGACCTTATCTCTGCCACTGGGTGGATAGCTTTCTCTAATGTCGCTGTCAAGCTAAAGAGTTGGCAGCATCGCCGGCTAGTGAAGCTTAGTGTTCTAGGCACGGCCGTTGTCCTTCAACTCCTTTTGTTGTTGTCAGTATATCCCTACTATCTCAGCTACTATAATGTCGTGCTTGGCGGCGGCAAAAGGGCTCAAAACGTCATGACCATTGGCTGGGGCGAAGGCTTAGACGCGGCCGCTCGTTACCTAAATGAGAAACCGAACCCAGGCTCATTGCGTGTCGCCTCCTGGTACAGAAACAGCTTCCTTTTTCACTTTGAAGGTCAAACGGATAGTATACCGAGCGTTCTTGACGAACAGGGCTTAAACACGATATTTGAAGTGGACTATGCTGTGATCTATATACATCAGTGGCAACGCGATCTCCCTAAGATTTTGCTGGATCGGCTGCGCGAGCGCAATCCGGAATATCGTGTCTGGATAAATGGATTAGAATACGTGCGGATCTACAACTTGAAGGAAGGTAGTCTTGAATCAGGCTAGGTGTGGAAACTTGTCCACGAATGAAGAGATGGTTCGGCATTGTTCTTATCCGATGGAAGGTAACTTTATTTCTGTTGTTGCTATTCTTCTAATCTAGGGGGATTAAGAGGTCTGAAGCTCTTCACCATTCTCAGATTGCAAGCACAGACCTATTGTTAAAACAACCATAAGTATTAACACCGCCACCATTAACCAGAATGCAACCCGATAGTCGATGATCGGCCATTTGTAAAAGTCGGCGACAAGTGCCAGAGCGCCGAAGAAGAAATAGAGAATTGCTAGGCGCCGATCCTTTATAAGCATTGCCATGAGCAAAACAAGTATAGAGAAGTAGCCAGTGTGTAACTTGGGGCTAAACAAAAATACGGCTGTGGTTAGGATAAGCAAGTCTTGGACGACGCCATAGCTTTTTCTGGCTATTAACGCAGCTGCCCCGATTATTGCCACAATAAAGACAACTGCCACCGGTATGATTGAAATCTGACGGGATTCAACATTTATATTATTCCAAAGCGTCATTAAGCTTACACCACGAAATTGAAAGGGGTGCTGAGCACCTGAGGTGGTGAAATCCCAAAATATCGCATCTCGACCGGCCAACAATAGAAACGGCGTTAGCACCAGCAAGAAGACTAAGGGAGGGACTACAATATAGCGCCAATCTCTCTTATGGAAGAAAGCAACCGGTATTAGCAGACCTCCGGTGAGTTTGATTAATAATGAGACACCGATAGCAACTGCAGCCCTTGCATGTTGATTCTTTAGAACGAATAGCAAGCTCAGAGCTACAAAAAAAACCAAGATCGACTCATCCTGCCGGCGAAGGACTGTATTGCCAAAGGTGAGGGGGTTAAGCAAGAACAAGATAGCAGCCCAGAATCCGGCCGCGCTTGATGAGCCGATATTGAGAAGAACCAAGGCAGTAAATAGATTGAACAAGGAGAAATAGACCATGAACGATAGCGTTGCCCATGGATTCACCATACCAACCAGAATGGGGACAAGAGATGGAGGAATTAACAATAAATTGGTAAGAGGTGGTGTCGAAGTAAAAACGTCCCGGTACAGCAACCCCCCACTAAGAATAGTCTCAGACCGGGCGATCCAGGGATCAGCAAAACGAGGCTGATCGATGGAACCATAGTAGCCCATAGGAGAATGGACAAAATAAGCAATCAATAGGTAAATCAGTAATAGAAGCAGAAAGAGACCAACGATATAGACTGCATATCGCCGCTGACCTTGTCTCATCTATGCTCGAGCTTGGAATTCGTTAAGACGAACCTTGATACTGGCATATATAATGATTGCGCGGTAGGACAAGCCCCTATGGAAGCAATGATGTAACCTTGTACCAGTCATATTCTGCTTTTAAGCCGGTATATTCGTTAGTGGAAGATGTATTACCAAAATATGGCTGATCAATATAATTATGGTCAGTTGCCGATCCTACTTGATTGCCATTAACGAATACCTTGATTAGGCCACTTTGTTGAACTTCGATGCTCCAGGTTTGCCACCCGTCTGATGGATTGTTCACTTTGACATCCCTAAAACTGATCAAGGTTTTACCTCGAGCATGACCATTGACCGGATCGTGGTAGTCGATTCGCTTCAATTCCATTTTTAGTTGGCCTTTGTCGCCAAACCACATAGCTAATAGCCGGTAATAAGTGTTGAAGCAACTGTTGAAATGGCTATTTGGGCAGGTCGTGCCATCCCAATCTCCACCAAATACTAAGCCATAGGCATGAAGATTATCCTGGCCCGATAAACGAATTCTTGAATCGATGCGATAGGGTGCAATTGGAGCAGGTTTTATAGGTCCACCGAGTAAAGAGTCGTAAGAGCTCTTCATTCGAAGGACGAAGTGTCCGTTTTCGTAATATGTACTGTTTATGACGGTATCGGTATCCTCCCTTCTCATTGCCCACCCGCTATTGGTGTTGCTAAATTGGTCATCGTAGTTACCAGCCACTAATATCGCATTAGACCACGAACCAACCCTACTGTCCGTGGCTACCCTAACGCGGTAATAATAAGTGTTCAACCAATTTGGTGCGTGGTTAAATTGCTTCGAAAGTTGTGGCGGATCAATCAACCAACTTTGTGGATTGGAGAAATTTGGATTATTAGCTTCCTGAATTTCATACTTGAATGTGCTGCTAATATCCACTGATGTCCAGCCGATTTTCCACTCATTATTCTTGTTCGTGGGTTCCAACAGACTTAAGCTTGGAACGGGGAGTGGCATCCTAAAAAGGGGATAGAAGATGTACGTTTCGGTAACAACCGTTATCGGCGCCTGAATTGTAAATAGGCTAACAGCCCCACTAATTTCAACGGTATTGCTTAACTCAGTGCCAGCCGATAATGTGTCGCTGACCAAAGCTCTATATGCGATCTCGAGTTGCTCATTTTCCGAAACTGTGTCAGACCAGATAAGTGTGTCCTGAGCTTCTTGATATTGACCACGATTTCCCGTTACCGATATCGAATCAGAGACAATCGTGAGCCCGGCTGGCAAGGTATCAGTCAGAATTACGTTGGTTGGCGTACCACCACTATTCTTAACCAGTATCTTATACCTGACTTGATTACCCGGAAACACTTCTGATTTCGATGCTGATAACTTGGAAGCACTCAGATCAGCCGTAGTATTTCCATTTCCTAGCGCCAGAAGTGTATTAAATATTACAATGGACAATAAAGCCGAAAAAAG
>JAHEJP010000373.1 GCA_024638855.1 Chloroflexota bacterium
CCCGATTTCCAAGATCCTTAGATTCTCGATAGGCTTGCCCAAAGCCATTTCCATTCGCTGCTCGTGTTCGTAGAGCATTTCAAACAGGATGGACATGCTCTCCTCGGCGTACTTTCGGCTACGATAGGCATGCGTTAGCTGTTGCCAGGAACGGCCAAGCCCAAAAGTCGCGTAACTTTTCCGGGTTTCCGTTTGTTCCATTCACCTTACCTTATCAATGGGGTGAGAGACTCAAGGCGGAACCTTGAGTTCAGAGTTGTTTCACAACTTTTGCGGGAACGCCAACCGCCAGCGAGCGGGGCGGGATGTTTTTGGTCACGACGCTGCCGGCGCCGATCACGCTGCCAGTGCCAATGGTCACGCCGCGCAAAACGATCACCCGTCCGCCCAACCAGACATTTTCCTCTAAAATGATTGGGGCCGATTCAGGCCGTTCGTTGCGGCGCTCCGGTTCCAGGGAATGAAAATCATTGTCGATAATGATGGCATAGGTGCCGATGTTGCAGTCGGGACCGATGCGAACCAGTTTGCTGGCGCTGATGGAGCAGCCATAGTTGATATAGGCTCTATCTCCAATCTCCAGGGTTCCGCCGTTGGCCACCAATTCAGTCGTGGCGATGGTGGAGACGATACGGACGCGTTCGCCGATGCGCATCTCGCCCCAGTTATGGATGGCAGGTTTGCCAAAAATGCGCACTCTTGAACCAAGGCTGTCGGCGTGCCTGAAATAGTAACGCGCACGCAGCATGGCCCAGCCTCTTCGCCAGGAAGTTCTAAGATCAACACTTACTGCCACCATCCTAGGCCTTCAGAATCTCGGCCGCTAGGCCCAAAGCTTCTAATTTCCCGCCGATTTCTTTTTCGTAATTGGGATTCATAAGGATGACGAAATCCGGACGGTAGCTCTGGAGAAATACGGGGGGAACGATCTCCTGACCCGACCCGGAAATGAACATCCCTTTCTTTCGTGGGTTGATGTCGACCGCGTACTCGATGACATCCTGTGACTTGAGCGTGTTCATGAAGGTAACGCCTTTAGAGCCCGCGCCCCAGACAACTGCCCGCTGCCCCTGGCGTGCGATCTGGGCCAGGCGTTCTTGCCAGAATGATACTTTATTCCGGTAGTTGCGAGCGAACACGGCCACATCCTGGACCAGTTGGTTGACGTTCTCAACGCGGGGTGGGGCAGGGGCATCGTCAGTTGCTTGTCCTTCGGCCGTCAGGAATTGCCCGCCGAAGGTTTCATTGGTCTCTAGAACGTGAAAACCGCTTTGTTCGAAGGCGGTCGCCAGCGAGGATGGGCTGAAGTAGGAGGGATGTTCGTAAATGATGTCCCATATGCCGAGTTGGCGGACGGTGTAGAGTACATTGGGCACTTCGAAAAAGAGGACGATCTGTTGCCGTTGGCCGACGACGCGTCGCAGCAGGTTCAAGAATTGGGCCGGCTGCGGAATATGCTCTAACACATGGCGGCTGCAAATGAAATCGGCCGGATAGTCGGCATACTTTTCAGAGTAATAATCACGGACGAAGGATATCGATCCGAGGGATTTTGGCCGCCCATTTTCGGCGCCTTCGTCCACATAGCTTGGATCGAAGCCCACGCCCCGGTTGCCGCCCAACTCGCACAACATGGCCAGAAAATCACCCTGACCGGAGCCAATTTCGACGATGTCCTTACCGTGAAGGTCATATTGTTCCACCAGGCGTCGGGCAAGCCGGTTGGCATAGCTCTGGAAACGCGGAGAGAAATGCAGCGAATTTTCGTAATCCTGGGTGTATTCCAAAAACCCAGGGTCGAAAGCCCGGTTGAAAATGTGGCTGCAATGACGGCAAAAGCCCATGGAAATATCACCGCGGGCCGCTGCCAGGGCGCCTTCTTTACTGGGCCACAACAGGTTGCAATAGACCGGCATGTCGCCAACCGTGATCAAGTCGAAGATATCGGCTGAGCCGCAAACGGTACATGGGGCCGACACAATCTGTGTCGGCCTGGGTCGTTCACTCTTGTTCATCATCATCCCGCCCTATACGTGCTCGACGGTCATCAGCTTTGGCGTCAAACCCATCGCCGCTAAATCTTGCTGGACGTCGCGGTGATAAATAGGGTTCATGATAATCACATCGTCGGGCCGGTAAGTTTGAAGAAAGCCGGGGCCTACGATTTCCTGGCCCTTGCCGGCCATAAAAGTTCCCCACTTATTGGGGTTGATGTCCACGGCATAGGCGACGTCGTCCAGACTAAGGTCGATCGTCGTCAAAAAGGCGACGCCCTTCGAGCCGCCGCCCCAGAGAACGATTTTTCGCCCAGCAGCGCGTTTGTCGCGGAACAATTGTCGCCAGGTCGATATTTGACCTGGCAACCGGCCGGCAAAATCGTCGATTTCCTGGTTCAGTTGAGCCAGGTCGTCTTCCTGAGACAGGGATTTGCCGGTGGCGCCATTGCTGGGATAGGCCTCGATCATCAAGTATTGGTCGTAATAATCGGTCCAAAGGTCGATGACTTCGAATTCGTTTTGCCTGAATAGGTGGGCGATGGAGCCCGGGCTGAAATAAGAACAATGTTCGTAGTAGACGTCCCAAAAAGCCAAGTCGCTGAATATGTAGCGGGCATTGGGCACCTGGAAAAAGACAACGGTATTCGGCCGGTTGCCGATGGAACGGCGCACCGAGGCAACAAAGTCGGCCGTTTGTTGAATATGTTCCAGGGTCATCTTGCAGCAGACGAAATCGGCCTGGTAACTTTTGTATTTTTCCGAGTAGAAGTCAGAGATGAATGTGAGGTCTTCCGACGCTTCAGCGCCTCGGACCGGATCATAAGCCGGGTCGAAACCGGTTCCCCGGTTTGGACCTAGCTGGCACAACATGGTCAGGAATTCACCCTGACCACAGCCGATCTCGATGATCTCTTTGCCGTGCAGGTCATAGCGGTCGATCAGGCTGGTAGCGAGCCGCTGGTGAAAAGCGTTAAAAGTGGGCGAATAAGCCTGGGTAGACTCGTATTTGGCCGAATATTCGTGGATGTTGGGATTGAAGGCTACGTTGGAGATGAAGCCGCACTTTTTGCAGAAGGCGAGAGTGATATCTCCTTTGGGATAATTGAGAGCTTGGTCGCGGGTCGTCAGCATCAGGACGCTGTGTACCGGCGCCCCTTCCATTTCGTAAAAAATCGACATCCCGGCCGTTCCACAGCTTGGACAGGCCCGACCGGCGGGTTTGCTGTCTATATTTTGTTTCATTGTTTCCGTATTCGGTGGATTGTTAACTGTTTGTGGTTATTCTTTCCTGGAGCGGGAGAGAACTATGCCGATGGCGATGCCAATGGCGAAGAGCACCAACGCCCCAATGAGTACGGCAGTAATTGGCAAACCTCCCTCATCTTGGACATTATCGGCTTCATCAGCCGTGTCGCCGAAAGCGATTTCCGACCCGTTTGAGCCTAGTTGATCGTCAATATTACTTTTTGCACCGCTTGGTTTTTCTGTTGGAAGCGGCTCAGAACCCGGCGGCTCAGAATCTGGGGACTGCTTTTCTGGTTGATCGTCAGGCCCCGTTGCCTCCGTTGGGCTTAAGGCGCTATCCAAAGCATCCGGACCGGCGTCGTAGTTATGTTTGACCTCGGCCGGACTCAAGGCTCGATTGAAGATGGCAACCAGGTGGTAGGTGCCCAGCCAGGCGCGGTCTTCGGTAAACTCGTTGGCCAGGGCCAGGCGATAATTATCGTCCCAATCCGATAAATCTCCCCCGACTAGCCATCTCGACGCTTCATCGCCGTCCAGGTAGATGAAGGCATTGCCGGCGACGTCGCGCGTATAAACCAGGTGGGTTAGTTTGGACTCTGCGGCATCGAGGCCGGTTGACAGCGAGGGAACGCCATTCTTGGAGGTATTTGTGGTCCGCAAGCGCACATCATAAGAACCAAATTCCTGGCCTAAGGTAAAATTGCGGTTATATGGATCAAAAGAATTGGTGATAATTCGCGCCGGGCCGTCTTGCTCTCCACTTTGCGGCTCTATCCAGGCTTCGATGGTGATTTCACCTGTCTCCCGGCTGGCAGCGATCACTTTGCCAGCAGATTCGTCACTGCTGATAGTGGTTGGCCCACGGATAGTCAAGCTGCCACCTTCATTCCAGGCGACGCTATCTTTGTTTTCGATGGTCAAGTTTAAAGGTTTGCCGGCACCGGAATTGTCGTTGACCTGTGTGCCGTCCCCTTCTTCAAAGCGATACAGCAGTACCAAGCCATCGTTCACCCGGCCTGATTCCGATAGGGTCTTCGAAGCGACCGGCTCAGATGGCGAGCTAACTTCCGAGTTCTTAGCAACCGGCGTTTGGCCCTGATCAGGCTCTGTGACTTCAGGAGCTGTTTGGGCCTGGGATGAGCTAGTTGAGGCGGGGCCATTGCGCCATAAATGAACTTTCTGGGGCGCATCATAAGCGATGCTGACGATATCGAGGTCGCCGTCGCCGTCCAGGTCGACTACCTGGGCACCGAGATGGCTTTCTTTGCCGGTGTCGACGGTATGTTCGGTCAGCCCGCCACGGCCATCATTTTCCCAGATGGCCACTTTTAGGTCTCCTCGGTGTTCGGCCAAGATGATGTCATCATCGCCATCTAGATCCATATCGGCTGTATCCATGCTGTTGGTGGTGTACTGAGTAGTCACCGGGTGGCGGGTCCAATTGGTCGATGTTGGGTCGGCTGGTTGTTGCCACCAATAGGTCTCGGCATCTTTACTGCTGCCGTCATTTTCTTCGGCAACGACGATGTCCAGCTTGCCGTCATCGTTTATGTCGGCGATCTCGGTCCGGTCTGGGAAGATGGCCTCAGAGAAGTCGCCGATGTGGTAGGCTGACCAGTTGGCCGAGCCGTTGCCTGGATTGCGATACCATTCCACACGCTTGGACCGGCCGGTAGTGGCAGCGATATCCGGGGCATTATCGTTGTTCAAATCGCCCAAGGCGAAGCCCTCATCAGAGGGATTGGCATTGACGTGTACACGCGGCCAGTTGCCAGATCCCGGAGTAGCAGGTATGCGGAAATAGTAGATGCCGTTACCGCTGGCTATGA
>JAHEJP010000054.1:0-15139 GCA_024638855.1 Chloroflexota bacterium
GGAATCCCCAGCCAGGAGCTTAGAGCTTCCCCCCCAACAGTTAAGGTCCAGGTGTTCCAAGCCCAACACTTTGCCGAACCTGGTTATCTTGAACCGCGGAACTAAATAGACTGACTTCACCACTTTGTATCGATTATACTGGCTATTCATGCTAGAATATTCGAGGTGCGTTTTTTTTTGCAGGTGGAGTTGTTGTAAGGGGATATTGGCATTATAAGAACCAACTTGCAAGCAGCCAAAGCGTCGCTATACGTTTCCGTAAAACACTAATGGAGGACAATATGAAATCGCAGTTAAAAATGAAACGAGCTGGTTCTTGGAGCTTTCCCAAATTAAACAAACGATCGGCGTTACTTATGTTGATCGCACTTCTATTCGTAATGGTAACCACGGCCGTGGCCCAGGAAAATGAACCGGCCGATGGACCGGTTCCTTACATACCTGATGGCGTAGAGGTCTCCAGAACAATCTTGCCTTATGGTATCGAGGCCCAGGTGAATATTTCAACCAATAAAGACTCTTTCTTATCATCCTTGAATGCAAACACGAATTACGGTTCTCGGACGACGATGGGTTTAGGCTATCAATCAGGCACTTTTAACGCCATGCGAATGCTCATGGAGTTTAATCTAAGCAGCATTCCTTCTAATGCCATCATTGATAAGGCAGAGCTCTTCATATACCAAAATGCAACTAATCCTTCCAATGATGGTGAGATGGGGTTTAAAGCCCAATACATGAAATCACAATGGAACGAAAATTCGGTAACCTGGAACAATGCTAACTATCTGGGTGGAACAGAGATAGGTGTCGGCCAAAACACTAGCTCCTTAGGTTGGAAAACCAGTGATGTGACCGATATGGTTGAGCGCTGGTATAGTGGCGCCCAGCCCAATTATGGCTTAATCATCACCGGTGACGAAAGTGTTACGCCTAATCGCAGTCGCTTTTTCCGCACCAGGCAGTGGTCCGGCTACGCGCCTTATATCAAGGTAACCTACACGGCCTGTTCCGACACCGCTAAGCCGACCACGACCATGCAACCGCTCCCCAATTGGTCGCCAAGATCTTTTACTGTTAAATGGAGCGGTCAGGACGGCAACGGTTCCGGCATCGCCTGGTATGACGTTCAGTATCGCATCAATGGCGGCTCTTGGGTCCAGTGGAAACATCACACCACCAGCACTTCGGCGACATACAGCGGCGCATCTATGAGCCAGGTCGTGGATTTCCGAGCCCGTGCAGGTGACAATTGTGGCAATGTTGGCAACTGGAGTTCGTCTGTTTGGACCAAAATCGACACCCAGGCGCCCATCGTTAGCGTTAACCCATTGCCTCAATATACCTATTCGCCCAATTTCATCGTTTCATGGAATGGTACCGACAATGGATCGGGTCTAGCCGCTTTTGATGTCCAATACCGCAATGTCACCCTACTAGGTAACTGGATAAACTGGCAAAATGATACAACCAATACATCGTCTCAATTCACCGGGGCCCAAAATGCTACCACCTATGAATTTCGGGCCCGGGGCATCGACAATGTGGGCAACGTACAATCTTGGGGACCGGCTCAGGCTTTCACGACTGCCTTCTTTGAGCCCATCGCCTGGATCTTACCTTTCCCTTCATCTACAACCACCAACAATCCATTTTTAGTTAAATGGACAGGAGTAACACCGCCGGGCAGCGAACCCCTAAAATATGACATCTATGTTCGCGTTCAGGCTGGCGCTTGGGTGAAGTGGTTGCCGGACACAACTGCTACCCAGGCCAGCTACCCACCTGCGAGTGGCAATGGTCTATATGAATTTGCCGCCATTGGTAAGAACAACCTGGGTCAATCTGAACCATTCAATGGTCAGCCTGAGCAACCGATACTCTACAATAGCGATGCAAATGCTTTTCGGACAAATTACTTCCCGTTCTTCGACCAAAAATATTAACCTTAATCTGATTTGCCAGAGCATTAAGGTGAACTAGAGGTCAGCTGATTTGATATCGCATAGATGTTGGCAATGATTACTTGAGCAGCCTACTCGATTCTTTGAGTGGGCTGTTTTATTTGATGAACAACAGACTTATAAAACAATTTTCGGAGGCGGGAAGACCTCAGCGCAGTGCTAGTCCAATTACATCTCTTTGGCTAAAGGTTCTCCAATTCGACGCCTCTCATTGGTTTCGGTCCGTGTCCTGGGTACAACCAATCTGGCTTCATCGCTCGCAGCTTGTTGAAGCTGGTAGCTAAGCTTGGCCAATCTTGGGCAAATGCCCGTTGCAAATGAGGTTTGCCTGTGTTTGTGACTAGATCGCCAACGAAGGCCAGCCGCTCGTCCACTATCAGGCAACATGAGCCATTCGTATGCCCAGGCGTAAACAATACACGGGCATCCAGTCCATAGTCTCCCAAAAAATCACCATCCTCGACGATTAAGTCGGCCTTCGCCGGTTCTGGCCCGATTAATGGATGGACAACTGGTAGTAATGGCGCCAGCACCCGGCCGAAATTTCGCGCTGAGCCTAGGCGCGTTTCACCCAATGCCATTGCCTCTTCATCCAGTTGATGAATCGCGATCGGCGCCCCTGTGATACGCTTTAAAGCGGCCGCACTGCCATAGTGATCCAGGTGGGCATGGGTGATATAAATCAAGCGTAGATCGCCCTTACTTACCTCGGTTATTCTCCTTAATATCTTTTGCTCCTCACCTTTAATCCCGGCATCTACCAACACCACTCCAGAATCACTTTCGATGATATATGCCAGTGATAATCGCAAAGCTAATCGGTGTATTCGTGTGATCATGCTGCCGGTTGCCTTTTCTATTTTTAACTCGTAATTTTAGATTCAATTCGTTGTCTTAGATTCAAAAACCCAATTCACCACTTCTTGGCCAGATTCGGATTTTATCTTAATGCCAAGAGATATGAATCATGAGTTTCGAAGATCACAGGTTCGTTCATCATATATATTCCTTGAATTAGATTGATTATGTCAACTAGCAGGGGCGCATCATTGCCGAGATGGTTCTACCACATTTTAGGTCTGTTACCATCGACAGTGTTCTGGTTTGTGCTAAAAATTGGACCATCAATGACATTATAGAGAAAGTGTCTGACGAACCGCAGCCTTAATCTGTTCATATTGACCAAAGAAACAGTTATTCTTTTTGGACAGTTCTGCCAATAGACAAACCTAGTACCCCCGGGTACAGTTTAGTCGAATCTGTGAGGGATTCAGCACATGCTAATACCTAATGCTAATTTGCTTCTAGTCCTTATTTCACTGCTGAGCATTCTGGTTCTCATTCTTGGGATTGAGAACCAGCGAATACTCGTGGGCAGCTTGCGGAGGAGATAACCAAGAGCAAGCGAAGAAGCAGGAAGGTAGAAGGGCTGTCCACAAAAAGACAGCCCTTTTTTTGTTTTATCCAAGTGCATGGAATTAAGTGTAAAGGTGGTACTGAATGCGTTCTGATCGTCTAAAAAAAGGATATGACAGGGCACCTGCCCGATCCATGTTGAAAGCGTCGGGTTTCACCGACGAAGACTTACGCCGGCCGCTCATCGGCGTAGCCAATACCTGGATTGAAATTGGCCCCTGTAACTTCCACTTGAGACGGCTGGCTGCTAAGGTAAAGGAAGGCGTCAGGGCGGCTGGCGGTACACCGATGGAATTCAATACTGTATCCATATCTGATGGCATAACCATGGGCACTGAAGGGATGAAGGCTTCGCTGATAAGCCGAGAGGTAGTGGCTGACTCGATTGAGTTAGTCGCCCGAGGAAACCAATTCGATGCCGTCATATGCCTGGCTGGCTGCGACAAGACCATCCCAGGAACGGTCATGGCCTTGGCTAGGCTTGATATACCCGGATTGATGCTATATGGCGGGTCGATCATGCCCGGGCGATTTGAGGATCATGATGTCACCATCCAAGATGTCTTCGAGGCGGTCGGCGCTTACGCGGCCGGTCGCATGACGGCCGAACAACTAAAAGCCCTGGAAGATGCGGCCTGCCCTGGCGCCGGAGCCTGCGGCGGACAATTTACCGCAAATACTATGGCCACTGCTTGCGAATTCTTAGGTATTTCACCCATGGGTAGCGCCAGCGTCCCGGCAATGGACGGGACAAAAGACCAAGTAGCCCTTGATGCCGGAAAATTGGTCATGGAGATGTTAAGCAGCGGTCTAACGGTTCGCCAGATTCTAACCCGCGAAGCTATTGAAAATGCCATACGTTCCGTCGCCGCGACCGGCGGATCGACCAATTCTGTCTTGCACCTGCTGGCCATCGCCGACGAGGCCGGCGTCGAACTTGAGATAGACGACTTCGATAAGATCAGTTCAATAACGCCTCTGATCGCCGACCTTAAACCAGGTGGGCGTTTCGTGGCCAACGACTTATACAAAGCCGGGGGCATTCAATTAGTCGCGAAGAAGCTTCTGGAGGCCGGCAAGTTGCATCCAGATCCTATCACCGTCACCGGCAAATCGATCGGCGAAGAAGCTCAAAAAGCACAAGAACAGCCCGGACAAGAAGTGGTCCAGCCGGCTGATAAGCCTATTAAATCGAGCGGTGGATTGGTCATTCTCAAAGGAAACCTGACTCCCGAAGGGTGCGTGGTCAAAATCGCCGGGCACGATATGCGTCACCATCGGGGCCCGGCCCGGGTATTTGATAACGAAGAGGATGCCTTTGCAGCTGTGCAGGAAGGGAAGATTCATGCTGGAGACGTCGTCGTCATCCGCTACGAGGGCCCAAAAGGGGGTCCTGGGATGAGGGAAATGTTAGGAGTGACAGCGGCCATTGCTGGCGCTGGTCTAGATGATTCCGTCACACTATTGACCGACGGGCGTTTTTCCGGAGCCACTCACGGTCTCATGGCAGGGCACGTAGCGCCAGAGGCCATTGTTGGCGGGCCAATCGCGGCTTTGCGAGATGGTGACATGATTCAATTCGACGTTCCTGCTCGCAGGTTGGACGTCGACCTGACGGAAGAGGAAATATCGCGGCGACTAAGTGAATGGCAACCACCGGCGCCTCGTTATCGTTCCGGCGTGATGGCCAAATACGCAAAACTGGTATCATCAGCATCTAAGGGTGCAGTGACAGGATAATCATTTGTGAACTAATTTTGGATTGAGTAAGTGCAGTTTTTGTGGCAAAGTCAGAACAGTAAGGAGAAGGATAGATGTTAAAAACAGGTGCCGAAATCTTCTGGGAGTGCATGGTTCGCGAAGGCGTGGATGTGGTGTTTGGTTACCCTGGTGGAGCCATCATGCCAACTTATGATGCCATGCTGAATTACCCTGTTCACCATGTTCTTGTACGACATGAACAGGGAGCAGCACACATGGCCGACGGCTACGCTCGAGCAACGGGCAAGGTCGGTGTGGCCATCGCGACCTCAGGCCCTGGGGCGACTAATCTCGTCACAGGCATTGGAACCGCGATGCTGGACTCTGTACCAATCGTCTGTGTTACCGGACAGGTTCCCGTCCACCTGATTGGCGGTGACGCTTTCCAAGAAACCGATGTGACCGGCATCACTTTGCCCATCACCAAGCACAACTTTCTGGTCACCAGCGTCGATGAAGTAGCCCAGGTTGTGCGCGAAGCATTTTACATCGCCCGTAGCGGCCGGCCAGGACCGGTGCTCATTGATTTCTGCAAGAACGCCCAAATCGATAAAACCGAATTCATCTATCCGGAAGAAATGGAGTTGCCGGGTTATCACCCGCCTAAAAGAGCGCCGGTAGAAGAATTGGAGCGTGCCGCAGAAATGATCGCGCAAGCCAAGCGACCGGTTATTTTGGCCGGTCATGGTGTGCTCAAGTCGGGGGCCATGGCAGAACTCCAGGCCTTCGCTACCAAAACCCAGACGCCAGTAGCCCTGACCTTGCTGGGGCTAGGCGGGCTGCCAGCCACTCACCCACTGAGCCTTGGTATGATGGGTATGCACGGTGAGGCGTACTGCAATAACGCCATCCAGCAGGCTGATCTACTTCTGGCATTTGGCATGCGCTTTGACGATAGAGTGACCGGCAATCTGCGTACCTACGCGCCGCGAGCCCGCAAGATTCAGGTCGAAATCGACCCCTCAGAGATTCATAAGAACGTCCGCGTGGATTTGCCTCTGGTTGGCGACTTGAAAACTATCTTGGGTGAGCTGATCCCTATCGTCGAACCTGGCGACCATGAAGAATGGCTAGACGAAATCGCTGATTGGAAGGCTGACACCAAAAAACGCGATATATTGGCCTGGCCCGAGGATGGATTGCTCTATGCTTCTCATGTCATAAGAGATTTGTGGGAATTCACTAACGGCGACTCTATCGTCACGACCGATGTCGGACAGCACCAAATGTGGGCCGCCCAATATTATCAGCTGGAACAACCGTATCGCTTCATAACTTCCGGCGGAGCAGGCACGATGGGATTCGGCTTTCCTGCCGCAATTGGTGCCTGGTTTGGGCACAAGGATCGTGAGATTTGGGCTATCGTTGGCGACGGTGGCTTCCAAATGACAGCCGCTGAACTGACCACGGCCGTTCAGGAAGGGGCGAATGTCAAGATCGCCGTGATAAACAATAGCTATCTGGGCATGGTCCGCCAGTGGCAAGAATTCTTCTTTGAAAAAAGATATTCAGCCGTTTATATGAAAAGCCCCGACTTCGTTAAATTAGCTGAAGCCCATGGCGTGCCCGGCCGTAAGATAACTCAGCGTGAAGAAGTCGGGCGGGCTGTAGCCTTTGCCAAGGAAACCAAGGGCCCTGTTCTGCTCGAATTTGTGGTGGAGATGGAAGAGGCGGTATTTCCGATGGTGCCTTCTGGAGCTGATCTTGACGCTATGTTGCGCCGGCCGATCCGGCGTTAGGCAACTCTTGCTCGTGTTGAGGTCCTGATGAAGAAATGGAATGAAACGCCCATTTAAACCGAGTTCTGGTTCAGTTTATAGTTTGTGATTAAGTGTGCCGCGGTTCAACTAACAAGAAAAACGTGATTGAAGAGCCGTTTCACTCATAAGGAGAAGAATTCAGATGCGACAAACATTAATTGCCATCGTTGAAAATAAACCAGGCGTGTTGAATCGTGTAGCCTCCCTTTTTCGCCGTCGAAATTTCAATATTGATTCGCTCAATGTCGGCCGGACAGAAAATCCGCAAGTATCACGGATGACGATCGTCGTCGATAGTCGTGATACAGAAGCCAGGCTGGTAGAAGCAAATCTCTATAAATTGGTCAATGTAATTGACGTGCAAGACGTCACCGGACAACCGGCCGTCATTCGAGAATTAGCCTTGATCAAGATCGAGGCGGCGGCCGAACAGCGAACTGAAATCATCAGCCTGGCGAATGTATTTAAGGCAAAGATCATTGATGTGGGAGCCGAGTCATTGATCATGCAAATAACCGCCTCTGAGGATCGAGTCGATAGCCTCATCGAGTTGTTAAGGCCTTGGGGGATCGTCGAGATCGTTCGCACCGGCCACGTGGCCATGATGCGCGGACTGGCGCATGGCGTGAGACATACGCCTGGAGCTGGCCCAACGGCCGTAACAAATGGTAACGGACAAATGGCCGAGGCTACCGCCTAACTAAATATAGCAAAAAAAACGATTGGCAATACGTGTCGAAATAGATACAAGTAAAAGAGGAGAAAATGGCAATTATTTACTATGACAAAGATGCAGATCCATCCCTGGTAAAGGGAAAGAAAGTGGCCATCATCGGTTACGGTTCACAGGGCCACGCTCATGCGCTCAACCTTCACGATAGCGGCATTGAGGTCGTGGTTGGACTGAGGGAAGGCAGCAAGTCATGGCCAAAAGCTCAGGCTCATGGATTAAGGGTTGATACTGTTTCCGGAGCGGCTGCCTGGGCCGATACAATCATGATCCTGGCTCCCGATACCGAACAACCGGCCATCTACGACGATTATATCGCTCCCCATCTCACCAAAGATAAGACGTTGATGTTTGCTCATGGATTTAATGTTCGTTTCGGAACTATCGTCCCGCCCCCGAATGTTGACGTCAGCATGGTCGCGCCAAAGGCCCCAGGTCACCGCCTGCGTGAGCTTTACGTCGAAGGATTTGCTACGCCCGGCTTGTTGGCTGTCCACCAAGATCCAAGTGGTCAGGCGAAAGCCAATGCGATTTCATATGCTTTTGCCCTGGGGATTACCCGGGCCGGTCTTCTGGAAACCACGTTTAGCGAGGAAACCGAAACCGACCTATTTGGCGAGCAAGCTATCTTATGTGGCGGTGTCTCCGAATTGGTAAAGGCCGGCTTCGAAACACTTGTGGAAGCTGGCTATCAGCCAGAGGTAGCCTATTTTGAGTGTATGCACGAATTGAAGCTCATCGTCGACCTCTTTTATCAGGGCGGCTTGAATTACATGCGTTATTCAGTGTCAGATACGGCTGAGCACGGCGATTACGTTTCCGGCGATCGCATCATCACCGAAGAAACTAAATATGAGATGAGCCAGATTTTGAAGGAAATTCAAGACGGTACGTACGCTAACAACTGGATAGCCGAGAATAAAGCAGGACGTCCTTGGTTCAATGAGGAACGCCGTCGCCAGCAGGAACACATGCTCGAGCAAGTTGGCGCCAATTTGCGCGAAATGATGCCATTTATCGACCCGGTTACGGTTAAACCAGGGGAATAGTCTGGAGCATTTACCTAGTTTCATTACAGATACAACGGTAACTCCTATGGGAATAAGAAGATGAACGATCCCAATTTTGTGAGATTTTTTGATACAACACTGCGCGATGGTGAACAGTCTCCCGGGGCCACCCTGACATCAGCTGAAAAGCTGGAGATTGCCCGGGCTTTGGCTCGATTAGGCGCAGATGTCCTCGAAGCGGGTTTTCCGGCCGCGTCACCAGATGACCTGGAGGGAGTGAGGCGAATTGCCGTAGAGGTGGGCAACATGGTTGGGCCATCCGGTAAGCCACCCATCATCTGTGGATTGGCGAGAGCAACGACCAGCGATATCGACAAAGCCTGGCAGGCAGTACAATTTGCGGCCCGACCCCGTATCCATACTTTTTTGGCGACTTCTCCCATTCACATGAAACACAAGCTGCGAATGGATCCTGAGGAAGTCGTTGATAAAGTACGCGAGATGGTCAGCTATGCTAAGAGTTATTGTGATGATGTCGAATTTTCGCCGGAAGACGCCGGCCGTAGCGATCACGAATTCTTGTACCTAGTTCTCGGGGAAGCAATTAAGGCCGGGGCGACTACGCTTAATATCCCAGACACGGTGGGTTATACGACGCCAGAAGAGTTTGGTTCGTTAATAGCTGGGATTATGGCTAACACTCCAGGCATAGAAAATGTGATTGTGTCGGTCCATTGCCATGATGATCTTGGCCTCGCCACGGCCAATACTTTGGCCGGTTTGGCTGCCGGTGCTCGTCAAGCAGAAGTCACCGTGAATGGAATTGGCGAACGAGCTGGCAATACCTCCTTGGAGGAAGTTGTGATGGCTCTGCAAACGCGCCGTCCCGCCTATGGTCTCGAAACAGGCATCGATAGCACTCAAATCACGCGTGTTAGCCGGATGGTTTCAAACTATACTGGCATACCAGTGCAACCCAACAAGGCAATCGTCGGTGCTAATGCCTTTGCCCATGAAGCAGGTATTCACCAGGATGGCATGCTTAAGCATCACATGACCTATGAGATCATGCGTCCCGAGATGGTGGGGCTTCAGCGTTCATCCTTGGTGTTGGGAAAGCATTCGGGACGGCACGCCTTGAAGGTCCGCTTGGCCGATCTGGGCTATGACTTAACCGATGAAGAATTGAAAGAGGCCTTCATCCGGTTCAAAGAACTTGCTGACAAAAAGAAAACGATCACTGATGCAGATCTCACCGCCCTGATCGCCGATCAACTTTACCAGCCACGCGAAGTATTCATTCTAAATGGACTTCAGGTGGCCTGCGGGACCATGGGCATGCCAACGGCTACGGTTCGATTGACCGGGCCTGATGGCGCCGAATATGTGCAGGCGGCCGTGGGCACTGGGCCAGTCGATGCCGTCTACAAAGCCATCGACACTGTTGTTGAAGTCCCGAATGTTCTACTCGAATTCGCCGTCCGATCCGTAACGGAAGGCATCGACGCCATCGGAGAGGTTACGGTCCGCTTGGAAGGCGAAAACGGCAGCGGGATGAGACGAACTTCACCCCAAAGTGGTCTCCGCCATACAAGAACGTTTGGTGGTCATGGCGCTGATACAGACATCATCGTAGCCAGCGCTAAAGCTTATCTATCAGCTCTTAACAAACTATTAGTGGCTACGGGCGAATACGGTGAACCAGAAATCGTAGCTGAAGTATCAATAAACGGAAAATAGGGACTAAATGACTGCACCAAAAACTCTTTTTGACAAATTGTGGGATGCCCACGTAGTGGTCAGCGAACTAGGATCGCCCACCATTCTCTACGTTGATCTACATCTCGTTCATGAAGTTACTTCGCCCCAGGCATTCGATGGCTTGAGATCAAAAGGTCTTTCCGTACACCGACCGGACCGCACAGTAGCGACCATGGATCACTCAACTCCGACCACTTCTCTCACCTTACCAATAACAGACATAATGGCCCGTCGCCAGCTCCAAATGCTAGCAACCAATTGTCGTGAATTTGGCCTAAAGCTCTTTGATTATGAAAGCCCTGAGCGAGGAATCGTCCATGTGATCGGCCCGGAACTCGGGCTTACAAGACCAGGCATGACCATTGTCTGCGGCGACAGCCACACATCAACTCATGGCGCCTTTGGCTCTCTGGCCTTTGGCATCGGCACAAGTGAAGTGGAACACGTCCTGGCAACTCAATGTTTGCTCCAGTACCGCCCGAAGACTTATCAGGTCAACTTCAACGGGGTTCTGAATCCAGGCGTCACCGCCAAGGATATGATCCTTGCTCTTATCGCTAAAATCGGTGTTGGTGGTGGAACCGGACACATATTTGAGTATGCCGGATCAGCTGTTCGCTCTCTCAGTATGGAAGAACGGATGACCTTGTGCAATATGTCCATCGAAGGTGGAGCGCGGGCTGGGATGATAGCGCCGGACGATATTACTTTTGAATACGTTGCCGGACGAGAATTCGCGCCCAAGGGTGAAGATTGGGACAAAGCCTTAACATACTGGCGCACATTGCCTAGCGACGACGCGGCCGTATTTGATAAGACGGTAACTATCGACGTCGGTAAGCTGGAACCCATGATTACTTATGGCACGAATCCAGGCATGGGCATACCCATCAGCCAACCCATACCCGATCCGGTGGCTGAACAAGAAGTTAGCCGGCGGGCAGCAATTGAGAAGGCTTTACAATACATGGGTTTGCAGCCAGGCCAACCAATCCTTGGGCGTGAGGTGAACGTGGTCTTTGTTGGCAGTTGTACTAATTCCCGTCTATCTGACCTCCGCCAAGCAGCGCGGCTTATAGAAGGTCGTAAGGTTGCAGAAAATGTTCGTATGCTGGTTGTGCCGGGCTCGGAAACGATACGGCGCCAGGCTGAGGCTGAGGGACTTGACCAAATATTCATTTCTGCGGGTGCTGAATGGCGTTTTGCCGGGTGCTCGATGTGTATCGCCATGAACGGCGACCAACTAGAACCTGGTCAATACGCTGTCAGTACCAGCAACCGCAATTTTGAAGGCCGGCAAGGTGCCGGCGGTCGCACTTTTCTAGCCAGCCCTCTGACCGCGGTTGCCTCGGCAGTTTCAGGCCGTGTCACTGATCCAAGGACTTTGCTAAATTGAGAAACCATGTGGGCTGGCTTGCCGACCCGCATCTGCACTTCAAGGAAAAGTATGGAAGCTTTTACTGTCTTAACTTCAAAAATGATGCCACTGCCTGAAAGTGACGTCGACACGGACCAAATTATCCCGGCGACTTACCTGAAAGTTACCTCAAAGGAAGGCCTGGCCGAAGGGCTATTTGCACGTTGGTGTTTCCAGCCGGACGGCAGCCCAAACCCAAATTTTGCCCTGAATCAAATCGAATATCAGGGAGCAGAAATATTGCTGGCGGGGGATAACTTTGGCACAGGCTCTTCGCGTGAACATGCTCCTTGGGCATTATTAGCCAGGGGTTTTCGCTGCGTAATCAGTACCTCTTTCGCTGATATTTTTCGAAACAATGCCTTAAAAAATGGTCTATTGCCAATTGTTGTAGACGAACAAACGCATAGGCAATTATTCAGCCTCGTTTCCGAAGATCATAATACAAAGGTGACCATTGACCTAAAGGCACAAACCTTAACGTTGCCGGACGGGCGAAACACCCCCTTCCCCATTGACAGCTTTAGCAAGGGCTGTCTGTTAGATGGCGTTGACCAACTAGGTTATTTACTTAAACACAAACCAGAAATCGCCGCATTTGAGAAGAAATGGGAAAGCGAACTGCAATAGCCCGAAAGTGGCTGAACAAGTCGGCTATCTTTCCCTGGCCGGTCGAAACGGAGGAAAAGCATGAACAACACAGTATATATCTATGACACGACCTTAAGGGATGGCACTCAACGGGAAGGGATAAGCCTTTCCCTAAATGATAAGTTAATAATTGCTCGCTGGCTGGATGACTTTGGCATTCATTATATTGAAGGAGGTTGGCCAGGTTCGAATCCAAAGGATGCCGAATTCTTTGATGCCGTGCGAGATATGACCTTCAACAATAGCAAGATCACGGCCTTTGGGTCGACTCGTTATAAGAACACTTCTGTAGAGGAAGATACAAATCTTCAGGCCATTCTTGATTCGCAAACTCCGGCTGTGGCTCTCGTAGGAAAAAGCTGGGATCTTCATGTATTCGATGTTCTGGGTACAGATCTCGAAGAAAATCTGGAAATGATCGGCGAAAGCGTTGCCTATATGAAAATTCATGGCAAAGAAGTGGTCTACGATGCGGAACATTTCTTTGACGGCTACAAAGCGAACTCCGAATATGCCTTGCTATCGCTAGAGGTCGCTGCACAAAATGGCGCTGATGTCGTGGTCTTGTGCGATACCAACGGCGGATCATTACCGTGGGAAATTACGTCCATACTTGAAGAGGTTTTCGCGCGAATCGATTGCCAGGTAGGCATACACACCCATGATGATGGTGGCTGTGGCGTTGCCAATACGCTGGCTGCCGTGCAAGCTGGCGTTAATCATGTTCAAGGTACCATAAATGGCTACGGTGAGCGGGTTGGAAATGCCAACCTCTGCACAATCATACCTGACCTTCAGATCAAGATGGGCAAAGAATGTATTCCACCCGATAGTCTCGGTCGGCTCACTGAACTATCCCGCGTCGTAGCCGAAATAGCCAATTTATCTTTGGATACCCATACGCCATTCGTCGGGGCCAGCGCCTTCGCTCATAAAGGTGGCATCCATGTGGCAGCGATGCGAAAAAATGGCGCCAGCTACCAACACATCGAGCCAACATTGGTTGGCAACCAGCAACGAACGATCATTTCGGAGTTATCTGGACGGGGAAATGTCCTGGACAAAGCAGCCCAATTTGGCATCGACACAGATAGTGAGCAGGCCAGGCAAGTATTGAAGCAGATCAAAGAATTGGAAGCTCAGGGCTTCGCCTTCGAAAGCGCCGAAGCCTCCATGAGCCTGATGCTCCACCGTCTTCAGCCTGATTATCAACCGCCATTTGAACTAATCGACTTCACTGTCCTGGTCCAACACCGGGATGATCGCGGATTGGTGGCTGATGCCACCGTAAAAGTTCGTGTCGGAGATAAAATGTTGCATACAGCAGCTGAAGGCAATGGGCCGGTTAATGCGCTTGACAAAGCATTGCGCAAAGCTTTGCTAGATGTGTACCCAGTCCTGGCCCAGGTTCACCTGGCAGACTACAAGGTTCGAATATTGGACGGCCAAAACGGTACGGGTGCAACAACTCGCGTGTTGATCGATACTGAAAAAGGATCTCAAAGGTGGAGCACGGTTGGAGCCAGCACCAATATTATCGATGCAAGTTGGCAAGCGCTATATGATAGCATCGAATTTGCTTTGATTAACGGGCATAAAGAAGGGTCATAACAGCTTGGAATGGTGGCGCTGTGGCTATTCTTAATCACGCTGTTTATCATAACAAACTCATCCCTCCAACAAAGGATCTTAAATGAATGCAAGGATTGTGGTACTGCCTGGTGATGGCATCGGACCAGAGGTTAACCATGCTGCGATAGCTGTCCTGAAGGCGATGGCTTCCAGGGTCGGTCACCAATTTGATATTGAAGAACATCTGTTAGGCGGCTGCGCCATCGATACTCGAGGTACCGCGCTTCCAGAGGATACTCTTGAAGCCTGCAAGAATTCGGATGCTGTCCTTCTTGGAGCTGTTGGTGGCCCAAAATGGGATGATCCCACCGCCAAGGTTCGTCCAGAACAAGGTTTATTAGGGCTTCGGAAATCTCTCGGCTTGTTCGCCAATTTGCGGCCGATTAAGCCGCACGCCGACTTGCTATCCTCATCACCCATAAAACCAGAACTTCTCGCTGACGTTGATCTACTGGTAGTGCGCGAGCTAACAGGTGGCATCTATTTTGGAAAACCACGCGAACGACGCGCTCACAATGGCGAAATTCAAGCTATCGATACCATGGCTTATACGCAAAGTGAGATTCGACGAGTTGCTCGGCTTGCCTTTGTGACTGCACGCCAGCGCCATCATAAAGTTACTTCAGTTGATAAGGCAAATGTCTTGGAAAACTCCCGTTTATGGCGTCAAACAGTAACAGAGGTTGCCTCAGAATTTCCAGATGTCCAATTTGAGAATTTGTTAGTCGACGCCGCAGCAATGCATTTGATAACCAGGCCAAGATCTTTTGACGTCATGGTGACAGCCAATTTATTTGGCGACATTTTGACTGACGAAGCCTCGGTCCTTACCGGCTCAATGGGCAATTTGCCATCCGCATCACTTGGAGAAGATCTAAATCGATTTAAGATGCCGCGCGGCCTTTACGAGCCGATTCATGGATCCGCCCCAGATATCGCTGGTAAGGGGATAGCAAATCCCATCGGAGCGATACTCTCTTCGGCTATGATGTTGCGCTATTCCCTTGGTTTGCAAAATGAAGCCATGATGATTGAAA
>JAHEJP010000054.1:15239-18639 GCA_024638855.1 Chloroflexota bacterium
GGCCTCTATGAATCTTATGTCAATTCAATTGTTGCCCGAACATTGGCTGGCAGATCCAAGGTAGAAGCAGCCGTTACCTACAATCATAAGGGCTTTGTGAATGGTTGTTCCATGGAAATTTTATTACTTGTTAAGGATAATATGATTCACACTCCTCCCAACATCACCATGTTAGAAAGCATGTCCCGCAATACAATCCTTACTCTGGCGAGAGACAAAGGCTACAGGATTGTCGAAAAACCAGTATCGAGCGAGCTCCTGTATGGTGCCGACGAGGTGTTTGTTTATAGTTCTTTTTCAGAAGTCATGGGTGTGCTCGAAATCGACTATCTTCCTATAGGTGATGGCCGCATTGGCCCAGTGACTCATGACTTGCAACAACATCATCGGGCTGTTGTGAGTGGGAACGATAAACGCTATAAGAAATGGCTAGATTATATGGTCTTGGAACCCTTAATTTGATTTTCTAACCGTTCTTTCCAGATTTTTTTGGGGTTGCCAACCGCTACAATCGTCTGCTTTCAACCGAAAAGACAATTGTCTTTATTGTAATACTGCACCCATTGAGACTCATGATTCGTCTGCAGTTTGGCTCCCAGATTGGATCTGCCATACCTTCAAGGAAAGATGCAAAGCTAACCGTTCGTCGGCATCATCTAAATCTTGCCCAGTCAAGGTCTTGATGCGATCCAAGCGATAGAGCAATGTATTACGGTGGATGAAGAGCATATCAGATGTTTGGCTAATATTACCACGGTTGCCGAAGTAAGCGCTTAGCGTTTGGATCAGGTTGCTGTTATGCATCGCGTCATATTCTACCAGGGAACCAATGATTCTTTCGCTGTAGCGCTGGACGGCCGGTAAAGCCTCTAATTCAAGTAACAATTGGTATACACCGACATGATTATAGTCGACGGCCGTTTCTACCTTCAGCCGATCTGCCAAAATCATGGCCTGCATAGCCTGCTTATGCACTTCAGGCCATTCTTCAAGCCCAGCCGCCGGACCGCTCAGACCACACAACATTCGATTATCTGGAAACTCGCTCAACAAAGTCTGGCGTAATTGATCGGCCAAGGAAAGGGCAGCGCCAAAATCCTGTTCATTTTCATCCATGGCCAAAAAAACGCAAATGTGTTCATTGCCATAGTTGTGGGTAAGCGTGGGATGACCGTGGTTCGAAAGTAACGCATTAAGTGGCGTTTCAAGGCGCCGTAGGGACGGGTGTTCCTCATCTGCCCAGGCGAAGGTCAGGACAACATGCGGAACACCTGATTCATGATCGAGGCGACTAGATAATCTCTGGATTTCCGGTTCTGGCAATGTACCAGCCAAAAGGCCTTCCAAGAAATTTCCCCGTAGTTCCTTCTTCGCTTCGCTAATAGCCTTTACTTTCGCCATCTCCAAGGCACAGGCAGCAGCGCCATATTGAGCGGTGAGCTTATCAAGCATGTCAAGCTCATCGTGCGGCCCTACCACCGATACGTATCCGCGGGCCCGGTCACCCGAGATGATAGGGCTAATCAGGCGAGCCATCTTTAGGTCATCGATGGAAAAGAATTGTTGCCAATAACTTTGAGGTGTATGAGCGGCCGCCTTTCGATTGTGCAGGAGTTTTGGCAAACCCTCTTTATGGCTGAGCGCGAGCTTGATCCGATCTAACTCAGTTTCATATTCCGGCGGATAGGAGAGGGCCATGATATCAAGCCGCTTATCCTGAACAGCAACGATTCTCTGGGATAACTTCGACATTACATCCGTCATCTCAGCAATACCCTGACCTTCACGCGACATTTCAGTCAATCGTCGATAAAGTTGAAGACCTCTCTCGTCGATCTGCTTCTGCCTGTTAACCAATAAACCGGCTATCCCCTGGTGCACCTCTCTCAAGGTACTCTTGCCAAGCACAGTGACGATCGGTAAATCACGGCCGGTTGCTACTTCGTTAACATCGTCAGGAAACGGATAGAATGCCAACAGTGCAGAAGCCAACGTCGCGATGGTTTCCAAGCATTCTGTCAGTTCAGAAAGATTGGCATGCTGTTGTACTGCCTCTGGCATGATGACGATGTCGCCTGGATGAACCTGATCCTCAATCTGAATCAACTCAGTGAGAATCGATACCCAGTTGATTAACTTCCCTGCTGGATCGCCAACCACAACTGTGTCCAAGGGTAATACAAGCCGTAACACATCTTCTAGTGTGACTTTGCTGGCTATCGTTTGGTTCATCCTACCGCCAAGTATATATAACTCATATTAAACTATAGCTTAACAGCGTTAATATCTTTTTTTGTGCCGGTGTACTAGCGTGGCCTACGCAGTGTAAGAAAAAGCCCTGCCTTTTACAAGGCAGGGCCTAGATAAAACTGATCAGTTCGCCTAAGTAAATCGCCGGACTGCCAAATTTATTGGTCCCCCTGGGGAATGGCGAAACGCTTAGTCGTCGTAATCATACTTAAACGAGACAAAGACCCTGGCACGGTAGGCCACTACTTTGCCATCTTCGATCTTCATATCCAGTTTGTTCACCTCGGCAATCCGAAGATTTTTGAGGGATACTGCCGCCGTTTCAACTGCATTTTTGGCTGCATCTTCCCAAGACAATTCGCTTGTACCAACCAGTTCAATTACTTTATACACACTGTTGTCCACGAATGACCTCCTTTAGCAGATCGGTTACTAAATCAAGCGTCTGAGCCCATCCTACACAATCCCTGATAACGAGTCAAGATGAATCTGAGGGCCATTCCGGGTTCAAGAACCGCTGAAATTCAATAAGATAACCATTAGGGTCACGTAAAAAGAAATGCAAGATATTGAATTTTTCATTGTACGAGGGAGGTTCATCGATCAATAATCCTTGTTGTTCCAAGTACTCATACCAGGATTCGACTTCATCAGTTACCAAGGTCAAGATGACACCTGAAGGGGTTTTCGCTTCCTGCAAATGCTGGCAGAAACCCAGATAAGCGCCAACGGCTGCGTAAAATATCAGGCACACGCCCTGATCTAAAACTAATGACAGCCCCAGTACTTCTTCATAAAACACACGAGTCTCCTCTAGATCTTTTGAATACAGGAAAGTTACTTGTTGCTGAATAGCTGGTCGTTTCATCATTTCTATTCTCCTAACCCAGCACATGCGCCTTCAAATGATAATCTTGGAAATGAAATACTTATCCGCAAATGCCCTGAAGATCATCGGTTCTGCAGTGTATCTGTTTCCAATGTACGGACTGTTCTCTGCCACGATAATGAAAAACTAGTGATTATCGTGCTCAATCTTACATTCAATCTGCCCTACTTCACTACAGTGTACAACGAGAGAAGAAAGGCTCAAGATCATGAAAAAGTTCATGATAAATGGGATTCTTCTTGCGGTCTTTGTTACGACATT
>JAHEJP010000055.1 GCA_024638855.1 Chloroflexota bacterium
ACTCTTGAACGAATAGGGATTCCGTACTTTGAATTCCGGAATGACTATTTGGACTCCAGGCTTAGGAAAAAGAGATTGTCGTCTCACCGACGTCTTCGACAATCCAAGAACCGGGCGTTTTGTGGACACCTTTTCCAAGACTCAACTTGTGCGTTCATTGCCCAATATTGAGACCAGTTTTTGATTATTTTTGGATGTGACTAGAATAAGCACCAATTTCAAGGTTTTTTTCAATCATTTGGAGATATCCAATCTTGAAGCTCGCACAGTTGTGATATTTGACATACATTATCGTACACCGAGCTGCCTTTCGCCCTTATTCGGATGTAATTGGATTGAACTCAACTTTGCACCTTGTCGAATTATGAAACTGTCAATCAGCCTTACCCTGATAATCCTCACCGCATTAACGCTCATCGCAATCGCCGCCGGGCAATCCCTCAATGCACAGAATCTTGGCCCAGATAACCCTGCACCGCTTCTGCTAACTAACGCGCAGGAGCAGTATCAACTTGGCAGGCATGTGGAAATTCTAGAGGATACCGAAAAGCAATTGACCATCGCCGACATTGCCTCGCCCGAATTTGCCTCACGTTTTGAGCCCAGCACGGAAGAAATACCAAGCAAAGGCTTCAGTGATTCAGTCTATTGGTTACGTGTCCGGCTACACAACCAGAGCGATTGGGCCGAGTGGTGGCTGCAACACGCCCGATCAGACACACAATATGTCGACCTCTACGTTCCCCATGCCGATGGTACTGGCTTCAATACCATCCAAACTGGGGCATTGATGCCCTTCGAAACGCGGGATGTCCCTGCCCTGAACTATGTGTTTCGGCTCTCGATCCCGCCACAAAGTACACAAACGCTCTACTTGCGTTATGAGCACAATCGCGCAACCGATCTACCGCTACAACTTTGGACGCCAGAAGCATTTGTGAACCATAACCAGCTACAATTGTGGTACTGGGGCATGCTTTTTAGCGTGATGATTCTATTAATGATCAGCGCTCTTCTTCTATCGTATAGATTGCACTCGAAGACGCTGCTGTACGGGGGAATCGCCTTGCTCTTTCTCATGGTGAATAATGCAATATTGCAAGGATTTGTCCACCAGTATTTAATCCCTAATTTGGGTGCCTGGTTTCTCATACTTGAAAGCTTGACAGGTGGGATAATATTGGTGGCTGTGCTTTTATTTGCTAGTTCTTTTCTGCAGACGCAGCAACGCTATCCAAACTGGCACAGGGTTATTACCGGCTTCATTATATTGTGTCTATTGGTCATGTTACAAATACCATTCGTCAATGATCGTTTGATTGGTCAACAGTTGACCATAATTTGGATTGCTAGTTTCGTAGCGCTTCTCATACTCGGAATACAAATAGGATTACGCAGCAATAGAAAGACGCGGTACTTTGTTGCCGGCGCGCTGATAATCATTGTCTTATCCTTGTGGACGCTCCTGATTCGTTCCGGCCTTGGTGCCTCTGTCGGGCTAGATGAAACCTATGGCGCATCTCGTACTTTGGTGATATTCATCACTATATCACTGGTTACTGCCAACCAATTTGCCAACACCGTGCTCAAACAAGAAAGTTTGGCAGAGGATTTACGCGTAACAAATGAAGCGCTGGAGCGGCGAATTGTTGATCGCACACGGGAGTTATCGGCTCTGTACGATGTAACCTCGGTGGCCAGTCAGTCGTTGGATATGGAGACTGCCATGGCGTTGTCGCTGGAGCAGGTGGCGTCGGCCATGCGAGGTGATGGCGGAGGAATCCATCTAATAGATGAGTCAGGCAAAATGTTGCGTCTGGCTATCAACCAGGGTTTTTCTTCTAATATTACGGCTCAGATAGAAACGCTACCAGTGGGCAGAGGGTTACCGGGCTGGGTCATGGCGCACAAAGAAATACTGGTTGTAGCCGATATAGCGACTGATCCACGCTCAATGCCGGCAACAGCCAGCCAGAGAGAATTTCAAGCATATGTAGGTGCTCCTATTCGAGCGGGTGGATCTATTCTCGGTGTCCTCAGTATTGCCAGGAAGAGAGGACAACCCATATTCGGCGTAGAAGAGGTTGCCCTTCTGAGCTCTATTGCTGATCAGGTAGGTGTCGTCGTGGAAAGTGCCAGGCTCAGAGAACAAGTTGAGCAGGTGGCGGTTGTGGAAGAACGGGCGCGGCTGGCCCGAGATCTGCACGATTCTGTAACCCAACTACTATATAGTATAAACCTCTTTGCCGATGTCGGTCGGGAGGCGTACCATCTAGGCAATCTAAAGCAGATGAATAGTAGTTTAGTCGAGCTAGGGAGTATTGCACGAAAGGCACTCAGAGAGATGAGGCTGTTTGTGTACGAATTGCGACCACCGATTCTCGAAGAAGATGGCTTGGCCATAGCATTAAGAAACCGGCTTCAAAAAGTCGAAGAACGAGCGAATATTGAAACACATCTCTATGTAGAAAATAATATAGACCTTTCCGACGTACAGGAAGAAGCACTTTTTCATATTGCTAGGGAAGCGCTGAACAATGCACTCAAGCACACAGAAGTCACCTTAGTTACTGTACGGATATACACAGACAAAGACCTGATTGAGATGGAGATAACTGATAATGGTCAGGGGTTTGACCCTAATGGGACGGCCGCCAGTGGTGGTATGGGGCTGGTTAGCATGAGGGAGCGGGCAGAGAAATTGGGTGGCGAGCTTACGATTCTTTCCAGGCCAGGGCAAGGAACGAATGTGCAGGTAAAGCTTAATGGGAGGAACCCGAATGGCTGATGAAAACCCTATACGTATTCTCATTGCAGACGATCATCCAGTGGTGCGGCGAGGTTTGAGTTCTTGGATAAAGATCAAGGCCGGATTGGAATTGGTTGGCGAAGCGTCAGATGGTGTGACAGCAGTAACATTATGCCAGTCACTGCAACCAGATGTTATCCTGCTCGATCTGGTTATGCCACGTATGAACGGGCTCGATGTCATTAAAGAGATCAAACGCGATATGCCTGACGTGCGCATTCTAGTTATTACCAGCTTTGTCGAAGATGATAATGTCATTTCGGCCATCAAAGCGGGTGCAGAGGGTTATCTGCTTAAAGACTCACCACCCGAGATACTGCTGCAAGCCATCCATGATGTATATCGCGGCGAGTCCTCACTCCATCCTACCGCTGCTCACATGTTGATCCGGGAACTTAACCAACCCTCGAGCCAGACACAAACTGAATTTCCACTTACAAAACGCGAAGTAGACGTTTTGAAATTGGTCGCCAAAGGGTATTCTAACCAGGACATTGCTGCCCAATTATCCTTGAGTGAAGGCACTGTAAGCACCCACGTGCGAAATATCCTAGCAAAACTGAATCTGGATAACCGCACACAGGCATCACTGTTCGCACTGCGCGAGGGTTTGTCGAGTTTGGATAAGGACTAATCTTGCTCAGTCCAGTATGATCAAGTTCAGGTAACTGTCACCTCTGGGTCAGAACGCTTACTAGAGATAAGGTCTACCACAAATGTGGTAGACTTTTTTCTTTTTAGGTAGAAGAGTCTCTTAGAAAAACACCTTCTTTCAGGTAATAGAAACCTCCCTTTTTGCCGATTCACGGTTCACTCCTTCTTTCTACAATCGAAGATATTGGTGAACGAACTCCTGAGGAGCTTAGGTAAGCGTGATCGATCAGAAATCAATCCTAATTGTGACTAAGCAAGGTCGAACGCTTGATGGCTTACAGGCCCTATTAAGAACGCTCACTGGAGTTGAGGTCATTGGCCAAGTGGAGAATGGGACTACAGCACTGGAGATGATTTCTCAAAACCGGCCAGACCTGTTGTTGTTAGTGACAAATCTACCTCATGATGAGGCTTGGGTGATCCTAGATGGACTCAGAGATGCCCCCTTGCCACGGTGTCTCGTACTAACAGACACGATCACCCAGAAGAAGCGCGCTGAAATGTTGGGGGCAGATGACGTCTTATTGAGCGGATTCTCGGCAGCTGAACTATTCGAGTCCATAAGTAGTTTAATGTCCTTGGAACGAGACGGAGGTGAGTAGTAGTGCCTGATCCAGACAATAATATGGATGGCGCCGGATACTTGCCATCGAAATATTCGTCTAAGAGAGCGCAGCAGAAGGACCGCGTGATCGAAGTGATCGCGACTATCATGTTGGGCATTGTCGCCGTTGCCACAGCCTGGAGTGGTTACCAGGCAGCAAGGTGGGGAGGAGTACAATCGACACTCTTTAGTCAGGCGGGTGCACTGCGGACCGAAGCGGTACGTACCAATAACGAAACCTTGATCGCGATTGTTGTCGATGCGAACCTGTTCTTCCAATGGGTCAATGCCCGGGCTGACACCAATCAGGAATTGGCTGACTTTTACAGCGCCGGTTTCCGAAACGAATTCAAAACCGCCTTCGATGCTTGGTTGGCCACCGATCCATTTAACAGTCCAGATGCAGCCGGCTCGCCATTTGCCATGCCTGAGTACACGGTAGCGTCTATGAACGAATCGAGCGCACTTGTACAGGAGGCCGGAAAGGTATTTGAGCAGGGGCAGGCAGCTAATTTGCAAGCCGATGACTATGTGCTCACCACCGTGATTCTGGCTTCGGTTCTGTTCTTTGTCGGGATCGCTTCAGGCTTTGATTGGTTTCCGGTTCAAGTTGCAGTCGTCGTCATCGGCTTCGTCCTGTTGGTTTGGGGCGTATCGAGACTGGCGACCTACCCAGTGGTTTGATAATGATGGAGTAAGGAGAGACGGATAGCTAATGAATGAAATTCTAAGATTTACCCGGTATGCCTTTGCTGGGGAAGGCGTCAAACGAAAGTTTTTGATATCCCAACTCTTCCTGGTGGGTGTAGTCATCTTCGATCTACTTATTCCCTTGTTGATCAAAACTATCGTCGATGAGGGCATCGCCGAACAGGATATGGAGATAGTCGTACGCAATTCGATATGGATGGTTTTCTTTGCCTTCATCAGTGCGCTGCTGTCGATCATAAACATCGGCTACGCTGTCGGTTTTTCCAGCGACACGGCCCATGGCTTGCGGGTCAGTGCTTATCGCAAAATCCAGACGCTCTCCTTTGGCAATATGGATCGCTTTCAGACCAGTGATCTACTGGTTCGACTCACCAGCGATGTCAATATCTTTAAGATGATGGTGCTGTTGATGTCGGCCGTTTTTTTCAAAGCCCCCATCATGCTTATTGGTGCCGTGTTTTTCGCTTACATCACCGGTCCCAGTCTGATTTGGATACTGTTGGTCATCATGGTTGTTGTCCTAGTGACTCTGATCGCCTTTTTCTGGCTGGTTAATCCGATGTTTAGGATCGTGCAAGCCAAGCTAGACCGGCTCAACTTGGTCCTACAAGAGAATCTGTCCGGCATCCGGGTGGTCAAGGCATTTGTGCGCAGCGATTACGAGATGGAACGTTTTGATCAACGGAATGATGATTTGCGAGTGCAAGCGCGAAAACCCATGCGGGTAACGGCGTTTCTATCTCCTGTGCTTATGCTTGTTTTTAACCTGGGTACTGCAGCCGTTCTCTGGTTTGGTGGGAGTGAATCTGTTCTTGAAGGCTCGCCTACCGTTGGCGAATTGATGGCCTTCTCCAACTACTTACTCACGGCTACCATTCCACTAATTCTTGTCGCGGTTCTTCTACCACAGGTAACGGCCGCTAACGCTTCCATGGGCCGCATATTCGAGATATTTGATGTCGAGCCCGACATCCAAGAAAGACCGGATGCTCAATCGATACCCTCAATCAGGGGACGAGTCATCTTCGATAATGTGACCTTCAGTTACCTAAATGATGATGGTACACAAAACCAGACCCCTGTTCTCAAGAACATCAATCTAACCGCTGAACCAGGGCAAATGGTTGCCATTCTGGGCGCCACGGGCTCCGGAAAATCAAGTCTAATTCACCTTATTCCCCGCTTCTATGATGTGACTGAAGGCCGGGTAACCATCGACGGGGTGGATGTGCGCGATATGCGCTTAGATGATTTGCGGCGACATGTTGGTATCTGTCTTCAGCAGGCCATTCTCTTCAGCGGTACCGTGGCCGATAACATCCGCTACGGTCGCCCTGCTGAGACGACCGAGGAGGAGATAATCACCTATGCCGAGGCAGCAGACGCGCACGGCTTTGTCAGCGCCCAGGTTGACGGGTTTGACTCGCGAGTAGCGCGCGAAGGAGCCAACTTCTCCGGTGGCCAGCGCCAGCGGATTGCCATTGCCCGGGCGCTGGCATTGAAGCCAGATGTCTTAATTCTGGATGACAGCACCAGCGCAGTTGATGTGGCCACCGAGACGCGCATCCAGTCCGCGATGGCCGAACTTGCCCAGGGCGTGACTACCTTTGTCGTGGCGCAGCGTCTCAGCACGGTTCTAATCGCCGATAAGATCATTGTGCTAGACAATGGTGAAATTGTGGCTGAAGGCGAACATCGGGAGTTGTTAGCATCCAGCCCCATTTATCAGGAAATTTACGAGTCACAACTCGGTGGCGTGGAGGAATTCAATGGCTGAAATTGTTGCAGAACCCGTGGTCACTAGGAAACGTTCGGACGGTTCCTTTATCAAACCGGAACCTATCGAAGTAGAACCCGCCCCTCCAAGCAAAATACAAACACTGGGCCGCCTACTGGGCTATGTGGCAGCCAGCAAGATTAAATTGATATTGGTTATCTTTTTAGTCCTGTTGGGGACTTTCTTCAATATCCTTGGCCCCTATCTTTTTGGCGTGGGGATCAATAACTATATTGAGCTGGGAACGGTGGATGGGCTGGGCACGATTGTGGTGGTGATGATCCTGGCCGCTGTGGGGAGTGCCATTACACTGGCGATTCAGGGCTGGCTGATGGCCGACATTGCCCAGAATGCCATGTATTCTCTACGCCGCGATTTATTCAATCATATCCAGACTCTATCGTTGCGTTTCTATGACCGCCAGCCAATCGGCGAGCTGATGAGTCGGGTGGTCAACGATGTGGATTCGATCAATCAGTTTTTCAGTAACGGCGTCGCTCAGTTCTTGCAGAGCATCTTCTTGCTTTTGGGCGTGGGAGCCGCGATGCTGCTGTTGAGTTGGCAGTTGGCGCTAGCGGTGCTAGTTATCATACCCTTGATGATCGCGCTAATTGGTTTCAGCGGGCGCTATGCTGGTGCTGCGTTTGCTCTGCTACAAGAGGCGCTGGGTGAACTAAATGGCTTTACCGAAGAAAGCATCAGCGGTCAGCGGGTGATCACCGCCTACAGGCAGGAAGAAGCCGCCATAAGTAATTTCGAGGAACTGAGCGATGCCGCCCGAGAAGCCGATGGTGCGGCCAACTTCCTGGCAATGGCTATTTCTCCAGCCACAACCTTTCTGACCAACCTTGATTTGGCCTTGGTAGCCATTGTCGGCGGTTGGTTTGCCGTACAAGGGACACTGCTGTTGGGCACGGTGGCCACGTTCCTTAACTATGCGCGACAATTTTCGCAACCTCTGTCTCAAATGACGCAAATCACCAACACGATCTTGCAAGCCATTGCTGGAGCCGAGCGGGTCTTTCAGATTATTGATGAGCAACCTCAGATTGTGGATAGATCTGGGGCAACCGAAATTAAAGAGATCGACGGCAAAGTGAACTTTGATCACACGGACTTTAGTTATGTGCCCAATAAACAAATCCTCTTCGATAACACCTTTGAGGCGCTTCCCGGCCAGATGATTGGCCTTTGTGGCCCTACGGGTGCCGGCAAGAGCACCATTATCAACTTGGTCACTCGTTTCTATGATATCCAAAATGGTGATATCCGGATCGACGACCAGAGCATTTACGATCTGCAGCAAGACTCCCTACGTCAACGGACCGGCATTGTTTTGCAGGTACCTTTTCTCTTCTCTGAAACGGTGCTGAATAATATACGCTATGGTCGTCTTGATGCCAGCGATGAAGAGTGTATTGAAGCAGCCAAGCTGGCGAATGCCCACGAATTCATCGAACGCCTGCCTGATGGCTACAACACAATGCTAGCCGAGCGGGGCGGCAACTTGAGCCAAGGTCAGCGCCAGCTACTGACCATTGCCCGTGCTATTCTGGCCGACCCCGATGTCCTGATTTTGGATGAAGCCACCAGCAGCGTAGATACACGTACTGAGAAGAAGCTTCAGGAGGCTCTGCTGCGCTTGATGGAAGGGCGCACCAGCTTCGTCATCGCCCATCGGCTGAGCACCATACGCGATGCAGCCAATATCATCACGCTTGATCGTGGTCGCATCGTTGATTTTGGACCACACGATGAACTGATGGCGAAGAAGGGTTTCTACTACGACCTCTACATGAAACAGTTCAAGCGAGAGCTATTGGAAGAGCTTGTTGTCGATGAACCACAAAGTGCATCAGTTCAGAAGTCAGAAGATTAGGAACTTATGACGATACTCTCCGAATTCATCGATCCCTATATAGGGCCAGTGTGGAAGTGCAACATATGAGAACGAGACGCAGAGCCAGAAAGCCAGTGGTAAGAATTGCCCTTATTTGGGCGATCGAATCCCTTGCCTTAATAATCATGGCCTTTCTACTTGATGGGCTGCAGATTGACACGCTAGGAACGGCTATTGTAGCCACTGCTGTCATCGGGCTCTTAAATGCACTGCTCTGGCCATTGCTCAGTTATATCATTCTGCCTTTTGCCGTACTGACTTTAGGAATTGGCGCCTTGATCCTAAATGGGGTCATCATCTGGTTTGCCGGGCAAATTGTGCCTGGTTTTACCGTCGCTTCCGTGGGCACGGCCATTTGGATTGCGCTGGGCCTGACGGCGATCAATGCCATCCTTAGCGCACTACTGACGATTGATGACGACAGCTCCTATTATCGCAATGTGGTCAAAAGACGGGCTAATCGCATTGCCAAATTCGAAGAAACGGACGCACCCGGCATTATCTTCCTGGAAATCGATGGGCTGGCTAAACCAGTTTTGGAGAACGCCATTCAGGAAGGATTTGCGCCCGTGATGGAAAGCTGGCTCGATTCGGGAGAGTATCAATTGACTGAATGGGAAACAGATCTATCCTCGCAAACCTCGGCCAGCCAGTTGGGAATTCTGCATGGCAGTAACGAAAACATTCCCGCCTTCCGCTGGTATGAACGGGGTCGCAAGGAGATCGTCGCGTCCAGTAATCCTGATGAAGTGGCTCGCTTGGAAAAAGAGCACTCAAATGGCAACGGGCTATTGAGCGAGCAAGGTGCCAGCCGAGGGAACCTGGTGTCCGGTGATGCGCCCATTGTAAGTATAACGGCTAGCACCATGAAAGATTTATCGCGCCTACATATGACCGATTTTTACGCCTACTTTGTGAATCCGTACAACTTCTCGCGGACCATTTTGCTTCTGGTATGGGATTTTTTCCTAGAGAAGCTGCAATTCTGGCGGGCACGCAGAAACAATGTGGTGCCGATTTTGGACAAGCACCACCGTGGCGGGAAATACCCGCTGCTGCGCGTCTTCACTACTGTTGTTATGCGTGAATTGAATATATACACATTGATTGGAGATATGTTTTCAGGAGTGCCTTCGGCCTATGCCACCTTTGTCGGGTATGATGAGGTAGCCCACCATTCCGGCGTGGAGTCACCCGATGCGTTGGATGTTTTACGCAAGCTGGATGATCAGTTTGCCCGACTGGAAAGTGTAGCTAAAGATGCGCCAAGGCCGTATCATCTCGTCGTCCTATCCGATCATGGGCAGAGTGGTGGGCCGACCTTCTTGCAACGATATGGCTACACTCTGGAAGATTTGGTCAGACAACATGTCAAAGACCTTGTCGTCCGAGCCATCTTGCAAACGAACGAATCAATGGGCCATGTCAATGTCGTGGTCAATGACATCGTGCAAAATGATAATCGGTCGGGCAAAGCCATCCAGCGCGTCTCCAGAAAGAAGATGGTCGATGGCGAACTCGCATTTGGTGAAGATGATTTCGAGCTAGATGAAGACATTGCCCGCAAGGCCGAAGTAATAGTGCTGGCTTCTGGTAATCTGGGCCTGGTTTATGGTACGGATCGAGAAGAACGTCTGGTGTTGGAGGAGATTGAAGATGTGCTGCCTGGTTTGTTGGAAGGCATTGCCCAACATGAAGGCATCGGCTGGGTGATGATAAAATCAGACGAGCATGAGGCAGTGGTGGTTGGACCTAAAGGCCGTTACTTTCTGAAAGATGATCGGGTTGAAGGTGAAAACCCGCTGCAAGGCTTCGGCACCAATGCCGCCCGGCACTTGAAAAGGTATAACGAGTTCTCCGATGCCCCTGATCTCTACATCAACAGCTTTTATGATGTAGAGACGAACGAAGTGGCTGCCTTTGAGGAATTGATTGGCTGCCACGGCGGCATGGGCGGCTACCAGACACGGCCGTTTATCTTGCACCCCAAAACTCTCAGAATCACTGAATCTGAGCTAATCGGTGCGGCATCCGTTTATCGTCAATTTAAACATTGGCTGGCTGAATTGCATGGAGAAACAGGAACGGATAAAGGAACCAACCAATAATTTGTTTAAATGTGTGTTGGCATTAGTACTTTTCTAAGATCAGCGAAAATCCAGCGCTAGGCTCGTTTTTCCTATAGGAATCCTTAACCATGACTGAAACCACCGATTTGATTGTATTCTTGATCATCATCTTAGCTCGCTTCTTGGTACCCTTGCTGATCCTGCGCTTCCCGTTGCCAGGCATTCTGATTTCTCTTGTTATTGATGCTGTCGATCAAACCATTTTTCAAACCTTCACCAACATAAACCTGGATGGCTACCAAGGATACGACAAGGCGCTCGATATCTATTATCTGACCATCGCATACATCGCAACCTTGCGAAATTGGACGAATCTATTCGCTTTCAAGGTCAGCCGGTTCCTGTGGTATTATCGACTAATCGGCGTAACTTTGTTCGAGTTGACCTACGAGCCTCCGGGTCCGCGTTGGCTACTGTTGATCTTTCCCAATGTCTTCGAGTACTTTTTCATTTTCTACGAGATCGTCCGCCTACGCTGGGATCCAGTGCGATTGACGAAGCGGGCAACCATTCTGTGGGCAGCCGCTATTTGGATCTTCATCAAGATTCCGCAAGAGATGTGGATACACATTCTGCAATTAGATATGACTGATTTCATCAAGGAAGACATTTTTGGCGTACCGGCCGACACGCCGCCGGGCGAGCTTCTGACAGCCAATATCTGGGTCATACCACTGCTAATTATCGTCGCTGTTCTGATCGTCATAGTGGTTCGCTGGCTGCTCAAGAAACTGCCGCTAAAGGATTGGGATGTGTCATTTGATGCTGATTCACACCAGGATGAGGACACTGGCTACCTGGAAACCGGCACTATCCAAGGAGCTTCCGATCGTTTCTTCAACAGTGCCTTGATCGAGAAGATCATACTGGTGGGTCTTGTGAGTATCATCTTTGCCCAGATCCTGCCTGAAACTCAGGCCAGCAACTTAGAGATCGGCGTGGCCGTGGCTTTCGTAATCATCCTCAACACGATAATCAGCCATTGGCTGGCCCGTCGTGGAACAGAATGGCGCCATACCCTAACTCAATTCTTAGCCATGGGTGCGATCAACTTCGGCTTGGTTTTGCTTTACGCTTTTCTCCTGTCCGGCCGCGGTGGTTCCATCCAAATGGGCAATACGCTGTTCTTCGTCCTGCTCTTGACGTTGATTATCCTGCTCTTTGATCAAAATTATCCAATGTACTATGCGCGGTTTTCGGAAGCCGCGCATCAAGGAGGTGTGGGTGATCCTAGATAGACTTGGAGATGACATCTTACCGCGGTGTCTTGTACTAGCAGACACCATCACCCAGAAGAGGTGCTCCGAAAAGTTAGGGGCAGATGATGTATTATTGAGCGGTAACATCTTCCAACCTTGCCTCATAAGCATACTCCTTCACAATTACGTGTATTCCCCACTCCGATAGCGGTCCACGCTGACCAAGTAATAAGCCCTCATTACCATGCATGTCGTAGGATCGAGGGGGTCATTCAAAGCCTCGATTTACAATTAATTAAGAATACTGTGATGCTGTTTGGAGCACGGTTCACGTTCGTTGGGATATGTCCCGTACAGGCAAGCGGGGACCATTCCTCGCCACCTCTGGTAGGTACATATAGCATTAAGGCTGATTTGCACCAGAAAGGGGAAAAAGTGGGCGCAGAGGGACTCGAACCCGCGGCCTCACGGATGTGAACGTCGTTGAAGTATCGTATGCTGTTTTAATCCAGCTGTTTAAGCGGCTAAGATCAAGATAACTGTAAACATGTTTGCTATTGGTTGGGTTAGCCAGGAGTCCTAAAAAGGGAGGTTTTTCGGAATCCTCAATGGCCACTATTTGCCGCTAATTGACTGCCGAATCTGGCCCACATTTCCAGAGGTAGGCTGACTGAATGTGGCTTGAAAGAAGTCTTAAAAACGGTATCGCGATTTTGATATTCGGACTAGTGACGATAACGCAGGTTCAGTATCAATACGCCCACATTTTGGTCAAAGAGTCGCTCCCGCGATCTTAGCAGTTAGGCTAAATCCAGATTGGTATATCGGGCTAATTCAAAGATTATTCGGGAAAGTGAGGCGAAGGATACTGAACCCCATAGGTGTACTTTCACCGTTCTATAGGCTTGCTTCCCTTATTAGGATAACCACCTCAGAATGCAAAGAGCCCCCTGAAACAGAGAGCTCTTCCTATCCTGTAGGATAATACTATGGGACGGGAGCGACGGGGGTCGTTTGCTCACGCGAATAATCTCAGTTCTATTCTTGCCGGGTTACTCAGTCTCCTCATTCTTAGGAGCGTGAGAAGCATCGGAACTTGAACCCATTTGTATGCCAACTGTCGCCAAGCAGTCTACGGCCGTTCGAGAGCTAATGGCCAAGCAGCTCACCTGTCAAGTTTCTGAGCAGAGACACGGCATTAGAAATATCAGTTCTCTGACAACGAAACCTATTGTATAATGCTCGTAGCCGTATCTTCACTATCGGCGTTAGACAACTGGTCCTTCGGGAACAAGACATTCCATTTTCAGAGCCAATCACACCAATTCTCGTGAAGTGCTGACAAATGCCCTTGGATTGTAATTGCCACGTTTGATATGTTGGGTCCTGAACGATCTAATTCGAAACGCACAGGAAAATGTTGGATAACGTTCGGCGCAAGTTCCAGTTAAGCGTTGCATCTGGCGAAACGAAAAAGGATATTTGATGACCCAGGCTGTCTTCTACATTGCAGGAGTGATTATTCCATTGGTTTATTTTTTCATGTACCTAATTGGTGGAGCGCTAAGGCCGGGCTACAGTCACCTTTCGAACTCAGTAAGTGAATTGTTGTCGCCAGGTGCGCCGAATAGGCCGCTGCTAGTGACTATCCAATCATTCTATGCTCTTCTCCACATCATCTTTGGAGTTGGTGTATTGTGGTTTGTCCAGAGAAGTGCAAGCGACCAATTGATCGGGCGAATCGGCGCTTGGCTAATCATTGCACTTGGAGTGGCGACCATCGGCACCGTGATCTTCCCCCAAGATGCCGAAGGAACCCAAGCAACTTCGGCAGGTCAGATACATAAGATATTGGTATTTGGCGGATTGATTCCGCTCTCAATACTGTCGACGCTGCTCGTTGGATTATGGCTAGGGCGAGCAAATCTATTCCCGGGATTTTCCGTATATTCTTTCATTACGGTTGCGGCAGTAGTTGTGATGGGTGTGGTTGGAGGCGCCAGTGTCGAAACCCGATACGCGGGTTTGGTCGAACGGATTGCAGCAATTGTCACTCAACAGTGGCTCTTTGTGTTGGGACTGTTATTGCTATTGAACTAATTATCTCGTGGTAAGTGCTCGACGCAAACCGATGATCATAGGGCATCGTCCCTCCAATTGCTGAAGCCGATCCGCGAGCACCAATATAAGCTGCGACCAAAAGACCTCGCGCTAGAAGAGGTGTTAGCAATGGACTCAAATCGACCACTTCATGGACTTGAACAATTCGCGATCGTTCTCTATTAGCTGACCGTTACTCGCCTGGGACACCATCGCCAAGCCAAGTTGGTCGCTCCCGCGATTGGTGGTTATTGTTATCAGTAAGCCCGACACATCAAGCGAAAATGGCAATCACCATACATGCTTCAGTGCGCTGTCGGGTATCCTATAGCAAGGTCTATCACCTACTCTGGGACATGCGCTCTGGAGTACAGCGACCCCCAGAAATGCAAAGAGCCCTCTAAAATAGAGAGCTCTTCATATCCTCATAAGTTTTACTATAGGCGGGAGCGACGGGAGTCGACCACTCACGCGGACACAGATTGCATTATTCTTGCCAGACCATCAAGCCAGCTCAAAGTTCAGACTACCGTACAGATTGCCACCTGAAGGTTCAGGAGCATAGTTGCTTCTTCATCAAAGACCCCGCCATATCTGATTCGCTAGATAATTAGCACCCTTTGAGCTTACTCTAGAGCAATCTTCTTATCTTGCGAAATCCCGCCAGTAGGGTTTCCACCAGGATATCAATTTCCCTTTCGGTCATCACCGTCGAAAGCGCGCCAGAACATGAATTGATCATAATAATACCATTATCGAGTAGGTGGTCGAGTAACGCCTGGATCATCTTGGATTCTTTTGCCGTCATGTACGCCGCTCGATAGGTGGTGGGTATTTCCGCTTGCATGTGAATCCGAAATAGTGAGCCGCCTCCTGTCACGCAAGCGGGGATATCCGCAATGCGAATGGCTTCAAAAATACTGCTTCGCGCCTTCTCGCCAAGACGATTTAGCTTTTCTACGGCGGTTTTGTTAAACAATGACATGCTGACAAGCCCGGCCGTCATTGTGACGGGATTTGCGGAAAAGGTGCCAGCGTGGGGAAACAAAACCTTTTCAGCCAGTGGGTCCATAACGCCCATAACTTCTTGACGTCCAGCCAATGCGCCAACAGGGAAGCCGCCGCCAATCATTTTTCCCATGGCGACCAGGTCAGGCTGTACATCAAACCACTCTTGAGCGCCGCCATAGTTAGAGCGAAAAGTAATCACTTCATCGCAAACCATCAGAACGTCGTTTTCACGAGTCCAGTCATAGATGGCGCGAACAAACTCTTGAGATGCTGGGACGAGGCCAACCCGGTGCGGCATCAAGTCTAATAAGACGCAAGCCAATGCATTCGCGTGTCGATTTAATATCGCGATCGCCCGTTCCGGTTGGTTGAAAGGGATCACGATCACATCATGCAGAGCTGATTCTGGCGTTCCGTAGGCAACCGGCACGCTGGCAGGGCTGTTGGCATCTCCCCAATTATCTGGGTTAGCAGTTTGGCTGACCTCCGCATAGTCGTACTGACCGTGATACGCCCCCTCGGTCTTGGCGATTTTAGGGCGTCCCGTATAGGCTCGTGCTGCTTTGAGACAGCCCATCACTGCCTCTGTGCCGGAGTTAACAAAACGGATATTTTCAAATCCTGCGTTCCGGCCGCACATGTGCTCCGCAAACTTTATCTCTACTTCTGTTGCCAAGGTGAACGCCGTCCCCTTGCGCAGCTGAGCCGCTACAGCTTCCACTACCGGAGGATAGGCATGACCATGAATGAGCGATGCTACATTGTTGGCGAAATCAATGCGTCTTACGCCTTCGACATCCGTGACGTAGCAACCGGTACCATTTTCCGCATACAAAGGTTGAGGTTTACGCAATACGGTGTTTCTGCTGCAACCGCCAGGCATTACTTTGCGTGCGCGTTCATATAACGCTGCACTGCGAGATTCGGTTGAGGTTGGATCAGGCATAACTTTGCACCTTGTAGTTTCCAGGAAATTGCCACTTGCTAAGCGGCCGTTCAGACCGGCTCAACTTCAACGTACGTGATGGTATCCTCGTAATTCTTGGCGCCGACGAATAATCCCGCCTCATCATAAATGACACGGTCGTTATACCCGTAGAACCAGATAGCTTCTGGGTTGCGTCCCAATATGGTGACCAGGCCTTTTTCTGGCGCGTCGGCAATGCTGCGGTGCAACTTCATAATCACAAGACCGTTTTCCGTGCCTGGTACGCCCGGCAGCGGATCGTTGGTTACGGCAACGACTTCCGTTTTGCCTTTGTAATGGGTGATCGAAAGCCGCGCGTGTGTTTCTACGCCCGACAACCCTTTTTGTGACTCATTCAATACGTGCCACGCTTCCTCAATTGGTACGTTGAATGCTTTGTGACCGACAATGTCCCGCCCACAGAAGAAGTAGTGATTCTCAACCTTATGCTGCTTCATTTCACGCTGCATAATACGCAATGCGTCTGGGTCATTATTGATGTCTTTGATGATTGGCGCCTGGTTATCAACTGTCAGCCAGTCCCGTTTACCCAGCTCCTCAATGGCGTGTTTGGTATCAGGATGCCAGACAAACCCTCCATTTGGATCCTCTATGTATTCCCGGTTGTCATCCTTGAGCAGAAATTCGTCAGGATGGTTGAAGTGCACCATCAAGCGAATCTTAGTGCCTGGGTAGGCATCATGGAACTTGTCGACCATATCAAAGAATGTCTCATCAAAACGCTTCGGATAATAGGCAAGCTCTTTTGTGCCTAAACGAATTGATTCAATACCAGCTTCGGACAGCGCCGACCACCATGAGGCGATGTTCTTATTGCTGAGCACCATTGGATCGCCGCCAGACATAAGGATCTCAACTAGTTTTCTGCGTCCCGTTTCTGGATGCAGGCCACCATTTGCAGCAACTTCAGCGTTGTGCTTCGTAATGTAATCGACGAGCTCGCCGATTTGAGCCAAGCCTTTTGGGGCGATAGTGCCATCCGGCCTTGCCACCTCTTTTTTGGCGATCAATTCTTCACGATAGCAAAACCGGCAGTGGGCAGAACAGGTAGAAGCTACGTAGATGAGACCTAGCTCATACTTGTGGATCAAGCCCTCCACCGGGCTGAAACTCATTTGTTTGCCCGGATCTGGCGCGCCTTCCAGGTCGTATGTTTCTTTCGGGCTTGCTTTTACCAGGACTTTGAGGGCATCACTCTTCTTTGCCAGTTCAAAAAAATGTCGGGTAATTTTAACTGGCATGCGCCTCTCAACATCTCTTCTGGTCCCTGTCAGCGCGGCCAGCGCCGTCAACTCATCGGGAGAGTAAAATGACCGCACATCTTCAGGGGCATTTCCATCAAGAAATGTTTTGAGGCCTTTAATGATTTGCCGATCATATTTGCCGTTGCTGACTGAATCTATGAATGTTTGCCCCTTCACTGAAGGTTGATATTTTGTCACTCTTGACACGGTTACACCCCCTGGTGCTTCATTCATTCATGTCTTCCTGATCGGTAGCATTTTGCGCCATGACGGATATTTCACGTCGATTCGCCCTGGGCCAAATTCGGTGGAGATCTAGCTGTTTGAGTAGAATCATAACCCTTCCATTCGTATCTTACCCATTCAGTCCATGAACTTCAATCTAGCTCCATCAATTACATCTTGTTTATCTCTGTCTATCCTTCTGTTAACGTTCAAAGGTCGGAGAGTGTCCACTTATGAGTGGTCCTAAAGATGGGACCTTTACATTGAAGTATCGTATGCTGTTTTAATCCAGCTGTTTAAGCGGCTAAGATCAAGATAACTGTAAACATGTTTGCTATTGGTTGGGTTAGCCAGGAGTCCTAAAAAGGGACCTTTTCCGGATTCCGCCTGAGTGTAAATCAGCGTACATTACCTCAGCCCAAATAACTGAGAATTTCCAGAGGTCAATTGGACAATGTTAATACTAAAAATGTCCAAAAAACGGTATCATTGATTTGGTATTCGGACCGTTCTTCGCTTGGCTAAGAATCATTCCAACGATATCTGTAATCCGTAAATCGGTCGCTCCCGCGATCTGGGCTAATGTGCCAATTAGGGATTGACATATCAAGCTTATTCGAAAACAGATCGAAAATCGTATCCCTTCGACTCTGCAGCCCATAAGTGTTTTTTCAGCCGTCTATAGGCTTCCCTACCACAGAGACATTAGTTCCCTGAAATGTAAAGAGCCCTCTGTAACAGAGAGCTCTCCTTATCCTTATATCTTTTACTATAGGCGGGAGCGACGGGACTCGCTCGCTTACGTGTATAATTTTCTTACCGAAGCATATTTCTGGTCAATTTTTCTCGAGTACGCAATCATTTTCTTCATTCAACTTATCATCAAATAAGCTGCAAATGCAAACGGTCGTTTCGGCTTAAATCACCTACCCTATCTCTAAAACCAGACAATCTATTTAGTTGTTCCTATTCACTACGATCCCCTCTGTGTGGGGGCGACTTAGTTCATCCGAGCAGTTTTGACACTAAATTCTCAATCTCATTTCGACAATTCAGTCTACGTTTGGCACAATCTATTCACCCTGCTGAGTTAAAGGAAGTGATTTATGAGACGTGTGAAACGAACGGCCATTATCGTCAAACCCAAGCAACCCTACATCACTTGGGCCAACTCTTTGGAAGATGGTGGTGTGAAGCTTGGGGAAGAGTACCTGCCAGAACACAACATATATTTGGTAGAAGATACCACGGGCTACATGTTGGATACG
>JAHEJP010000056.1 GCA_024638855.1 Chloroflexota bacterium
GCGGCATCTAAATCACCTATCACATACTGATAGGTGTGGCCTCTTTCAGAATAGACGTCGGCAAAGTTTGGGGCAATGGCGGCTGCTTGTTCATAAATTTTCAGAGCTGCATCGACATCGCCCATAAAGTCGCGATAAGTGATGGCCAGGTTTAAACGGCTCCATATTTCTTCAGGATCTCTGTCGATGGCTTGTTCATGGTTGGCAATGGCCTCATCTATTCTGCCCATCTCTCGAAGGAAAGAAGCTCGATCATCGTAGCGCCAACCTATTTCTGGATCTAATTTGATGGCCAGGTCGTTTTGCTCTAATGCCTTTTCAAAATCTCCTAAATACCAGGCATAAATACCTGCCAATTGGTCATGATGCCAGGCCTCGTCAGGGTTTAAGTGAACAGCCCGCGTTATGTCTCGGAAAGCAGCGTCGACATCGCCAAAATGGAGGTAAATATCAGCTCGGCTCCCTAAAAATCCACTTTCATCCGGTGCAAGCTGGACGGCCGCTTCGAACTCGGCCAGTGCACCCTCGAAATCGCCTATCGCCAGAAGAGCATGCCCCAAATCAGAGTGGTAGTAGGGATTACCTCGATTCCTACGGATGGCCAACCGTAGATCTTCAATCGCCGCTTCATAGTTCCCAAAATCAAGCTGTAGTGCTCCTCTGCGAGCGATGTTGTCTGCGTCTGCAGGGCTTAGTTCGATGGCTTGGTTTATATCATTCAATGCGGCACCGTAGTCACCCATCAACGAATAGAGCCAGGCTCTTTCATGGAAATACCAACTTTCGTTTGGGACATATTCAATGGCTTGGTTGATGGCCTTTAATGCCTCCTCATAGGCTTCATCATCTACCTTGCGATAAAAAATTTGCATCTGAAGTTCGGCTCGATTACGGACATTGATGGTAGCGGTGGCCCTGGGCGTTTTCGTCGCTTCTTGAGACTGACCACCGGCCGAGACAACTTCCACGGTGGGCGTTTCACCTTCCTCGACCAGTTCAGATCCCTCATCGCGTGAGCTGATAAATAAGCCACCGACGATGACAGCTGCGATCAATAGGATAAGGATAATGCCACCGGCAATCCCAACGACCAGCCATTTTTTCCCTCCGGATCGGCCGTCAGTTTCCACAACTACATCTGGCTCAATTGCTGCCTTGGCAAAGACCGGCGCCACGATTTCAGTTTCGAGAGGAGCTTCTTCTGACACTGTATCAGTCTTGTCTGCAATGAGCTCCGATTCTGGTTCAGTGATGAAGGCCGGCGCCACCACCTCAGTTTCAGGGTAGGCATCTTCTTGCCCGCCATCCTCCTCGGCCGCTGGTTTCTCGGGCATGGCTGGCGCTATTACTTCTGTATCTGGATATTCATCTTCATGGGGTGGCAAGGCGATTTCTGTTTCGGGCTGATCTTCACTGGCTTCCGTTACTTCGATTTCATCAACCGTGGTTAAAGCGCCCATGACCGTGGCTGCAACTACTGTTCCCTCTTGGACGGCCAGAGAATCGGCGACTTCCTCCCGGGACAAAGATTCTAAAGTTGCGGTGAGTTCGCTAGCCGTCGTGTAACGATCTGCCGGTTCCTTTGCCAGGCTGCGATTGATGATCTCCCCAACACCTTCCGGCAGATCTGGATTGACTTCGCGGATGTCAGGTATCGGATCGATGATGTGCTTCATCATGACCTTGGTGGGTGTCTTGTCTTCGTATGGCCGCCGGCCGGTCAACATTTCGAAGCAAATGATGCCAAGCGCGTAAATGTCACTACGTCCGTCAATCTCTTTGTCGCCATGGATCTGTTCGGGGCTCATATAGGCTGGCGTACCAACAACCGAATCACCAGTCAAGGTTATGGCGCTTTCTGTCAAGCGAGCGATACCGAAATCGGCCAGAAACGCATCCCCATAATCGTCGAACATGATGTTGCTTGGCTTGAGATCACGATGGATGATGCCATTCTTATGAGCGCGTTCCAATGCCGAACCGATACGTTGCAATATCTTGACCGTGTTGCTGATGCCAATAGGGCCTTGTATTAAGCGGTCGGATAATGTCCCTCCTGTCATCAAACGCATGACCAGATAAGGTCGATTATCATCCTCCCCAAAATCGTATACAGGAACAATTGCCGGGTGTTCGAGGCCGGCGATGGTCTGCGCCTCCCGCTCAAACCGCGCTCTGAGGGTTGGATCCTCTAGCAAATCGCGAGTCATTATTTTTATTGCTATGTCACGCTTGAACCGGGGATCAAATGCACGAAAAACCCTGGCCATTCCCCCGCGACCGATCTCTTCGATAATCTGATACCGACCAATATTGGATCCGATCATGTAAACGCTCCTGATGGAAGCAAAGCAGTCAATTCATGAATAACTTACGGTAAACATTATAGAAAGACGAGCAAGCTAACACAACTAATTAACATCCTCCATAGCCCTAATTGCCCACTTACACAGGACTATCGTAGATAGTACCTCGTCCGTAGTATGGAGGAGACTGGTATTGGAAACGGATCCTGGAAAGCGAGATTTCACCATCTTGAATGAGTGAAGGAATAGAGCCCTGGAGCTATTGCATAGTCTCGATAAAGCGGTCACAATTTGGTAGATGTTTCATGACCAGATTGAATTCTGGGTGATGTTTGAAACGCTCAATGTCTCGTTGAGGAGTAAATTGATACACTGCGCCACTCTTGGAGGTTAACATGATCAGGCGATTCACTTCTTGGCCCGTGATGATGATAGTTTTATTATTGATTACGGGTCTAGCATGCAACTTTGGCGGGGGAGAACAGCCAGATGAGGAGCCAACTGAAGTCCCGGTTTCGGTCGAAACCGAGCCCACGGAAGCCCCTCAAGTTGAAGATTTACCGACTGATACCCCTGTACCAGTGGAATCCAATGCTGTTTCCTCGCTCGAAGAGCTTGAGAGTGCAGTCATCCAGATCGTGGCTGAGGGTAGTTTTATTGATCCAGAATTTGGTCAACAATTAAATACGGCCGGTTCAGGCTCAGGTTTCATCATTGATGAAGAAGGACTTGCCGTGACGAACAATCACGTCGTGACTGGAGCGGCTCTGCTAAAAGTATATGTTGCTGGTGAAAGTAAACCTGTTAATGCTCGCGTATTGGCGGTTTCTGAATGTTCCGACCTGGCAGTAATCGATCTCGATGGAGGTGATTACCCATACCTGGAATGGTTTGATGATCCGATATCGACCGGCCTGGAAGTGTATGCAGCAGGATTTCCTCTGGGTGAACCACAATTTACTTTGACCCGCGGCATCGTCGCCAAGGAAGCTGGGGATGGTGAAACATGGTGGGCATCTATCGACAAAGTTCTGATGCATGATGCGATTATCAACCCTGGTAATTCGGGAGGACCCCTGGTGACCAGCGATGGCCAAATTGTGGGCGTGAATTATGGCGTTTATAACGATAACCAGTACATGGCAATCGCCCGCGATGAAGCCCTAGAAATTCTGGAACAGCTAAAGGCTGAGAAAGATGTCACATCGATCGGCGTTAATGGTAGCGCAGTATATGATGATTCGGGAATCACTGGCATTTGGGTGGCATCGGTTGATTCTGGCTCGCCGGCCGATCGCGCAGGTATTAAAGAGGGCGATATCATCACGAAGATCGAAGGCCTTGTCCTGGCAACTGACGGCACCATGGCGGATTATTGTGATATATTACGCAGCCACTCGCCTGAGGATGTGCTAAGTTTGGAAGTGCTGCGCTACGAAAGCTCAGAAATCCTGGAGGGCCAATTAAATGGCCAGTTGCTGGCAGTCGCCGAATCTTTTGCGGCCGAAGTTGAAGAGCAAATTGGCGAAGACTTTGGCCAGTCGGGTGTTGCCTATGAAGGCTATGTCGAAGTCTGGGATGATACTGGCGCCTTGGTTATGGAGGTGCCGACCGAATGGTCGGTGGATCTAGCCACCGAACCGCTCCTTGACGATAACGGTGAATATTTGTCATCCGTGATAGAGGCGGCCAGCAATCTGGATGATTTTTGGTCTACCTTCGATACACCTGGCGTTGCTTTTTATGCTTCAGATGTCCTGGTGGAGAATTACAATGTAGGGTCGCTGCTTGACGAGTTAGCCGGTAACTATGATGCTTGTATTTATGACGGCCGTTATTCATATGATGACGGCGTTTATGTTGGCGAATATGATCTGTATGTCGATTGTTCAGATGTCAATAGTGTAATCATCGAATTAGCGGCCGTTCCTGCAGACGAATCCTATATCACCTATCTCGTCATCCAGGCAGTAAGCGATGCCGATCTCGACGCCATGGACCACATTTTGGATACGTTTTATGTCATAACAGATTAGCTTATCAGATCAGCCAAATGGACAATAAGAAACTCCCCAGTTGCACGATGCGACTGGGGAGTTTCTCTTTTAGGCTACTAATGGATAATTTCGAATAATTTGAATCACTAGCTGGATCGATGAAAAATACCCAATGAATGAGGTAACGATGCGACATACTGTTGAAGTGACCACTCTTTCAAAATCTTTTGGCGCGGTTCAGGCTGTTGCTGATGTCTCATTCGCCGTCCAACGTGGCGAGATATTTGGTCTTCTCGGACCAAATGGTGCAGGCAAAACAACCACTATTCGTTTGATCTTGGATATTTTTCGGCCGGATAAAGGCACTGTTTCTATTCTTGGCGGGCCGATGAATGAATCAAAAAAAGATCGGATCGGTTATATGCCAGAAGAAAGGGGCCTCTATCAGGATTTACCACTGGATCGCAGCTTGATCTATTTCGGAAGATTGAAAGGGATGTCCACCTCAGAGGCCCGCCGACGTTTGGAGATATATCTGAAGCGATTTGACCTGGCCCAACATAGACGAAAGAAGGTGAAGGAGCTGAGTCGAGGCATGCAGCAGAAAGCGCAGATCATTAGTACGGTATTGCACCAGCCAGAACTACTGATCGTGGATGAACCTTTCAGTGGGTTAGATCCAGTCAACACCAAGCTGGTAAAAGAATTGATGACGGAGCTGCGCGAACAAGGCGTTACCATAATTATGTCAACCCACATGATGCATCAAGTGGAAGAGCTTTGCGATCGCATCGTCTTGATTGATGAGGGAAGAAACATTTTGTACGGCGATCTTGATCGGATCCGCCGATCGTATTCGGGTCATGAGGTGCTGGTTCGAATAAATGGACAGTTGCCTGAGATCGCCGGGATTAAGGAAACAGTGGCCCATAATGGGTCATTGCACCTGACATTGGCGGATGAAACGGCTCCTCAAGATGTCTTAATTCAATTGATCCAAAATCAGGTTGTCATCGAGCAATTTGAGATCGCCACGCCGGGATTGGACGAGATCTTCATCAAGGCAGTGAGCGAGAAAGAAATTGGCTAGTTGGAGTAAGAAATGAAGAAGGTTTTCCTAGTAGCCAGACATCATTTTGCCCAAGAGGTATCAAAAAGAAGCTTTCTTATCATTCTTTTTAGTATGCCATTGTTCTTGGTGGTCGTGATCGGTTTCGGATATCTTGCGGCCCAGTTGGAAGATGACAGTATCACCTTAGGCTATGTGGACGAAGCGGGATTCTTGAAGCAGCTAGCGGCGGTGGACAACGATGATGAAGTGAACATGATTTCATTCGACACTCGATCCGAGGCTCTCGAATCTTTGGATTCTAGCCAGGTCGATGCGGTTTATATTTTGCCAACAAGTTTTGGTACAACTTCAGAGGCTGAATTAATCTTTGTCGAAAGACCACCGGGAAAAGCCATGCGTTACTTCGAAGATAATGTCAGGCTCAATCTTCTGGCCGGTCAGCCCCAACAATCGATTGATCGAATGTTATCTGGGTCAAATGTCACAGTTGTCGCAACAGAATTGAACCGGCAATATAACGATGGTGCACCAACTGCCGGTCAGGTCATACCCATTTTAGTCGCAGTAATGTTTGCCTTCCTAGTATTGACCACGGCCGGTTACATGACTCAGGTTATTGTGGTGGAGAAAGAGAATCGGACGATGGAGGTCGTCCTCATGGCCATTTCTTCGAACAAGTTGATGGTCGGCAAGGTGATCGGGATTCTGGGTGTTGCCGCACTTCAGCTTGTCATCTGGTTGGCATTCTTCGTCATCGCCATATGGGTAGGTGTGAACGTATTTGAAATCGAATGGCTGCGAGTGATAGATGTATCCTGGCGGGATATGTTATTGATAATGTTAGTAGCATTTCCAACATATTTATTCATAGCAGCCATGATGACCGCTATCGGTGCATCCTTGACAAGTGGCCAGGAAGCCGAACAAGTTGGACCTCTCCTGTTCCTGATACTGTTACTGCCTATCTACTTTTCCTGGTTTATCGCCAACGATCCCAACGGTCCAGTAGCTTTGGCTCTCGGATTCATTCCAGGAACATCGGTGGTTGCCTTGTCAGTGCGAAGCCTCTTCCTAGAGGTTCCCTTACTCCAATTTGTCCTGGCAACGTTGATTGCGTCAATAGCAGCGGTCCTTGCAATTTGGTTAACCGGTAGAGCCTTACGGTTAAGCATGTTACGATACGGTCAAAATCTGAGCATCTACGAGCTTCTAGGATGGACTGGATTTTCTTCAAAATCGAGCTAAGCATAAATCCCGGGACTTCTGATTAGGTACAATTATGAACAAGACAATATTGATTATGGTTCATGAACTCCAGGCGACTCTGAAGAGAAAAACTTTCTTGTTCTTTGGTTTTGGCTTACCGATTCTTATGGGCATTGTTGTCCTGATTATCATGATTGTGAACCGAGATGCAGTGGAATCATCCATGTTGCTTGCAGCCAATGAAATTGCCGTGGACCAACTGCAACAAGAGGGACTTGTCGATGAAGGCAAATTAATCAGTTATTTGCCCAGCAATGTGCCGCAGGATTGGTTGCTAATCTATCAAGATGAAGCAACAGCTGAAAACGCACTAGAAGCAGGAAATATTATTGCCTATTACGTCATTCCGGCCGACTATTTAGAATCAGGTGCGATCAAAGTAGTTAAAGCAACTCATAATCCGATCGAAGGTGTATCGAATATCGAAGGTATTGAATGGATATTAATGGCCAATCTTCTCGGAGACGAGGCGATAGCGGCACGAGTTAGGAACCCGGTAGATATGAAATTTACTTCGTTAGCCTCGGCCTTGGAGGACGAGGCCGAAGGTGCCTGGATATCGGAATTATTACCGAATTTGATGGCGCTAATTTTGTATTTGGTCATTATCATGTCATCCAGCGTGTTGGTAATGGCGATGACGGATGAAAAGAAGAATCGGGTAATTGAACTCCTGGTATCTTCAGTATCAACCCGGCATCTGATTACTGGAAAAATCATCGCGGTTGGAATTCTTGGCCTGTTAATCATGATTATGTGGCTAGTGATTATGTGGTCCGTGGCAAAGTTTGGTGGCCAACCGCTAGCGATTCCGGAGAATTTTAGTTTACCAACTGCACTCCTTGCCTGGGCCTTTGTGTATGGGTTGTTTGGCTTCGCCATTTACGGAGCCCAAATGGCTGGATTGGGGGCATTAGCCCCTGATATCAAGGATTCGAGAAGCATCTCCTTTATCATCATGATCCCCTTAATCGCCGTCTATATGTTCCTGATTGCCATTATCGCCAAGCCCGATGGACCAATTTCCATTGCCCTAAGTCTTTTTCCGTTGACTTCACCTGTGGGTATGATCACGCGGATGACGGTGACGGATGTGCCAACATGGCAGGCAGTACTGGCGGCAATTTTGCAATTGTTCGGGGCAATCGTGATAGTCCGCATCGTAATCCGCCTATTTCATGCCCAAGTACTGCTATCAGGACAACCGATCAGTGTAAAGCGTTACTTCGGAACGCTTCTTGGGGGAAAATAACCAATTCCTAACGGCTGACCACTAACTGAAATACGGGGAATTTAACCGGTGGAGAAACGTATAGAAGAGCGCTTCAATAACCATATCTTGTTGGAAACGATAGAGCGTTTTGGCATCCGCAGATCCGATATGAAGTCCCTTGATGGCTTTGAAAGTTTTATCTTTGAATATGTCAAGGGAAGCCAAGAATATATATTACGAATTGGTCATACTTTCCGGAGAAGCATTGAACTTATCCAAGGTGAGGTAGATTGGATGAATTACCTTGCTGATGGCGGCGCCCAGGTAGCAAAGGCCATCCTATCTGAAGCTGGTCGTCTGGTTGAAACTATAGACGATGGAAGAGGTGAATTTTTTCTGGCGACGTCGTTCGTTAAAGCAGACGGGATTCCGCCAAATAACGCTATCTGGAATGAAAAGCTATTCAAGTCTTACGGGCAACTAATGGCAAAACTACACGCCCTATCTAAGGATTATTTGTTGCCTAACCAGGCTTGGAAGAGACCGGAATGGGATGATCCAGAAATGCTTGATATGTCAGGTTGGTTGCCAAAGGACGAAGATCTGATCCTGGAAAAATACCACCGGCTTAAGAGTCATCTTAATGCTTTACCACGAGGAAAGGATTCGTACGGCCTCATCCATCAGGATGCCCATGGAGGCAACTTCTTTGTAGATGAGGAGGGGGTCATCACCTTATTTGATTTTGATGATTGTGCCTATAGCTGGTATATGAACGACATTGCTATCGTCCTGTTTTACGCCGTCATGGGCGAAGAAGATGTACCTGGCTTTGCAAGACGCTTTATGACCAGTTTCTTAGAGGGTTATTCTACTGATAACCAACTCGATCCACGTTGGCTTCGCGAAATCCCGGCCTTCTTAAAACTGCGTGAAATCGATCTATACGCAATTATTCGCCGTAGTTTTAATCTTGATGAAACAGACGACCCCTGGATCATAAATTATATGACGGGCAGAAGAGATCTCATCGTGAATGACGTTCCATATTTGGATTTTGATTTTGAGTCACTAGGATCGTTATTGGTTAGGTAAAATGAGGCGGCGCGCTCGACGGTCGCCGGCAACATAGTATCGTTGACCGTGACAGTTGCTGATCCAGGTTGAACCTTTCCTAAAAAGAAGACAGAGGGGTCCAGCGTCGAATGAATACTGGTTTGAGCGCTTCTCGCTTCCAAGCGATCGATGCCCTTCGCGGCTTAGCGATGGTCGTAATGGCTCTTGATCATTCAAGTCATTTTGTGGCCCAGATGCACTCTCCAGGGGAATATTGGGGTGGACCCTTTCCCATTTATGACGATGCCTTAACTTTCTTAACACGCTTCATCAGCCATCTGGCAGCACCTGGTTTTTTCTTTCTAATGGGCATTGGCATGGCGCTATTTTCTCGGCGACGGGCACGATCTGGATGGTTAAAAGGGCGTATCATCAGACATTTTCTTGTCAGAGGATTATTGCTCATCGTGATACAGTTTGTCATCGTGAACCGAGCCTGGGAACTTTCTCCAGGAGGGTGGGGCATCACTTTTTATGTGGGTGTGATGTTCGCGCTTGGGGGAACCATGATCATTGGTAGTTTGCTTCTTTGGCTCAGCCCCAGATACCTTCTTTTCATTGCATTCCTTTTATTCATTGGTACGGAATGGTTTCATCCATCACCCGATCAATGGTCGTATAGCTCGACTCGTATTCTGGAGTTATTGGTTGCCCGCCCAGGAGGCGATTTGCAAGTCTGGTCCAATTATCCAATTCTGCCGTGGCTGGAAATCGTTGTATTTGGGTTGGCATTTGGCCAATGGTTTGACCTGGATGCCGAAGTAACTTATCGTCGCGCCCTTGTTTTAAGTGCATTTTTTCTCGTTGCCTTTGGTTTCATTCGTTTTCTTGATGGATTCGGTAATATCCGGCCGCGGAGTGGGGACTCTTGGATTGATTTCCTTAACGTCGTCAAATATCCACCAAGCATGGTATTTACGCTGTTGACGATGGGCCTCAACTTGTTTTTCTTGTGGCTCCTGGCCCGTTTATCGAAGGTCAGACCCCTGCTGTTGCAACCGCTGGCAGTATTCGGCCGCGTTCCTCTCTTCTTCTATATCATTCACCTGTTCCTCTACGCTACGATGGGTTACTTATTTGCTCCTCAGGGAATGTCGCTGATAAGAATGTATCCGCTATGGCTGTTGGGTTTGTTACTTCTTTTTCCGTTGTGCCTGCTCTATGGTAGATTTAAACAGCGTCAACCAGTCATTTCACCCTGGCGTTTTATCTGATAGAGGATCGATATCGCGGGCAGATTTGATTCCTCGAGATATGGTATGATATAGATAACCAATTTTCACCCAAATGACTGAGGAGAATTTTCCATGCCAATGCCAACCAATATTGACCCTTCTGCTTTCTATTTAGAAGGTGGACCTGCTGGTGTATTGATGATTCACGGTTATACGGGTTCGACGGCCGAAATGCGCCCCATCGGTCAATTCTTGAACGATAAGGGTTTGACGGTATTGGCGCCCTTGCTTCCAGGTCACGGATCGTCTCCAGATGACCTTAATAATTATGGATGGAAGGACTGGATAGAAGAGGCAAATCGTTCGCTTGATGAAATACAAAGTCGTTGTGAACAAGTATTTGTAGCGGGCCTGTCCATGGGAGCGTTGTTGTCGCTTGAATTAGCAGCCACTCGTGAAGATATCTTGGGAGTCGTTACCTACGCGGCCGCCATCGACGTGAAAGATTGGCGCAGGAACCTGCCGCGTTTCATCACCCGGATTGTTAAACAAATGAGCAAACCGGATGAACATTGGGCCGATCCTGAAGCCAAAGAGCAGCTGTGGTGTTACGATACTTACCCGACTGCCGCGGCATTTGAATTACTCAATGCCATTCCCGATGTCAAGGAACTATTGCCTCAGATTCATTGCCCGCTGCTAGCGATTTACAGTTTGGCGGACCCTACCGTGAGCCCAGAAGGAGCCCAGCTGATCTATGATCAGGTGAGTTCGACTGATAAGCAGTTGGTTGAACTGAAGGAGTGTGGTCATGTCCTTACCGTCGATGATGGCTGGCAGACCGCAGCCGAAAAAACCTACCAATTCGTGTTGGAGCGCTTGCCCAAAGAGGTAACCGCCGGATAACGTCTCTTTCTTTGAGAAAGCCGAAGCTTTGATATTTTGTTCAAGTCCACAGCTATGGCTTGTTATATATTGGTAGAACCTAAAAGGAAATTTGTAATATGGAAGTCAAAGTGGGGCAGACGGCCCGGCGAAGCATGACGGTCACGACCGAACAGGTCAAAGCCTACGCCGAGATGACAGGCGATTACAACCCGCTCCACTTCGAAGAAGATTTTGTCTCAGGCACCCATTTCGGCCGGCTAGTAGTCCAGGGGGGGGTAACCGCCGGTTTGCTGCATGCTCTGGTGGCCATGGATATGCCGGGCCCAGGAACTGTTCTCCTTAATCAGAACTGGCAATTTACAGCGCCGGTCTTTATTGGCGATACGATTACGGCCGAAGCTGTGATCAAGAAGGTTCACGACAGCAAACCGGTCACGCACTTGGGAGTCACCATTTCTCGCCAAGATGGTGAGGTTGTCCTCAAGGGTGAGGCCTGGTGTTACACTTTCTCGCCGCCTAATCAATAAGTATTTTCGTTAGCCGGATGAAGGCAAATATCCTCGGATGATAGCTTGCTTCAACCAGCCATCCTTTGACTTTCACCGGTCAATAGGTGAGCAGTGACATTTCGCCTATCTTTCTCTCGATCCCATTTGGTGCATTCATGCAACCGGCGGGATTAATCTTTCGTACATTCTTGTGAAGACGACCTGGGATTAGGTTCGTAAACATCCATAGACATTGGATATATCTCTGCTCGGCTATTTTTCCCATGTGTCCCGCTGTGTCGCTTCAATAAATCAGACCATTTGATTGTTTTTAGGAGGAATATCATGCGTGAACGCCCATTAGGTGTGACGATCATTTCAGCTCTAACCGTGTTGCTCGGTTTATGGACATTTTGTGCGGGACTCGTATCGTTTGGTTGGTTTGGCGTTCGTTTCTTGGGCACGATTTTTGGAGTCAGCGGACCCTTAGGGTTAGGAATCTCGAGCCTATTCAGTGTCTTCTTGGGCATAGCGACGATTCTAGTTGGTTGGGGTCTGTGGCGTATGAAGCATTGGGCCTGGCTAGGTGCAATAGCTGTCTTGGGCGTTAAAGTTATCTTTGCCATTTTCGCTTTGATAGGTCCGGCCAACTTTGACTTTATTGGCACTTTCGTCAGCATCATTGTTTTAGCCTACCTGATGACACCGAATATCCGGCTGGCATTTGTCGAAAAGTAAACTGACCCTGACTAAAATTCGGTATGGGGACATCGTCATGGTTGCTCGCCTATTTATACAACGCTAACGGCTTTTACTTGGGGGGACATCTGGAGCCTATTGGGGGTTGTCGGCAAGCTCAATTGGGAAGGCTTGATCATCAAATAGTCTGGCTGTAGTTTGACATCAAGATGATGCTGCGTATCATTTTTAGGTTCTGACGAAGTTGTCGCGGCCGTTCATCGTTGATCGGTGATGGTCAATTAAAAGCCATTGTATATCTGGAAGTGATATGGATTTGAAGATTTTATTATTACAAGCTCGCAATATTGACGACAAAGCTCGATACGAGGAGCGGTGTTCCTTCGCCGAAATGAGTTCGCTAGAAGTAGAAAATATCGTGCCTTACGATCTATTAAGTGGGACTCCTTCCCTGAAAGAGGTAAGATCATTTGATGCCCTGATGGTCGGGGGCAGTGGTGATTATTACGTTTCGAAACAAAATCTACCCGGCTTCGCTGCGGTACTGGATCTTTTATCGGAAGTCATATCGATCGGCCATCCGATGTTCGCTTCCTGTTTTGGATTCCAAATGCTGGTCCAAGCTCTTGGCGGCGAGATCATCTACGATCCTGATAAAATGGAAGTAGGCACCTACTGGTTAAGTTTGACCGGTGCTGGTGTTCAAGATGAGCTATTCAGATCCTTGCCAACGAGTTTCTTGGCACAATTGGGCCATAAAGATAGAGCGGATTACCTACCTGATGGGGTCGTAAATCTGGCTTCGAGTCAGCACTCTCAATATCAGGCGATACGAATCCCAGACAAGCCTATTTGGGCGACACAATTTCATCCAGAGCTCACTCGCGATGAAAACCTCAAACGTTTTCATCGTTATCTGGATGGCTATGCTCCAATGATGGATGAAGCTAATATCGAGCAGACTTTAGCCCGGTTCAAAGAAAGTCCAGAGACAGAAAATCTTCTGCGGGGATTTTTAGAGATCGTTTTTGGCTCTTGAGAAACAGAAGCAGTCCAAAGGCGATAAGCTATTACATAGTCAACATCTGGCCGATTTCAATGGCAAAGGCCTGACTCTTAGCATCAGCGGTTAAGAATTGGATTTTATCAGGACCATCCACGCCAAGACCTAAATCCACAGCCCGGGCAATTTGTTCTTGCTCGAACACTTTCCCCAAACTGACCTCTTTCGTCGTGCCAAACATTCGCAGTATGGCCACCCCAACGGCGTCTAGTGCTATCCGGTCAGTCGCCGCCAGCACGACGTTTGACTGCACTTTTTTTCCTTTCGCCGGGCCGCCGTTCACGAATGCCTCGACTCCATCCATCACGATAAGATCGGGCGTGTAGGCCGTGTTGATATCTGCGATCATCGATCGTTGGTAAGGTGAACTATGCAGTTCGCGCATGTAATCGTAGCCATTTCCAGTTGTCTTGGCGGCAAAGCCTACGGAATTCTTTAGTGAGAGGGTGAAGTGACCGCCATAGCGATGGGTCTTCAGATTGCAAGTTTGGACAACACACTCTGAATCCAATAGCTGCCTTGGGACGGCAAAGCCTTTAGGCCAGTAATGATCGGAAGAATGGCGAAGAACCCAGTCTTGGTTTTCCAACTCGTCAAAAACGAGGGTGTCAAATCCGTATTCGGCCGCCATGTCCATGACGCCTTTTTGTTCCAAGACAGAACGTGTATCGCCCATTCCGCTGCGATCGGCTACTGTTATTCCTCTGGCACCCATTTCCTGAAGTTGGAATACCATTGCTCGCAGCACATCAGAATGAGTTGAACCTGGCGCTTCGTCGGCGCTATTGAAGTTTGGTTTGAGCAAAACCCGATTACCACGTATCGGATTGAGTCCCAGCAATTCGATTGCCCGTTTCACGCCTTCGCTACGATTTTCTGTTCTGACAATGGCTACTAACGCTCCACCAGCAATAATTTCTGATGTGTTAGTTGGCTGGGGTTCTTGCGAAGGGCGTGGCTGGGAATCCACGGCCGTCTCCGGCACATCCGTTGGTGATTGATTCACTTTTTCGGTCGTTGCCAGCGGAGTCGAAGGGCTGGTGCTCGCCAGGGGGGTCCTGTCCCCAAAATTATTTGCAGCAGGGGTGCTATGGGATTGTCTACAGGCGTTTATGATTGGCGCTAAAGCAACTGTGCCACCAACAATTGAGAGTTTTTGGCAAAATTCCCGGCGATTCATTCCCATTGCCTCCATAAAAAGAATAAACGATTTCCAAGGATGATACCTTGTCTAGACAGTACAGTGATATCCCGCGTCACAATCCCGATCATTTCACAGTTGATCTACAAAGTCAATTCCTCTAATAACTCACCTGAACGTTACTTGGTTTCAATATTGATATTCCACGAAGGCCCGGTAGGAACCAACCGGTCCACTCATTATTCTCTTTTGACCATGTTAATATCGAAAGTTCCTCTAAGTTGCGGGTTGCCTGGACCAACCAACTGTTTCAGACTGTATGGATTTAATGATATCCTGAGTTAATGAGACGACCTCGTCGATCTTTGCTTCGCTCATCCACTTCAGAGTGTCTGACGGTTGGTGATGGATTCCCCTCATACCATCGGTGCAAAAGGCGATGCTTGGCACACCGCGCCAGGCAAAGGTTGAATGGTTACTTTCCGGCCAAGGCTCAGTCCACACGACGCCTGGATATTTGGCTACTTCCTGTTCGACTTGCTGCAGCAAAGGCTCGGATGCTGACATGATGGCGATGTTATTGGAACCCAATCGCTGGCCGATACCATCAAAGTTGATGGCGACCAAAATATCTTTCATCAGGTGGCCATGTTTTTCGACATAGAAGATATCGCTGTAGGCGTAATATTCATGGTCGCCAAAGGCTATGAATTCGAAGCCGACTTCGAGGCTCACATTTGTTAATCTGTCCACCAGAGATAATAACGCAGCCATTCCACTAGCATTATCCCAAGCGCCAGGCGAATGCACGGTTGAATCAAAATGAGCCATGAGCGTTATCCGTTTGGAGCGTGGACCCTCTTTCTTGCCTAGAATCGTCGTCGATCGGCCGGGTTTTCGCTCAGCGTTGATCTTGAGACGAACATCAGATCCAAGGTGATCGATCAGCTTAAGCCCCACATCGGCCGGAACCGTTGCTGACGGCACCATCAGATCTGCATCGTGGATGATCGACTCCGTGCTTGGAGGATTAGGATTGACGGCAATAACGGCCGCTGGTTCTTTTTCTGCCAATAGTCGATTAATCCGTTGGTCACGATCAGCATTATAGACTTTGCAATTTAGCGGGATGAGCGGCGTTGCCGAAAGGTTGCCGGCAAATATGACGATCTTGCCGGTCACATCGGTCTTCTCCAACTCTGCCAGGGTAAAGAGAGCGATTGTCGGTGCGCTGATATCGCAACCAGGCGAATACATATTGCCAGTTACAGGTAGGCTTTCACCATTTAAGGTTAAGATCGATTCATTGTGTGTCCATTTGACACAGTCGAATTGAATCTCATCTACAAGCAAACCGGCGTCCAAGAAGTGTTGTCGCACATATTTTGCAGCTTCATGGAATTGTTCTGATGCAAGTGGGCGTGGTCCAACGGTCTCACAAAAAAAGCGCAAATGGTCCATTGAGGAGACCAGGGTCTTATGTTCCATTTTGGTTTTCCCTCCGAATGAATATACACCTAATAATTATTCTACAACCTTGGTGTTAAGGTGGAGGGTTTAGGATGGGTAGATAGAAAATTTCGGGGCAGTGTGCTGTAACTACACGTTAGCTGCATTACTCCTGTACAACGGTCAGTCGACTTAACAGCTTGATCATGTCCTCCAGGACACGATTCATATCGGCCAATGTCGTCAACCATTGGTCGGTAACATAGACCATCTCTTCTTCTTGATTGGGTGTATCCAGGACTCTTACCAGATATTCTCGTTGACCCTTCTCGAAGGCGAGCATCATGCGTAAGATGGCCATTGTGCTGTAGCGAGCCTTTCGAAGGGTCCGAATGACTGATAGACGGTTCAGTTCCGATGTTCCATATTGCCGGTAGCCATTGGTAGGATTGCGCGGCACATAGATTAACCCATTTCGCTCCCAATATCGCAGCGTATCTACGGTGACAGATAAATGCCCGGCTGCCTGACCTATAGAAAGAGGGATCATCTGAGACTCTTCGACAAAAGTTCCCTCTAGCCATTCCTCCAACACACTAGCGGCAATTACGGCATGATGTTGTTCGTTATCGATCATCTTTTGTAGCAAGCTGGCGCATTCATAAGCATCAACAAATGCTCCTGCAGCAGATTGATAAATGACCTGGTAAGCTGTTCGGCGAATCTCGCCCCCCATCCAGCTAATTCTCATTGCCAGGCGAGCCAAGCGCATTTGATCCAAATTCAATTCGCTAAAGACACGGTAGCCATTGCTGGCGCGATCGATTGGTGGCAGAAACCCCCACTCCTCATAACGACGGACAGTATTCGGGTGGACGCCGGTCAAGACTGCAATCTCAGAGGTGTGGTAGGTTTCCATATACTACTTATATAATGAGGATTAGTTGAACCGATTTTTATTCGCTGTCAAGGAAATAATCGGTGACCGGCACTTGATACCGGCCTTACTTCCCAAAATTAACAGCCATTTCACGACAATACTAACTTCTTCATTAATTTTCCGGCTTTTGTTGGTATGCCATCCTGGTATAGGATGATGCCATTTACGGCAAGATCCTGCTGGCTATCTAACACGATGGCTTGTCCCAATGAGGATGAACACAGATCCTTCCAATCCTCATCGAATGTGTTGCCGACAACATGATCGCGAATGACGCGACCTGAATCCAGTTCAATGATGCGATCCGTCTGGTGGGCAACGGATGGGTCGTGGGTTACGATGATGAAGGTGGTGCCCAGTTCCTTGTTTAAGCGGTGCAACATTGCGATGATTTCGGCCGCTCGCTCTGAATCCACTTCCCCAGTCGGTTCATCGGCGAGAACTAATGCCGGTTCGTTCACAAGCGATCGCGCTACGGCAACTCGTTGGCGCTGGCCGCCGGATAGCTGGCCAGGCAAGTGCTTGAGCCTATCGGCAAGACCAACCATTTCCAAGAGATGTTCCGCTCTTTTTCTTCTCTCGCGGGCACTGATTCTTTGTTCATAAAGCGGGACCTCGACATTTTCGAGCGCTGTCAGGGTGGGGATCAGATTGTGCAATTGAAATACAAAACCGACAGTCCTGTTGCGAAAACGGTCCAGATTCTTTACTTCTTCCAAATCATCGCCGTTTATGATTACTTTGCCTTGAGTTGGTCTGTCCAAGGCGCCAATGAGATGCAGCAGCGTCGACTTGCCGCTGCCAGACGGCCCCATCACCGAAACGAATTGGCCTTCCGGTATCTGGATCGAAACTCCATCTAAGGCTTTCACTTTTTCACCATCGCCATAATATTTTGCCAGGTCAATGGTTTCGACGATATATTTTGATTTCCTTTGGTCGCTATCTAATTCCATCTGCCTGTCACCTTTCTTAGGCCTAAACCCATCATTTTTTCTCTTTGTTCCAGGATGAGAACCTTGACTCTTGCCAGGATCGATCAGTCGAGCTCGACATCGACAAAGGCTGTCATCCCCCAGCGTAATTCTTCCGGCGGTGAAGCCATTTCGATGGCCGCTTTAAAGTTAGTGCCTCCTTGACCCTCCGAGGCCATAGGCGCCAAGAAGATGATGGTACCTTCGATGGTTTGCCCGGGCAGGGCGTCAAAACTAAGTGAAACGGGATCACCGGAAACGACACGCGCTGCGTCGACTTCATTAAGATCGGTCGTCTCCACCCGAAGCTCGCTTGTGTCGCCCAGCACGAGGACAGGGACAGGTGCCATGGTTGAAGGGGCGATGACCTCACCAACTTTCGTGTAAACAAGACCAACTGTCCCGTCGAATGGCGCTACAAGAGTTGCTTTAGCCAAATGCATCTTGGCCTCCTCGAGAACTGCACCGGCCTGGTCCACCTGGGCCTGAAGAACCGCCAATTCTTCTTCCGTCGCTCCGGCGGTGAGCCGGTTGCGTTCCGCTTTCGCCTGAGCCAACTGGCCTTCAGCGATTTGTTGTTGGGCCCTGGCTTCGGCGACATCATTGGCGGTTGCTTGGGCTTCGACCAATGTGGCTTCGGCCGCTGCCACGCCGGCTTCGGCTATGGTAACCTGAGCTTGTGCTGCTCGAATGGCTGCATTGGCCGCCGCCAATTCACTGGCAGTCGCGCCGGCCTTGATCATGGCTAGTTGCGCCCTTGCCGCGTCTCGAG
>JAHEJP010000057.1 GCA_024638855.1 Chloroflexota bacterium
CGCAGATGATATGCCGGGGCATCTTTTTAGTCATGGCAATCTCCTGAAAGAATCCTGTGCAGCAAGCCTGGCCGATTGCAGTATATTTTCAGCCGTTCAGCGTTTTCCGCTATCTCTTCCTCCGTCGTTAGCCGCCGTGGTCGGGAATCGTTCATACAACACACTTACGACGGTCTCAATTCGGCAACACCAAGAAGCGGATCAAGAGCCACAACGTCGCCAGCCCTATTGTAACTAGCAGAGCGGGGAAGCCCTTCCTGAAAAAATAAGCATAAGAGATGGTGGAGCCGGCTCGATCGGCGATACCGGCCGTCACCATATTTGCCGAAGCGCCGATAAGGGAGCCGTTACCACCCATGGCCGAACCAACCGACAGGCAAAAGAACAAGGCTTTGTTGTCCGCGCCGGGTATGGTCGCCGTTAAAAAGGCCACGACCGGCAACATAGCCGCTGTGAAGGGGATGTTAGCGATAATCATCGACAGAAAGGCGCTCAACCAGATCACTGCCAGCATCGCCAGGAGTAGGTTGTCGCCCACCACGCGGCCAATCATCTCGGCGATCAGGCTAATCAAACCCACCTCTTGTATGGCTCCGACGATAACGAAAAGGGCGATAAAAAAGACTAGCGTGGTCCAATCAACGGCTTCGATCATCTCTTCAATATCAGGTCGGATCCAGATGAGTAAGGCCGTGGCGCCGATGATGGCCGTCACCGCCGGAATGAGGTGAATGCGCTCGCCAAACACAAACATGAGCAGCATGCTGGCCCCGACCCAGCCGGCTTTTCTAAGATGATCCGGCTCAGTTATCCGGGCACGCTCCGCCAATTTTTCCTCCAACATGCTCGAGGAGCCCCGGCTGCTGCCGGTCAAAAGATCCCGCCGGTAAACCAAGATACAGTAAACGATCAGTCCTAGCAGGGCCAGCACGACGCCTGGGGTCAGATTGATCAGGAAGTCGGTAAAAGTGATGCGGGCGAATGAACCGATCAGGATGTTAGTCGGCGTGCCAATGAGGGTGCTGATGCCGACGACGTTGGAGGCAAATACCTCTGGAATGATTAGTGTCAGAGGATTGATGCCCAAGGCCAGGGCAATCTGGACGCTGATCGGCGTCATAAGTAGCATGGTGGTTACGTTATCCAGGAAAGCTGAGGCGATGCCTGTAATGAGCATCAGGATAATGACGAGTAACCAGGTCCGGCCTCCCGATAGGCGATAGGCCATGAAAGCCATCCATTGAAAGATGCCGGTTCGCTCGACGACGGCAATAACCATCATCATACCCATGATCAGGAAGATCACATTCCAGTCCACGTAAGTGAGCGCCCCTTGAAAGAAAAAGATGAACAAGCCTTTGTTGAGGGGCTCGCCCAGGTAGCTGACGCCAAGTACGATGGCCATGCCCAGTAGAGCAGCCAGGGTGTTATGGATAACGCCGGTGGCGATGAGCACGAGAATGCCGACAAAAACGACGGTAGCAATCCAGAATGCCGGGGTGACCTTGCGGATAAGTACCACCTCGGGCGCTTCCACTAGCTGCCCGGCCCGCAAGGTCTGGATGGCCTCTTCTCCCAGCTCGAATTCCGCTTCTTCAAAATGTGGCCGGTCGATCTGGACAAAAAGTCTCTCAGGAACGGGGCTATTCCAGGTGAGGGCGTACCGGCCGTCAGGCTGGGTGAGGCCCTCGGCTTGGAGCTCCTCGGTTGCGCCGTCAATGAGTGTGACCAGGGCACTCCTCACCGGCACGCCCTGCCGGTCGAAAACGGTGCCAGTTACTAATAAATTTTTCTCCGATTCGCCGCTGGGATCTGATCCCTGGGCCAGGGCGGGTGTACCAATGAAGGATTGTATGAGGGGCAGTACTGCCAGGCCGGCTGCCACCAGATTGGCGAAAGATCGGCCGCTCATCATTCGTCTCTTTCGAGCATAATGACTTCAGTGCCCGTACGCTCTTTAACCAGTTCGGCGAAGGTATTGAGCCGGGCATGGGTGAAGACATTTCCTTCGTCTTCAGCCATTTGCGGCCGGCCTAGGACGAGATAGTCGGCGCTCAACTCATTGCAGAGTCCGATGATCTCCTGGCCAACGCTGCCGTGTCTAACCAGGCCCTCTGCCACCACCTCCTGGTCGGCCGCCCGGCTTTGGGCTGCCAGGAGGATGAACACACCCATCTGCTCCATCTCCAGGTTGATAGTGTGCGTTCGCGTACTGGTCGTGTGGGCTAGAAAATCGAGATTGACGATGTACAAGAAATATAGGGGAAGGCCAGTTTCCCGGGCAAGAGAAATAGCCCTGTCGATAGTCAATTGACTATGAGGTCCTCCACGGATAGCACAGACGATTCCACTCATCAGTACCCTCCCAATGACGGAGAATAGTGTCTACTAATTCAATTACAAACGATGTTAAGCCCATGTATAGCATCCGATCCCCTTTACAGCCGTTCAATTTCGTATTAAAGTATATGAGCAAATACTCACTATCGAGCATTTGCTCATAAGTGTGAATCATGAAGACTGTTGAGCGGCAAAGGCTGCTGGTCAAGGTGGCCCGGCTATATTACGAGCAGGAGCTGACCCAATCGCAGGTCAGCGAGCGGCTGCGACTTTCGCGCCAGAAAGTGCAGCGTTTGCTTCGCGAAGCTCGGGAGCGGGACGTGGTGCGGATCAGCGTCCGGCCGGTGATGAACGTTTACGAACAGTTAGAGCAGGCGCTGGAGCAACTTTTTGGCTTGCGCGAGGCCATTGTGGTCGAGACCAGCGCTTACCAGGACCAGCCGACCGTCATGCGTGAGATCGGCGTAGGGGCGGCCGATTACCTGGCCCGGGTTTTACGACCCGGGGATGTCCTGGTCATGAGCTGGGGCGGTTCCTTATTGGGCATGATCGAGGCCTTGCAAGCCGGCAACAGCGCCGGCCTGGCGGCCAGTGTGACCATCGTACAAGGTTTGGGTGGCCTGGGCGATCCCACCCACGAGACTCACGCGGCCGACTTGACCAGGCGATTAGCTCAGATCTTGGGTGGGCAGGCGATATTGTTGCCAGCCCCCGGCGTGGCCGGATCGCTGGCGGCAGCCGAGGCTTATAACGGCGATCCTTTCGTGGCCGCCGCTTTAGAACGGGGGGCGACGGCCAACCTGGCCTTCATGGGCATCGGCGCGCCACGCCGCGACTCCATCCTCATGCGCCAGGGAACCATCGTCCAATGGCCGGAGCTGCTCGATTTACAACAGGGCGGGGCTGTAGGCGATATTAATCTGCGTTATTTTGACGGCCAGGGGCAGCTCATTCCCTCCAAACTCAACGATCGCGTCGTCGGTTTAACCCTCAACCAAATTCGATGCGTCGATACCGTGGTAGGCGTTGCTGGAGGCGAAGCCAAGTTAAAGGCCATTCAAGGGGCGGTACAGGGAAAATTGATCGATGTTCTTGTGACCGATCACAAGACGGCCGAAATGCTGGTGGAAGAAAGCCTGTAGTCCAAGTGTGATAGTTCAAAGGGGTGTAAAAATGAGTGGGAAAACGATCATCGTCTTAGCGACACTCGATACCAAGGGCCAGGAAGCCCATTATCTGCGGCAGCAAATCGAAATAGCGGGTGATAAGGCCTGGGTGATCGACGTGGGCGTGGTGGGACAGCCGACCACTAGGACCGATGTGAGCCGGGAAGAGGTGGCGGCGGCCGGCGGCCGGTCGCTGGCCAAGCTGCTGGAGAATCCCGACCGGGAAGTAGCGGCGCCGGTGATGGCTGCAGGGGCAACCCAAATCGTCAACGAATTGGTGGATCAGGGTCAGGCTCACGGCATCGTGTCCATGGGCGGCACCCAGGGCACCACCCTGGCCACCAAGGTTATGAGGAGCCTGCCCTATGGCCTGCCCAAGGTCATGGTTTCGACCATGGCTTCAGGCAACGTCGGCCCCTGGGTCGATATCAAGGACATCACCATGATGTTCTCTGTGACCGATATCCTGGGACTCAATCCCGTCACCCGCAAGATCCTGGCCAACGCGGCCGGGGCGGTGTGCGGCATGGCCAATGTCGAGGTAACTCTGGATGAAGGGGATAAGCCATTGGTGGGCGTCACCACGGTGGGCATCACCACCCAAGGAGCTATGAAAGCGATTGAGGTATTAGAGGAAGCGGGTTACGAAACCATCGTCTTCCACGCCATTGGGCCCGGCGGCCGGGCCATGGAACAGATGATGGAGGAAGGCATCATCGGCGCCGTGCTGGATTACTCGACCATCGAAGTGTCTAACGAGATGTTTGACGCCTTGCTGGCCGGGGGCGATAAACGGCTGACCACGGCCGGCCGCTTGGGCTTGCCCCAGGTCTTGTGCCCAGGCGCCATCGAGGTGCTGGTCTTTAACGAGCCAGAGACGGTGCCGCCCCCTTTCAATACGCGCACCCTGATCCGCCACAGCCCGCAGATCACTGATGTCAGGCTCAACGCCGAAGAGATGGCCGAGGTCGGCCGGGAGCTTGCCCGTCGCCTGAGCCATACCAAAGAAGAAGCTATCTTCATGATCCCCACAGGGGGTTATGACAGCTACGCCGTCGAGGGCGGGGGTTTTTACGACCCCGCGGCCGACCAGGCGTTCGTCGACGCTCTGAAGGCCAATCTGCCAAACAATATCATTGTCCTGGAACGGGATACCCATATCGACGATCCGGCCTTCGCCGTCGAGGCTAGCCAACGATTGATTCAACTAATTAAAAAGCACAACCGGCAGGGTTTATAAGGAGAAAGTCCATGGCTAAACGATATACGCGAGGAGCATTTTTAGATCGTCTCTGGACAGAGATCAAGCGCCCCAGACCGCTGGTCATGACCGGGGCCGGCAACGGCATCGCGGCCAAGTTCATCGAACGAGGTGGCATTGATATCCTGGGCGTCTACAACACCGGCTATTTCCGGATGCAGGGCTATGGCTCGCTGGCCGGGATGTTGCCTATCATGGATAACAACGAGTTGATCTACAATATTGGCAAGCGTGAAGTATTGCCCCAGGTCAAGGAGGTTCCGGTCATCGCCGGGGTAGCCGGCGTCGACCCGCTGCGTGATATGCAGCTCTATTTGGAAGATCTGAAGCACATCGGTTATTCGGGGGTGCATAACTTCCCCACCGTGGCCTGGTTCGACGGCGAGTTTCGTCGGACGCTTGAGGCGACCGGGCTGGGCTACGAACACGAGTTGAAGATGATTAACATCGCCCAAAATCTCGATATGTTGACCATAGGCTACGCTTTTAATATGGAAGACGCCCGGCGGTTGTTCGCCGAAGCGCCGCCGGATATCTATATCTTTCACGCCGGCATCACCCGCGGCGGTTCGACCGGTTATGGGGAAGGCCGGGGCATCGAAGAGATGGCCGATTTGTCGCGGCAGCATTATGAATTCGCCCGCACACAAAAGCCGGAGGTGATCTTGCTGGCCCATGGCGCGGCCTTGTCCGGCCCGGATACGGCCCAATACATGGTCACCCATACTGATTGTCACGGCGTGCAACTGGGCTCGGCCATCGAGCGTATGGCCATCGAGAAACCATTGGAGGAACGAGCGGCTAATTTTAAGGCGATCCGATTCCCTGATGGTGCCCAACGCTGGTAGTAGAAAGGTTATCAGGGCCTGATGATGGTTAGCGTTATTTTCTGGGGCAATTCCCAGAGCCTGTTCAGCGGCCGGCACTTTCAGGCTCTGTTGGCCACGCCGTGCCGGCTGGCGGCCGTGGTCGATGTGCCGCCAACCGGGCAAGATTCGACCAATCCTTTGCCGGCGGGTCTACCAAATTTCGTAAACACGGCCCATAACCTGGGGATCCCGGCGCTGGCCCCGGCAGATCCGGGCGATCCGGGTTTTCTGGCCCAGTTGCGGTTGCTGGCGCCAGATCTGTTCCTGGCGGCCGGCTACAGTTTAATATTGAAACCCCCTACCCTGGCCGTACCTCGCCTGGCGGCGGTCAATTTCCACGCTTCTCTCTTACCCGAATACCGGGGCAAACACCCGGTCTTTTGGACGTTACGCGACGGCCGGCGCTGGGCCGGGTTGACCGCTCACAGAATGAACCCGGGCGTCGACACCGGCGACATCATCTACCAGGTGAAGGTGCGCACGCGCCGCGATGATACGGTGGCCTCTTTGTACGATCGAATCATAGCCAGGAGCGTGATCCTGGTCGGTCGGCTCGTCGACGACGCCAAGCGAGGATCTATCCCTCGCTTTCCCCAACCGACCGGAAGGGACTCTTATTTCTCGTCCATTAAGGAAGATGATTTCCGCATCGACTGGCACTGGCCGGCCGAGAAGATCCGGCGCCATATCGCTATGAGCCCTGGCCAATGTTTCGCCAGAGTGGGCCGAAATCGGCCTCGGCAGCGCCTGTTTTTCAGCCAGGCGGGCACAGTGAAAGAGGCCACAGAAGGCCAGCCGGGCGCCATTCTAAAACTCGGCCGCAGTCGTTGCACCATCGCCGCGGGCGAAGGCGCGCTGTGGATCGGCCGGGTCAGAAGAGAAGGCGAAAAAGAACGATCGCTGGCTTCCCTATGCCGCCGGATGGGCCTGGAAGAGGGAGAGATATTGGCATGATAGACCCGGTTTTATGCCCCTGGTGAGTTTCGGCGATTTGATGGCCGCGGCCGGCGAGGGTGGCTATGCCGTGGGCTATTTCGAATGCTGGGATATGGCTTCCCTGATGGCGGTGGCCGATGCGGCCGAGGCCACTCGCTCGCCTGCCCTGTTGGGGTTCAGCGGCATTTACCTGCCCCATCCTGAGCGGGTCGTCAACGAACCATTGAGCGTTTATGCCGCTTTAGGTCAGGCCGTCTGCCGCGCCTTACCGGTCCCGGCAGGCCTGATCTACAATGAATCGCCGGACCTGGATTCGCTAGTTAAAGCCATCGACCTGGGTTTTAGCCTGGTCATGTTCTCGGATGAATCCTTGGAGCCGCCAGCTCAACGGCAGCGAGTAGGCCAGGTGGTCGAAATCGCCCACGAGCGCGGGGTAGCGGTCGAAGGCGAAGTCAGAGCTTTGGCCGGTGTGGGCGGGGTCCTACCCGCGGCGAACGACGATGCCCGCCTAACCGGGCCCGAAGAAGCGGCCGCCTTTGTGGCGGAGACGGGCGTCGATGCCCTGGCGGTCAATTTAGGCCAGATGCACCTGCACGGCCGGCGGTCCCTATCTCTCGACCTGGAAAGATTGGGCCAACTCAGGGAACAGGTGCACGTGCCTTTGGTTCTCCACGGGGCCAGCTCGATCCAGCGCAATGACCTGCGCACGGCCATCAATCTAGGCGTGCGCAAGATCAACGTGAGCAGTCTGCTAAAACAAGCTTATTTTGGCGCCTTACGTGAAGCCTGCATGGCCGCCGGCGAGAGTATCAATCCTTATGAAGTGATCGGTTCAGGTCTAAAAGAAGATGTATTGGTCGCTGCCCGGCTGGCCCTGCAGGAGGTAGTCATGGAATTGATGGACCTGTTCGGCAGTGCCGGAAAAGCCTGATTGGAGGATCATGTGATATCTAAGATCATCGTGCCCGACCTGGGCGCCACCGGCGGCGACGTCATTCTCAGGCAGTGGCTGGTCAAACCCGGCCAGCGGGTGAAAGCCGGGCAAGCTTTATATTCGGTCGAGACGGACAAGGCCACCGTCGAAGTGGAATCATTTCGCGAGGGGGTGGTGCGGGCTTTGCTGGTCGAAGAGGAAACGGCCGTGCCTTTGGGCGTCGTGGTAGCCATCTTGGCCGATTCCATGGAAGAAGAGTTACCGGCAGCTTTGACCTCGCCCGCGACCAAAGCCGGGAGGCCCGAATTGAAGCCGGCAGCGGCTATCAACCTATCGCCGGCGACTCCGGAAGCGGAGCCCAATGGCCGGCGACTCATATCGCCCCTGGCCCGGCGCATGGCCCAGGCAGAGGGATTGGATTTGGCATCATTATCGGGCAGCGGCCGGTTGGGCCAGATCCTGAAACGAGATATCGAGGAGGCCCTGGCTAAAAGACATCCCGCGGCCGTTCCGGCGGCCAATGCCCGGCGCCAGGCACCTTCGGCCATGCGAAAGGCCATTGCCCGGCGCACCCAAAGGAGCAAAATTCAAGCGCCTCACTTTTACGCCAATATCAGCTTGGACATGGGCCAGACCATGGCCCTGCGGCAAGAAGCGGCCGGTTGGGCCGAAAGCAAAGGTTGGCCCGCGCCGACCATCACCGACATCTGTCTACGAGCAACGGCCCTTACTTTGCAAGATTTTCCCTCGCTGAATGCCGCCTACGGGGATGAGCAGATCCTCTATTTCGAAGCGATCAACATCGGGCTGGTGGTGGGCCTGGAAGAAGGGATAGTCGTGCCCGTGATCCACGGGGCCGAAAGCCACAATCTCTATTCGCTGGCAGCCATCACCCGCCGGCTGAAAGAACGGGCGGCCAAAGGGATCTTGAGTAGCAACGAATTAAGCGGCAGCACTTTTTCCCTCACCAACCTGGGCATGTACGGGCTGGACAGCTTCACGGCCGTCATCAATCCACCCCAAGCCGGTATCCTGGCCTTAGGCGCGGTACGGGAAGTACCGCTCATCCAGGATGGCGCTGTCGTGCCTGGGCAGCAGATGACGGCCGTGTTATCGGCCGACCATCGCCTGGTGGACGGCATCGTCGCCGCCCGTTTCATGGCTGCCTGGAAGGAGATGTTGGAACATCCTTATCGATTAGCCCTGGAACCACCTGAGGAGTTAAACCTATGATCGCTGATCACCCTGTACCGGCCGAACGTTTGGCCGAGATGTACCGGAAGATGGTCCTCATTCGTCGTTTCGAGGATCGCCTTTATGGATTGTTTCTTCAGGGCCTGGTTCCCAGTACGCTGCACCAATACCAGGGCCAGGAAGCGGTGGCGGCCGGCGTCTGTGAAGCCCTCAGGCTCGACGACATCGTCTTCAGCACCCACCGGCCCGTAGGACATGCCATCGCTAAGGGCGTAAGCCTGGAATCCATCGCCGGCGAATTGTGGGGCAAGGCCACGGGCTGCGCGAGCGGCAAGGGCGGCCAAATGCACCTGGCCGACGTCTCGGTGGGCTTTTTACCTTCCAACGCCATCGTCGGCGCGAACATCCCCATCGCCGTCGGGGCGGCCATGGGTTTTTCGATGCGCGGCCTAGACCGGGTAGCAGTCAGCTTTTTTGGCGACGGCGCGAGCAACATCGGCGCTTTTCATGAAGGCTTAAACCTGGCGGCCGTTCGCCAGGCACCGGTCATTTTCATATGTGAGAACAACCAGTATGCCGCCTCGACCCATATCTCGCTCACCATGAAGATAAAAAACATCGCCGACCGGGCGGCCGCTTACGGCATGCCCGGCCGGATGGTCGACGGCATGGACGCCCTGGCGGTATATGAATCGGCCCGGGAAGCTGTGGAACGGGCCCGGGCCGGAGACGGGCCAACCCTGCTGGAATACAAGACTTATCGCTACATGGGTCACTCCCGGGGTGATCCCGGCAACTACCGCAGCAGGGAAGAAGTGGAGCAATGGCAGGGGCGGGACCCCATTCCCCTTTTCCGCCAACGCCTGATCGATACGTTTGGGATGGAGGAAGAAGCCCTGATCGCCGTCGAGGAACGGTGCCAGGCCGAAGTAGAGTCGGCCATCCAGGCAGCCCAAGCCGCGCCCGAACCAGACCCGGAAAAATTGTACCAGTCCGTCTATGCCAGCCGCCGGAGTGAATCATGAGCGATCCTAATCCCCCAGAACGGGAAATGACCTTGGCAGAAGCCTTGCGCGATGCAATGCGCCTGGCCATGGAGCGGGACCCCGATGTCTTTTTGATCGGCGAGGATTTGGGCGTTGAAGGCGGTTTTGGCGGCGGCTTCACGGTGACCCTGGGCCTGTCGCAACAATTCGGGCACCAACGAGTGGTTGATACGCCTATTTCGGAGGCGGCGATCATCGGCGCGGCCGTGGGAGCGGCCATGACCGGTATGCGGCCGGTGGCCGAGATGCAGTACGGCGATTTCGTCTTTTGCGGCATGGACCAGGTGATCAACCAGGCGGCCAAAATGCATTACATGAGTGATGGCCAGGTGGCGGTGCCCCTGGTGCTGCGCTTGCCGGTGGGGGCCAGCGCCCGCGGCGCCCAACACAGTCAATCGACAGAAGCTTACTTCATGCACACGCCCGGCCTCAAGGTGCTTTGCCCCTCCAATTCTTACGACGCCAAGGGCCTACTATATGCCGCCATTTGGGATGAAAACCCAGTCATTTTTTTAGAGCACAAATTACTCTACGGAGGCAAAGGCGGCCGAAAAGAAAAAACTTCGTTAGACCCAATCATGTCCGTACCAGAAACGGCTTATGAAGTGCCCATAGGCAGCGTGGCCGTGCTGCGCGAAGGGCATGATCTGACTATCCTGGCCAATATGCTGATGGTTTACCGGGCCCTGGCAGCGGCCGATGCGCTGGCCAAAGAAGGGATCTCGGCCGAGGTTATTGATATGCGTTGTTTGGCCCCTTTGGACATGGCGACATTATTGCGCTCGGTCAAAAAATGTAATCGGGTTTTGATCGTCGAGGAAGACAATCTCACCGGGGGTTGGGGCGCGGAAGTTGCCGCCCGCTTGGGCCAGGAAGTCTTTTACCACCTGGACGCGCCCATCATGCGGGTAGCCGCGCCGGATACACCGGCTCCCGCCGCCCCGGTTTTGGAAGCCGCCTATGTACCGGCCGTGGACCAGGTGATCCAGGCCGCTCGTTTACTATTGGAAGGCGGCTGACGTCTAAGGGGCGAGCGCTCCAGACTGGTCCAGTTTCGAAACTGGACCAGTCTCAGATCGCGCTTAGATGCTGCGGGGAGATCCTTTGCTCCGCTCAGGATGACAATTGGAGTAAATGATTACCCTAGGGACAATTCTAATTCATTTGACAGGGATACCGTTCGTCTGTATCCTATTCGCCGCAGTAAATATTGTTTCACAACCCACTAAGTGCAATTGCGTACATCTTTATGGAATGACGTACAAATTCGTACGCGCAATTGCCTAGAAGTAAACCGACTCTGACAAAGTTCATTCCAGAAGAAACAATGTCGGTTTACTCAAACGCGAGGTTTTTTCGGAATGATTGACTAAGTTCACCTTCTCCGGTCCTTTAATTTGACCATCTGGCGGCTTAATGGCCGTTATTGACCTGTGGTCGTGTCCTCGGCATGGCTACTTGGAGGTGAATATGTTGACTGCACACCGGCTCGCGAAATCTTTCGCCCTCAATTCTTTATTCAAAAATGCAACTTTTTTTATCAATCCCGGCGATCGGGTTGGCCTGGTTGGGCCTAACGGCTGCGGCAAGACGACGCTGCTGCGTTTACTAGCGGGAGAAGAAACGGCCGATGAAGGGCAGGTAACCCTGGATCCAGGGTTACGCCTCGGTTATCTACCCCAGGGCTTTGCGCTTGATGCCAGGGCGACTATCGCCGGCGTGATGGGCCAGGCCGTAGGAGATGTGGTCGCCCTGGAAGCGGAGTTGGTGAAGCTGGCCCAGGCTTTGGGCGAGCAGCCAAATGATGCTGATTTGCAGAGCCAATACGATACCATCCTGGGACGGATCAGCGTTGCCGATACCGGCCGGGCGGCCCGGATCATGGCCGGCTTAGGGCTGGACGAGGTGCCGCCCGATCAACTCGTCGGCCGGTTAAGCGGCGGCCAAAAAACGCGCCTAAACCTGGCCTTGGTGCTGCTCGGCGATCCCCAACTGTTACTCTTGGACGAGCCGACCAATCATCTGGACATCGGCATGTTGGAGTGGTTGGAGGGGTGGCTGAACAAATTCGCCGGGGCAGCGCTCATCGTTTCCCATGACCGCACATTCCTCGACCGCTGCGTCAACCGTATCCTAGCTATGGATCCCCAGAGTCAAAGTGTCCAAGAGTACGCCGGCAACTATGGCGATTACGTGGATCGGGTCCAGTTGGAACGGGAGAAGCAGTGGGTGGCTTACAAAGATCAGCAGCAAGAAATTCGTCGCTTAAAACAGGATATCGCCCGGGCCAAAGCCCAGGCGGAATATACCGAGCGGCAAGCCAGCTCAGTGCGCATCGGCGGCGAGATGATGAAGCTGAAGGGGTATAAGGATTACCAACAATCCATCGCCAAGAAGGTGGCCAAGAAGGCCAAGGCGCGGGAAGGAAAACTGGATCGTTATCTGGATTCAGAGGAACGGGTGAAAAAGCCGTCCTCCAGGCGGAATATGCGCCTCGATTTCGCCAAGACGAACCACTTAGGCCGGTCAGTCATCACCTTAGAAGATTTGAGCGTGGGCTATGATGTTGAGTCACCGCTGTTGATCGATCTACGCCTGGAAGTGAAACCCGGGGCGCGCATAACCATCACCGGGCCTAACGGCAGCGGCAAGAGCAGCTTACTACGAACCATCAGCGGCGAAATCCTGCCCCTGGCCGGCCGGGTGAATCGCGGCCCCAGCGTGCATCTGGGTATCATGAGCCAGGAACAGACGGGGATCGACCAGGCCTTGACGCCCTTGGAAAGCATCCAGGGGGGCTTTGCCAATGAGACCGCGGCACGAACTTTTCTGGGCTACTTCTTGTTCAGCGGCGAGGAACCGCTGCGACTCAATAGCCAATTAAGTTTCGGCCAAAGGGCGCGGCTGGCGCTGGCCTTAATGGTGGTCGAGGGCTGCAACGTGTTGCTGCTGGATGAACCGATCAATCACCTAGATATCCCCGGCCGGAGCCAGTTTGAAGAAGCGTTGAGCAACTTCGCCGGCACGGTATTGGCGGTGGTTCACGACCGGGCATTCATTGAGCGTTTTGCTTCGGAGATCTGGTGGGTTGAGGATCGGGGCATCCGGCAGGTGATTGGTTAAGGCGTATTGTGCAAGTGTTGGGCGAGTTCAATTCCCAGCTCTTCCTTGGGCCGGATTGCGGAAAGAAACGTGTAACGCTGGGCATCAAGAATATAAATAGGCCCTCCCCGCCAACCTTTAGCCGCGCAGCTCGCCGTGCAAGGTGTACCGGTCGCCACGGTGGAATAAACGCAAATATTCTATCGGTACATCATATTCAGTATAGGAAATGCGCTCAATATAAAGTAAGGCCACATTATTTTCCACTGAAAGTGCTTTAGCCATGTCATTGGTAGCTGAAATGGCTCTAATTGATTGCCGGGCGCTGCTGATTCGGACCCCGTATTGATCTTCGAGCATTTTACGCAGAGATTGGCTTGTGTAATCTTGTTCCAAGATACCGGGGCAATAGCGATGGACGAGATAGGATATCTCAATACTCACCGGTTCACCGTCAGCTAAACGCAAGCGCTCGATTTTTGCCAGTGGCTCATCCACAGGGATTTCCAAGTGGCGCGCCAGAATGTCAGTCGCCGGGATCAATCCGGCCGAGCGCAGCTTCGTACCAGGCTCTAATCCACGGCGGCGCATGTCTTCGGTAAAGCTGACAATGCGAACCAATCCCTGTTCGACTTTAGGCGGTGAAACAAATGTCCCCCGGCCCTGCTTGCGTTGGATCAAGCCATCGCTGACTAGCTCATCTAGGGCCTGCCTCACAGTAGCCCGGCTGACCTGATATTGTTCGACTAATTCAGCCTCAGAAGGCAATAAATCACCAGGCCTTAACTGACCATCAAAGATTTTATTTCGCAATAATTGATAGATCTGCTCATAGAGTGGTGATTTACTCTGCCGACTCACTCGGTCTGTCATGTCTATACGCATCATTAGGTAGTCACTTGGCTATATTTACGAATCTGTTCTTGACGAAGCAAGTAATATCATTTCCCCAGCACACAGCCAGGTACTCTGTTAACATGAAGGTTAAACAATCATCCTTTCTCTGTCATGCCTGCCCCACCTGCGTGAGGATAAACTTTGGCAGGCATCCAGTCTTATGGATTCCCACCTACGCGGGAATGACGTGTTTCGCGAAGAGTTCAAAAACCAATTCAACAAAGCACTAGCACTGCAACCTATCATCTCAAGAAAATTGCTTGAGATGATAGGTTTTTAGATCCGATAATACCAACGCTCAGGTATTACGCGATACGTATCGCCAGGCTATTACTCGCCGATTTCATATTCTTGATAGGCGACGACACCTTTATCGAGCTCCCAACCGAGCAAATTCTCGGGGGTATCTATGTCCACCATCGTCGCCGGAGTGATGACCAGCTCAGGCACCGTTTCGCCCAGGAGATGGGTGGTGACGACTTTCATCAGAACGCCGGATTCATAAGTGGGCGAGTTGGAATTGGTGGCGATTGCCTTGCCCTCCATCACGCCTTCGAAATCTTCCGGCCGGCCGTTGTGGGTGATGATCTTGATGGGATCATTCAACAAACCAGCATCTTCCAAGGCCCGTACGACGCCCAGGTAGATGTCGGCGTTCATGGCGTACACCATGTCGAATTCGCCGTCATAGTTTGTCAGCCAATCGTTCATGATATTTTGCGCTTTCTCGGCATTCCAATCAGCCGGCGCCTTCTGAACGATCGCGTTACCCGGGCCAAGATTCTCCTCGAAGCCCTCTTCGAACAACTCGACGATGCCTTGACCCAGCGCGCCCTCTACGATGGCGACATTAGAATCAGGATAGTTGTCGGCGATATAGGAGCCGATCATGCCACCCATGACCCCAAAGTCGCCCTTGACCGTCGAGGTCACTTGCCCCGGCCCGTCGGCCGCGGTTGAACCTACGACAAAGAAGGGGATGCCGGCTTCATTGGCCAACTGCGCGCCTCTTTGTGCCGTTTCGGCGGCAAAAGTGAAGTCGATGATCGCATCATAATCTTGGGCGATGAAGTCTTCAATATTGGCTAGTTCCTTTTCCGCTTGTCCTTCGGAAAGAACCACCGTCATTTCGACTTCGAAGTCTTCATTTTCATTGATGTAATCAATGACCAATTGGGCTGCATCGGCCTGCATCTGATAGTATGCATCGGACGAAGCCTGGATATAGCCGATTTTGAAAATGGGTTTTTCGGCCATTTCTTCACTTTCTTCAGCAGGCGCTTCCGCTTCTGCCCCTTCACCGATCACATACTCTTCAAAAGCGACGACGCCTTTGTCGAGCTCCCAACCGAGCAAATTCTCGGGGGTATCTATGTCCACCATCGTCGCCGGAGTGATGACCAGCTCAGGCACCGTTTCGCCCAGGAGATGGGTGGTGACGACTTTCATCAGAACGCCGGATTCATAAGTGGGCGAGTTGGAATTGGTGGCGATTGCCTTGCCCTCCATCACGCCTTCGAAATCTTCCGGCCGGCCGTTGTGGGTGATGATCTTGATGGGATCATTCAACAAACCAGCATCTTCCAAGGCCCGTACGACGCCCAGGTAGATGTCGGCGTTCATGGCGTACACCATGTCGAATTCGCCGTCATAGTTTGTCAGCCAATCGTTCATGATATTTTGCGCTTTCTCGGCATTCCAATCAGCCGGCGCCTTCTGAACGATCGCGTTACCCGGGCCAAGATTCTCCTCGAAGCCCTCTTCGAACAACTCGACGATGCCTTGACCCAGCGCGCCCTCTACGATGGCGACATTAGAATCAGGATAGTTGTCGGCGATATAGGAGCCGATCATGCCACCCATGACCCCAAAGTCGCCCTTGACCGTCGAGGTCACTTGCCCCGGCCCGTCGGCCGCGGTTGAACCTACGACAAAGAAGGGGATGCCGGCTTCATTGGCCAACTGCGCGCCTCTTTGTGCCGTTTCGGCGGCAAAAGTGAAGTCGATGATCGCGTCGTAATTTTGAGCGATGAAGTCTTCAATATTGGCTAGTTCCTTTTCCGCTTGTCCTTCGGAAAGAACCACCGTCATTTCGACATTGTAATCTTCATTTTCGTTGATGTGATCGACGACCAATTGGGCCGCATCGGCCTGCATCTGATAATATGCATCGGACGAAGCCTGGATATAGCCGATTTTGAAAGTGGGTTTTTCAGCCATTTCCTCACTTTCTTCGGCAGGCGCTTCCGCTTCTTCTTCCTCAACGCTTTCTGGAGCGGTTGTGGCCGCCGCCTCCTCACTATTATCAGACGCGGTGTCCGTGTCCGATTGACAAGCAGCTAACACCACTACCATCAACAACACCAACATCAGAACAAAAACTCTTCTTAACAGTTTCATGAACCTTCTCCTTTTCACTAATCAAACCCAAAAGAAAACTTAACCAGGGCTTCCGGATTTCCGAATGGACCCGTAGTTACTTATTGTAACGGCGATGATAATCACAGCGCCGAGCATAATGTATTGATAAAAAGATGGGACACGGAGGATATTTAGCGAGTTGCGAATGAGTCCCAGAAGAATAACGCCCATAAATACGCCGGGAATGGTTCCCTTTCCTCCGGAGAGCGAAACGCCACCGATGACGGCCGCGGCAATCGTTTCTAGAGGATATTGGGCGCCCATAGCCGGCGTGGATTGTCCAACTCTAGAGATAACAATTAACGAGGTAAACGCGGCGCAAAAACCGCTGATCCCGTAGGCAAGTGTCTTGTTCAGGCCCAGGTTGATGCCGGCCAAGAAGGCGGCTTCCGAATTGCCGCCGATAGAGTATAACTTGCGGCCAAATTGAGTATAGCGGGTGACAAAATAGGCCACGATGGTCAAGGTGACAAAGTAAATGACCGGTAATGGAATAACGCCAAATACCTTGTAGGTGCCAAACCAGCCGAATCTGCCTTCCAGGTAAACATTGTTCCCCTGAGGAATGATCAATGCCAGGCCCTGGTAAATGGACAACAAACCCAGGGTAGCGATGAATGTGTCAATTCGCGATTTGACGACGATGACGCCATTGATCAATCCGAAGGCCAGTCCTGCGCTACAGGTCAACAAGATAACCCAACCGTCGCTCATGCCGGAACGCAGCGCCAGGGCCGCGATGGCGGCCGTGGTAGCCAACACATTGCCCACGGTCAGATCGATACATCCAGCGAACAAGGCGATGGCCACGCCAATCGTGGCAATGCCCAGCGTTGATTGCTGGTTTAGAACGTTAAAGATGTTGCCGACAGTAAGAAATTTTTCGTCGAGGAATGACATTAATACAATGGCAGCCAGGACAATTCCCAACAAGTAAATCACGGATATGTTGTTGTCATTTATCCAAGAGACATTTAAACGGGGTCTTTCTCTGGTACGCGAGGTCAAAGGGTACCTCCTATAGAGTAGGTTAGGATTTTTTCTTCGCTAACGTTTTCCCGGTCTAGCTCGGTCGCAATTTTCCCCTTTCGCATGACGATCACTCGGTCACACATGGCGATTAGTTCCGGCATATCAGAAGATACCATCAGGATATATCTTCCTTCTCTGGCAAGCTCGACCATTAATTTGTAAATCTCTTCTTTAGCGCCGATATCGATGCCACGAGTGGGTTCGTCGAAGATAATCACATTGGATTCGGCGTAAAGCCATTTTGCCAACACAACTTTCTGCTGGTTGCCACCGGACAGATTTTTAACCGCTTGCTCTAAGCTCGGCGTCTTGATATTGAGGGTCTCTACATAGTGTTTGACTTTTTCCTTTTCGTTCCTCTCGTTGATAAATTGACCCTTTGATTCCATCAGTCCAACAAGGGAAACATTCCATTTCAACTGGTGATCAAGCACCAAACCAGATCTCTGTCTATCCTCAGGAAGCAGTGACAGACCACCCCGGATTGCCTGTGATGGTTTGCCGACGGCGATTTGATTTCCCTCAATGGATACTTCGCCACTCGAGTTCGCACTTGCCCCGAAGATCGCCCTGACCAGGTCCGTCCGGCCGGAACCAACCATGCCGGCAAAACCGACAATCTCTCCCTTATAGGCTGTGAATGAAATATCTTTCACCTGGCCGCCTGATATATTTTTGAATTCAATCGATTTCGAATAATCGATCTCCACCTTTTCGCGAGCATAGAACTGGCTCAAATCTCTGCCGACCATTTCGCTGATGATGGTTTCCTCGGTAACCTCGTCTTTCCCGTGGGTAACAACCTTTCTTCCATCTCGTAAAATGGTGATGCGGTCATGGATCTTAAAAACTTCATCCAAGTGGTGAGAGATATAGATAACGCCAACACCTCGGGCCGCAACGCCTTTTACCAACTCAAGCAAGTTACTGATCTCGCTTGAACCGTAGGATGCTGTTGGTTCATCCAAAATAAAGATTTTTGACTCGTCGGTCATCGCCTTGGCAATTTGAACCGATTGTTTTTCGGCCACATTTAGTTTTCCAACCAAGGCTTTTACATCCAAGTCGATTTGCAGGTTATCTAACAAGTTCTTTGACTGCTGATTGAGACTGGGATAGTCGATCATACCCAATCGAGTTTTTGGCTCCTTGCCCATAAAGATATTTTCAGCCACGGTCATGGCCGGGGCCAGGGCGATTTCTTGGTAGATCGTTCGGATTCCCTTTTCTTGAGCGAGTGCAGGCGTCAGGTGTGAATACGCTTGATCGCCAATGGTGATAGCCCCTTCATCTGGCCTATAGGCTCCTGAAAGTATTTTGATGAATGTAGATTTTCCAGCGC